>JAYWEJ010000088.1:0-12103 GCA_043779345.1 Acidimicrobiia bacterium | reverse complement strand
TTATCGTCCCGACCGCTATGCTGATGGGATCGGCGGGCGTGCTGCTGCTCGGCACGCTGGTCGCGGCGGCCACCCTGAAGGCGAGCGATCAGGTCCTGCGCTATTCGATCGACAAGGCCACGGTCGAACTGCTGTACCTGCCGGTGCCCGCGTCGCACACCTTCCGCGTCAAGTCGTTCATCGATACGGTGGTCTACCGGTTCGGCGATGCCGCCGGCGGCCTGATGGTGTTGCTGTTTGCCGCGGTGCTCGGCTGGTCGCCGATCCAGATGTCGGCGGTCGTCATCCTCTTTGTCGCGATGTGGATGGGGGCAGCCTATGTGGCGCGGCGTCAGTACGTCGAGAACCTCCGCGAGAGCATCCACCAGCACCGCGTCGATTCCGAGCGTGCGTCGATGCCGGTGCTGGACCGCGACACCTCGTCGCTCATCACCTCGCGCCTGAAAGGCACCCCGAAGGAAATCGCCTACGCGCTCAGCCTGTTCGAGCTCGCGCACGATCGCAAGGTCCATCCCGCGGTGCGCGGCCTGCTGAACCACGAGGACGCGGAGATCCGCCAGCAGGCGATCCGTCTGCTGGCGCGCGCCGGCGACGCCACCGTCAAGGACCAGGTCGAGGCCCTCGTCAAGGATCCCGATCTCGGCGTCCGCACCGAGGCGCTGCTGTATCTCACGGAATTCGATCCGACCGATCCGCTGCAGCGCATCGAAGGGCTCGGCGATTTCGAGGACTTCTCGATCCAGGCCGCGGTGGTCGCGTTCCTGGCGCGGCCCGGCCGGTCGCAGAACATCGACGCCGCGAAGCTGCTGTTGTCGAAAATGATCGAGGAAGCCGGCGAGTCAGGAAAGCGGGCCCGCCTCGAAGCGGCGCGGTTGATGTCGGTCCTGCCCGATGCGTTCGACCGCGAGCTGCGCGCGCTCGTCGACGACGGCGATGTCGAAGTGGCGAAGGCCGCGATCGCGGCGGTCGGCGCGCTGAAGAAGCGCTCGCTGATCGGCGACTTGATCGATCGCCTCGCCGAGCCGGCCTTGAACGAAGCCGTCGTCACCGCCATCGCCGCCTTCGGCGATCGCGTGGTCGGCACGCTGCGCGACTACCTGACAGACGAGTCGATGCGCGCTGAAGTGCGGCGCGAGATTCCGAAATGTCTCGAGGTCATCGCATCGGCCGCGGCGCAGGCAGTGCTGGTCGAAAGCGTGCTCGATCGCGACGTGGTGCTGCGCTATCACACGATTTCGGCGCTCAACCGGCTCGGCCAGGCGCATCCGAACCGGCCCACCGATCGGAAGCTGATCGAGTCGGTGCTCGCTGCCGAGATCATGGGGCACTACCGGTCGTACCAGGTGCTGGGCACGCTCGGCCGCCTGTCGCGCCGAGGCTCCGACGGAGCGGAGGCGGACGATCCGTCCAATCCAATCGAGCACGGCCTCCGCGAATCAATGGAGAAGGAAACTGAGCGTATCTTCAGGCTGCTCAAGCTCCTCTATCCGCAGTACGACATGCACAGCGCCTACGTCGGCCTGCAGTCGTCGGACCCCGTGGTGCACGACAACGCCGTCGAGTTCATGGACTCGGTGCTGCCGCCGGAAGTGCGGCAGGTGATCATTCCGCTGTTCGATCGCGACGTGCAGGTCGGCGCCCGCATCGAGACCGCGAACAAGATGCTCGGCAAGGCGCTTGGCGATCGCGAAGAGGCCATCGAGGTAATGTCGCTCAGCCAGGACCCGTGGCTGCGCGCTTGCGCCGCGTATGCGATGGGTGAAATGCGCCTGACCCGCTTCGCGCCGACGCTCGACAAGTGGGCGGACGATGGCGATCCGCTGCTGCGCGCCACCGCCGTCGATGCGAGAGAAAAACTCCGGCACGCCGCGGCCGCCGCCGCTGGTGTTGATGCGCTTTAACGGGGACCGATAGCCTCGGCGGCGGGAGAATCGGGCCACTTCGGCACCGGCCGCGCCACGTATCCCGCGTGCGCCAATCGCGATTGGAACAGTGCCGTCTGCGACGCCACGAACAGCAGCCGCACGATCACCCGAAGCACGATGTAGAGCTGTCCGATCGCAAACGCCAGCGCATCCGCGCTGGCGCCGGGCGCGATCAGGTAATAGAGCCCAATCACCAGCAGGAACATGGCCGCGTTGATGGCGTAGACGCCCCACATCGCGATCGGATCGCGGCGGATGAACCGCCAGCTCGCCACCAGCGCGCCGATCATGCTGCGGCGATCCTCGACGACGGCGCGGATCTTCGCGTAGTCGAAGAGGATGTTGAACGCGAACAGCGGCAGCGCGAAGACGGCGTAGAGGCCGAGGCGGATGAAGAACGCCGTCCGCTCCACCGTCACGTCCGACGTCAGCGCCGGATAGAGCGCGTCGAACAGCCATCCGTGGTACGGGCCGAACAGCAGCCAGTAAACAACCGACGCGATCAGGCCGAGGCGGATGAAGCGGACGAAGTAGACGCCGCAGGCCGAGAAGAACGCGCCGGCACCCAGATCGCGATCGCGCGCCAGCCGATCGACGATGCCGCCGGCGAGGAACAGCGACACCAGCATGTACATCACGACGACGGTGGCAATCACCGTCGGCATCGCCGACGCGTCGGCGACGGTGCTGAGGTTCTTCATCACCGCGGCGAAGCCGAGGATCGCGGGCACGAAGGTGGCGCCGACGCCTGACGTCTGCGCCAGGAATTCGTTCCACCAGTCGTAGTTGACGCCGTCGGCGGCGGCTTGCGCGGCCATGCTGGCGCCGAGATGCGCGCCAATCATTTCCTGCAGCACGATCGCCAGCGGCATCGCCAGCAGCAGCGTCGACAGCCACACGCCGATCACCAGCCACGGTGCGCGCTTGACGCGATTCAGGCCATGGATGAACGCACCCGATGGCCCGATGGCCTGATGGCCTGATGGCCCGTTCATACGAGGAAGGCCGAGGTCATCAACAGATCCTGCAGCCACACCATCCACCGCAGCGCCCACTTGGTCGCGGCGCGATCCGACGCTGGCTCCAACGTTCTTGAGTTGTTGGTGTAGTTGGTGTCGAGCAGCAGCCGCCGCTCCGGATCGATCTGCGCCGACACCGCCCTCACATTCTTGTCGAACGTGAACACCTGCCACCGCCCGAGGCCATCCCACGGCCTCCGCTCCTGCTCACCGTTGCTGAACGTGACGAGCACGTCGACCGGAAACTGCCCGGCCTCAAGCCGACGGGCGACGACGGTGCTCCGGTAGGTCACCTGCTGGAGCAAAGGGCCGACCATGTCCGCGGCAACACCACGCGAGGTGATCGGCTCGCTCACCAGCGACTCAATCGAATAATCGAAGGTATTCGAGCTGTCATAAACCTGGTCGATGAACCACTTGTGGTCCTTGCCGGTCACCTCGTTGAGCACCGCGAAGAAATCGTCCGGCGTCGGGTGCTTGAACTTCCACCGCGCAAAGTAGATCGACAGCGCCTTCTGCATCACTTCCCAGGTGTACATCCGCTCGAGCGTGTGCAGCATCAGCGCGGCCTTGTGGTACGACAGGTTCTGGTGCGTGCCCGGCCACAGCGTCGCCGTCGGCATCGACAGCGAATCGCGATCGGGCGCGCGGCGATACGTGTTCATGTAGTTCGTGTCGGTGGCGCGCTGCAGCGGGATGTCGCGATACTGCCACGGGATGAAGTCGCCGAAGAACCGCTGCACCAGGTAGTTGGGCTGGAAGGCGATCGACTGCACGCGCGAGTCGCTGTACTCGGTAAGGCCTTCGTCGAGCCACGCGAACTGGACCTCGTTGTTGGCGACCACGCCGTACCAGAACTGGTGGCCGGCCTCGTGCAGCACGACGTATTCGGGATCGTTGCTGTTTCTCGGCGACAGCCACCGCGTGCCGGCCGTGAAGATGGTCGGGTACTCCATGCCGCCCGAGTCGCTCTGATACGCGGGATCGACGATCGTCAGCTGCGGATAGGGATAGGCGCCGTACCACTCGCCGAAGTACTGCAGCGCCGCGGCGGCGGCGGCGAAATGGCGATCGGCGAGATGTTCGTGCTCGGGCTGGAGCAGCAGCCGCATCTGCACCGGCGCGCGGCCCGGCATCTCGAACTGCTGCCGCTTCTCGATGAAATCCGGGCTCGTCGTCCACGCGAAGTCGTGGACGTCCGTTTGCGCGTAGCGATGGGTCGTTTTGTCCCCGGTGTCGGTGCGCGACTGCTCGACGCCGGTGGCGCCGACCACCCAGCCCCTCGGCACCGTCATGCGCACGTCGTAGTTGCCGAAGTCGGAGAAAAATTCCGAGTTCGCGAAAAACTGGTGGGCCGTCCAGCCCTGGTCGAACACGCCGACTTTCGGAAACCACTGCGACACGAAGAAGTAGTTGCCGATGACGCCGGTGCGATCGAAGTTGCGCGGGAACTTGCCGGTCCAGGCGACGCGCAGCCGCAGCGTCTGGCCCGGCTGGATCGCGTCGGCGAGGTCCGCCGCGGCCAGCGTGCGATCGTCGGTGTTCTGATCGTCCGGCGAGATGAAGCGCAGGCTCTTCGTCAGGTCGACGCGGTCGCTGCCATCGGGATTGACGATGGCGATCTTCGTGACGTTGGTGTATCCGAAATCATCCTCGGCCGCGTGCGCGAACGGATTGTCGCCAGCCAGCTGCCGCTGTTTCAGCCAGGTCGAGTTGGTGTTGCGGAACGCGTTCCAGTAGAGATGCAGGCGAATCGAATACGCCGCGATGACGCCGGTGTTGTGCCAGGTGATGAGCTCGGTGCCGGTGATGGTCCGCGTCGCCGGGTCCAGCGTCACATCGATGTCGTAATTGGCCGTCCTGGGCGAGACCCCGGCTTGAGCCGATATTGTGGAAGGAATGTGCAGGATGGAGGCAATCAGCGCCGCGAGCGCCGCCCCTCCCCGCAGGACGTGTCGGCGGAGTCGTGTTCTGTCTGCCACCAGCGATGATCCTATCCCGTCTCGCCCTGCCAAAGTCATACAGCCGCTATATAATCCTTCGCTTGTATGGCGATTAGAGTCTTGATGTACGGCCTGGGTCCGATCGGTGCGGCAGTGGCGCGCCAGATCGTGTCGCGTAAAGGTTTTCAAATTGTCGGCGCCGTCGATATCGACCGCGCCAAGATCGGCCTCGACCTTGGCGAGGTGATCGGCCTCGGCAAGAAGTTGAAGATCCGCATCACCAACGACGTCAACGGTGCCATCAAGAGCGGCAAGCCCGACGTCGCGGTGCTGTGCACCAGCTCCTCGCTGAAGACGGTGATGCCGCAGATCGAAGGCGTCCTCAAGAAAAAGGTCGCGATCGTCTCGACGACCGAAGAGCTGTCGTACCCGGTCGGCAAGAACCGCGCGCTCGCCAAAAAAATTGATGCGCTCGCCAAGAAAGCCAAGGTCGCCGTCGTCGGCACCGGCGTCAATCCGGGCTTCGCGATGGACGCGCTGCCGATCATGCTGACCGGCATCTGCGAGCGCGTCGACAGCATCCGCGTCGATCGCGTCCAGGACGCGCGCACGCGCAGGCTGCCGTTCCAGCAGAAGATCGGCTCGGGCCTCAACACCGCCCAGTTCGAGCAGAAGGTCAAGGACGGCAGCGTCCGCCACGTCGGCCTGGCCGAGAGCGTGCAGATGATTGCCGACGCCATGGGCTGGAAGCTCGACAAGGTCACCGACGAAATCCATCCGAAGATCGCCGTCACAGGAGTTGAGAGCGAGCTGATCGCCGTCGATCCCGGCTACGTCTGCGGCATCATCCAGGACGGCATCGGCTACTCGAAGGGCAAGCCCGTGATCACGCTGCACATGGAGGCCTACCTCGGGGCGCCGGAGTCGTTCGACGCCGTGACCGTGGAAGGCAACCCGCGCATTACGCAGAAGATCTCCGGCGGCCTGCACGGCGACATCGCGACCGCGTCGATCACTGTCAACAGCATCCCGAAGATCCTGCGCGTCACGCCCGGCCTAAGGACGATGGCCGACATGCCCGTCCCGAGCTGGTTCGGCGGCTAGGCTTTTCCCGGCTCCCGGCTCCCGGCTCCCGGCGCCTTGCGCGTGATATTATATTTATATTATGCCGAAGAAAGCGCTGTCGGTGACGCTCGATCAGGCCAACGTCGTGTGGCTCAAGGGCCGTGCGCGGCTGGCCGGCGGCAACGTCAGCGATGCGCTCGACAAGCTGGTCACGCACGCGCGGGCCGGCCGCGGCGCCCTGGCGGCGGTCAACAGCAGCGTGGTCGGGATGGTCAATTTGTCGGACGACCCGTCGCTGACGAACGCGGCTGCCGCGGTCCGGGACGGGTTTGCCGAATATCTGTCGCGGCAGTTCGAGGTGCACGAGGATCCGCCCACTGCCAGCCCGCGGTCCCGGGCGAAGAAGCGACGTGGCTGATCTCCGGGCCGCGGTGACCGACACGCACGCGCTGCTGTTTCATGCCGGCGGCGCGCGCGCGCTGGGCCCGAAAGCCGCGGCGCATTTTCGTGCCGCCGAACAAGGCGCGTCGCTGATCTACGTGCCGATGGCGGTGTTGCTGGAGGTGACCTTCCTGTTCCGCGCCGGCCGCGGCGGGTTACGCGTCCCGCCCGCTGTCTTCTTCGGCACGCTATTCATGAATCCCTGTTATCAGGCGATCGATCTGACCAGCGAGCAGGTGTTTGCGGCAGACGAGTTGTTGCGCCTCAATCGCGATCCCTACGACGCCCTGATCGTCGCCGCCGCGCAGCTCCTTGGACTGCCGCTCATGACACGCGACACCGACATCGTCGCCTCCAAAGCCGTGAAGGTGATCTGGTAACCCGCTAAGATAGATCCAGTGTTTCCACGCCTTTTCCTGATCGCTGGCGCCGTGGCGCTTTCGTCCACGGTCGCGGTTAGCGTTGCGCAGCAGCGCCGCTCCGGCGCGTTCGATCAGTCGATCAATCACCCGGCGATCAAATACCTCACCGCCGACACCGACACCGTCGTCGATCGGCTGAACCAGAAACTGCGCGACGGCTCCGCCAAGCTTGTGTTCGACGAGAAGACCGGCTATCTCAAGTCGGTGCTCGATCGGCTCGACGTGCCCGTCGAATCCCAGGTGATGGTCTATACCCGGACCAGCCTGCAGGCGCAGCACATCACCATGACCAACCCGCGCGCGATCTATTTCAACGACACCGTGTCGGTGGGATACATCCGCGGCGCCGGCCTGATCGAAGTGACGGCGCAGGATCCGCGGATGGGCTCGATCTTCTACGCAGTCCATCAGACGCCCGTTGCGCAGGCGACGTTCGGCCGCGATCAGCAGTGCCTGCGCTGCCACCTGTCGTGGGACACGCTCGGCGTGCCCGGGCTCAGCGTCTTGACGACGTTCCCGCGCAAGAGCGAGATGGATTACGCCAACGGCGGCGTCGTCGATCACTACAAGCCGATCGAAGAGCGCTGGGGCGGATGGTACGTGACCGGAAAGAAAGTGCCGCTGCGGCACATGGGGAACTATCCGCTGATCACGCCGAAGGGCGTGACCACGCCGCCGCCCGCGCACACCTCGCTCGCAGGCCTGTTCGATCCCGGCGGCTATCTCACGCCCTACAGCGACATCGCCGCGCTGATGGTGCTCGATCACCAGGCGCACTTCAGCAACCTCGTCACCCGCGCCGCGTGGGAGACCAAGCTGGGCGAGACGCTGCGGATCGCCGAAGCGGCCGACGCGCTGGCCGATTACATGCTGTTCGTGGACGAAGCGAAGCTCACCAGCCCGATCGAAGGATCATCCGGCTTCGCCGATAAGTTCAGCGCCCGAGGCAAGCTCTACGAGCTCGATCTCAAGACGCGCCTGCAGAAATATCCGCTCAGCTACATGATCCATTCGCCGGCGTTCAAAGCGCTGCCCGATGCGCCGAAGAATCTGGTGATGGGGAAGATCGATCGCGTGCTGACAGGAGAGATCAAGGGTCCGAAGTACGCGCACTTCACGCAGGAGCTTCGCACCGCGATTCGCGGAATTCTGAACGCACAGTAATCGCGCCTAATCTGTGGCCCGTTCGATAGTCCAGACATACTCTGGATGCCCGTGACGTTCGTTCTGCTCGATCACCTTGGCGCCGACCTTCCGCATGGCGCCGAGCGCGCGCACGTTGGTGACGTGGGTCTTGCCGATCAGCGTCTTGACGCCCCACTCGTTGAACAGGAAATCCAGGTAGGCGTCGATCGATTTCTGGAACACGCCGGTGCCCCAGAGCTGCGGCGCGATCGCGAAGCCGATCTCGGCGCGTTCCAGGTCCTCGAAGCGCAGCGCCATGAATAGCCCCGTGACGTCGTCCCTGCCGGTGAGCAGGGTGTAACAGGCGGCCCGGCCCTCGACGCGGCGCGACTGGCTGAGCGTGATCCAGTGGCCGAAGTCCGCGATCGTCGCCGGCGGCGGATCGAGGTGCTTCGACACGTCGGGCAGCTGGAACAGCGCCGTTAGCGCCGCCGCGTCCGACAGATGTACTTCGCGCAGACGGATGCCGTCCCGCACGAGTACAGGCAGGGAATCCACAGTCGCCTGGCTCACCACGGTTTTCAGGACGTCGCAGGTATGAAGGGGGCGCGACGCCGCGAGGGAAACAGTAGTGCGGCTCGGCCCTTAGATCAACGGTCTGTTCACTTTCGCGTGCAAAGGTCCCCGCCGGTAACTCGCAGGGATTCAAGGAGTTTCGCGGGTTGATCTGACGGCGTTCGGTCCAGCTTCGCATCCCAGTCCGCGAGCAACGCCGTCAGGTCGGATTTCGGCGCGACCAGCGCCGCCAGCTCCACGTCGATGCGCGCGAGGCGATCGCCGACGATGGCGCGGACTTTACGGCAGGGGCGCCGCCCTGGTCGCGCTCGCGGAACACGCGCGTCAGCTCCTTGATCGAAAAGCCGATCGCCAGCGCCCGGCGAACGAGCGCGACGCGCGTCACGGCGACCGCGGGATACCGCCGGTAACCGGCGCGCGTCCGCGCCGGTTTTGGAAGGACGCCGCTCTTTTCGTAGTGGCGCAGCGTGTCGGTGCTGACGCCGGCCGACGCCGCCAGTTCGCGCGGGCTCAAGGTATTCATCGCTTCGTGCATCATCGTTTAGTAATTGTGACGGGATCCCCGGTCTTGTGGTCCGCGATCTGAAAGCGCATGAAGTCGTGGACCGCCTGCAGCGCCGCGGGGTCCGTGGTGAAGATGTCCAGCCGTCCTCCCTCTAAGGTTTCGACGTAAACGAACCGGATTAGGCTCTTGAGCGCCGCCATGGTCTCGGTGCCCGGCACTTTCGAGTCGTGAATCAGCATCGGCGCCTCGAAGTTGCCGTCGGCGAACAGCATCGCGATGTGGGGGAGGTGGGAGCGGATCGCGTCACGGTTCGCTACGTCGGCGCGAGCGCGCACCGCGATGTCGACCGCCCCGCCGTCCGCATGCAGGCGGAAGCGATGAACGGTGTTGTCCTGGTCGAACCCCATGACGTGCGCGCCGCGTTCTGTGACGGCCTGATGACCTGATGGCCCGACGGCCTGGATGAGCGTGAGAACGACAAGTGTTGTGTACATGGCGTTACGGTAAGGGTTGGAACGATTCCAGAGTCAATCGCAACCCTTCCGACTATTGGGCGACCACAGAAAAATACTCGATGACGTTCCCATCGGGGTCGGCGAACCGAAACAATCTGAGCGGTCCGTCCCGCACGATCGAGGTGTCGATCATTCGAACGCCAGACTCTGGCGGTTCACCACGCAGCCGCTGGGCGTGGCCATGGGCCTGGCCGCCTTGACGCTCGCGCCGTTCGCGATCGCGTACCACTCCTGGCGATTTCTTGAAGAGCAGGAGCGTCAACATCCAGAACCCACGCCGGAAATGGCGTTCGTGTTTCGGTTCGTGGCCAACACGCCCCTGCACTTCGGCGCCATGCTGCTGGTTGTTCTCAGCGGGGTTCGATAGATGCGGACGCGTGCGACGCGCAAGCCTAATAGTCGGCCTCGGCGTTCCAGAGCCACTCGAGCGCATCTTTCTCGTCGGTGAAAATTTCCACGAGCGTGCTTTTCGCCCCCTGTTTGAACCGCCGGGCGATCTGCTGCTGAATCGCGGAGGCCACGAGGTACGCCTGCACCCGGGAGACAGGGCCGTCCTTCAGGCCGGCGAAGCCCGCCGGCTCCGGTGCGCCAGTCACGCCGCGAAGATCCACCAACACCTTCGACGCCGGGGTCAACCGGCCGCCGCTCAGCAGCTCGTCCCTGACGACTCGTTGAGCGTCGACCGAAGGCCACTCACCGCTGATGGTGATGCGCAGAAAGGAAGGCGCATCGCTCGAATCGACGTCGATGGGAACCTTCGATTCGGCGGCAGCCGCCGGGCCTGCTTCACTGTCATCCGGCACGACGCGAGTGTAACGAACGGGCAGGGCCTTAGCAAAGCTCAGCCATTGAAATCCAGCCTCACACAGCTAGGCCGTAAGCCGCGCGTCACGTCCATTTCATCGCGTCTTACAGCATCAAAACCGGCATCGATGTTGCTGTCTCGATACATACATTGACAAGACCGTCCTCGAAAGAGACTCCCAGCGGAATCGCGCCTCTCGTGTGCGAGCGCTGCAACGCACCGGCCGCGCAACTGACCGTCGAATTCTCGAGCCAGGATGCGCGCAAGACGATGAGATGTGGCGCATGCCATCACGGGTGGTTTGTGCCCGTGATCGTTCCGCCGCCGCGGTTCGTGCGCAAGGCGGATCGGCGTCGAGAGGCGAGGCAAGGGTGACGTCTCGCGAGTCACGCCGCGCGATCGGAAATGACGGCGGACGTGAGATGCTGCCTGTATGACTCGAACCGGCTACTCGCTCTGGGCGGTGGCGGCCCTCACGACCATTGCGGTGCTGTCGGTGATTGGCATGCGCGTGGCGCCGATTCAGCAGGCGGCCAACAGCGCCGAGTCGCGCCAGGCCTGCAAGCTCGACGCGCCCGAGTCGCTGCGCGCCGCGGCGGCGCAGTGGTGCGCGCTCGGCCTGTTCGGTCAGGTCGCCGCGACCATGGACAAAGAAAACGTCATCGCGATCGTGCAGTTTTCCCAAAACGGCATTGCAGGCTGGGAGATGCAGAGCGGCGGGCTGATCACCGAGTTCCGGTCGCTGACGGATCGGATGGCGGCGGATGCGCCTGGGAAGAACGTGTCGATCTCGGTGCAGGACCCCGCCGACCGCCGCATCGCCGCGTGCGTTCGTCTGGCGACGGACGCAACCGCGGCGTGCGAGGTCAAGAAGTAGGTTACTGAATCGGGAACCACATCCCCGTCGATGCTTCTTCGACGTTAGCGGTGATTCCCGCGCTCGTCAGCCGAGGTTCAAGCGCTGTCGCTTTAGATACAACCCTTTTCGCGACAGCCCGAGCATCCTGGCGGCTTCATCGAGATGGCCGTCGGTCATGGCCAGCGCGCGCTGAATCGCGGCGCGCTCGACGTGTTCGACCGCGGCGGCGAGTGGCTGATCGATACGAGTGAGTACCTCGCTGAACCCGCGCGGCAGCTGGCCGACGGGAATGGTGCGCCGGCTGGCGACGATGTCGTCCGAGAGGTGCGCGGGCATCAGCACCGAGCCCGGCTCCGCCAGGGCCACCATGCGTCGGATCTCATTGGCGAGCTGCCGCACGTTGCCGGGCCACCGGTAGAGGACGACATACTCGAGCGTCTCGTCAGCGACGCGCAACATCGGCTTCTGCAACTCACGGCCGTGACGCTCTAGGAAATGCTCCACGAGCGCCGGGATCTCTTCGCGCCGCTCGCGCAGCGGCGGGATGTTGATGCGGATCACGTTGAGGCGGTAGAAGAGGTCTTCGCGAAACCGGCCTTCGCTGACGAGCTGATCGAGGTTCGCGTTCGTGGCCGCGACGACGCGGACGTCGACGAGTTTCGGCTTCGGATCACCCAGCGGCTGTATCTCTCCCGATTCGAGAAAGCGCAGCAGTTTTGGCTGGACGTCGAGGCTCATCTCGCCGATCTCATCGAGGAATAGCGTGCCGCCCTCGGCGGCGCGAATCACGCCCAACGAGTCCTCGTGCGCGCCGGTAAAAGAGCCGCGGCGGTGCCCGAACAGCTGGCTGTCGAACATGTCACGAGCCACGGTCGAGCAGTTGAAAGGAAGGAAAGCCTTCTC
>JAYWEJ010000087.1:0-12107 GCA_043779345.1 Acidimicrobiia bacterium | reverse complement strand
GGTGATCGTCGTTGACGCCGAGATAGAGCTGGCCGGGCACCGGCGCCGTGATGCGAGTCTGATCGCCGATTGCGAGCGGCGAGTACGAGCCGATCTTCGCGATCAGGGCACCGGCGAGGACGCCGCTAATCGGCGCATCCGGCGCCATGCGGCGGCTGAGCGATCCGGCCGGGGAAGCGAGGTCCTGAGCGTTGTCGCTCATCTGGATCTGGCCGCTCGACTGGAACGTGATGATGTCGCCCGAGCGAACGATGATGCCGGTGTCGACCCATCGCTGCTGCGAGTTGACTCGGAACGTCTGCGCGTTGACCTGGCCGAGCGCGCCGACCGTGCCGGTCGTGCCGGGTGCGCCAGGCGTGCCGCCGGCCCTGTCGAACTCCGCGCGCGACAGGATACCGTCGCGATTGGTGTCGCGCTGCATGAAACTGGCGTTCGACCAGTGCCACTCGGTCCGCTCGAGGCGGCCGTCGCGGTTGTAGTCGAGATTCGCGTAATCATCGTAGGTGGTCTGGCTGGGCTGCGACCCGGCCACTTCGTAGCGGGTCAGGATGCCGTCCTTGTTCTTGTCGAGCCAGTTGAAATCCTCGGCCCCGCCATACCACTCGGCGCGCTCGACGCGGCCGTTGTTGTTGCGATCGAGGTCATCGAAGTTGTCGCCGCGCAGGTCGTCCTCGGTACCTTCGCCGAGGAACTCTTGCAGGCTGAGGCTGTTGTCGCGGTTGCGGTCGACGCGGACGAACGTCTCGCGGTCGAAGTGCCACTCAGTGTCGCTCAGGCGGTTGTCGCGGTCGTGATCGAGAGTGGTGAACGCCTGCTTTGTCCAGCTCAGGTTGCGCTCCCACCGGTTGGGAGCGTGATCCGCTTCCTCCCAGTTCGTGTTGCGCTGCGCGCCGACGCGAACTTCTTCACCCGACAAGCGGCCGTCGTCGTTCCAGTCGTGGACCTCGAACGAGCGGTCCGATCCATTCCATTCCTGGCGTGAGATGACGCCGTCGTTATTGCGATCCATCTGCATGAACCGGATGCGCGACGCCCGCCGGCCTTGCGCCTCCCGGCCTTGCGCCTCAACCGTGGTGGAGACGGGGAGTGCGGCCTGGCACAGCGCGATCAGAGCCAGGGTAGAAAACGTCAGCACCATAGGACGAGCAAACATAGAAATCCCTCCGACAATGTGCGATTGCATAAGGCGTACCGGCACAGTGCAGGTGCGATCAATCAGGGGCGCTGCGCCTCGTCGGCCTCGGCATTCGCGTCCACGTCATCGGCCCGCACGCTCTTGCTGGCGCGCTCCTCGGCCTCGAGACCGTCGTGGCTCTGCAGCGGCATCTGCTCACCGGTGCGGTCTACGATATCGGCGGAGTTGGTGTCGCCGGGCGCTTCCACATTGGGGTCTTGATGATCCCGATTTGGGTCTTGATCTGCCATTAGCTCAACCTCTCGGACGATGGGGAGCAATCCCCGTACCCATGGCTTTGGTCGGGCTTTGATCGTCGGCATCGGTGCCGGCCGTGTCGATGTCCTGATCGCCGGCGGGATTGGTGTCATTGTGTTCTCCCTGCAGGCGGGTCTGATGACCCGCCTCTACACCGATCACGGCAATCGAAAGGCGACGAGCGCCGTGTCTTCACCACGGCCAGTTGCGATCACGACGACTTGCCGGCCGTTGGCATCGAGATACGTCATCGGCGTGGCGGTGGCCTGCCTTGGTAAGACGTAACGCCAGAGCTCACGGCCGTTGTTGGCGTCGAACGCCGAGAGCGCCATGTCGTTACCGCCCACGAAGATCAATCCGGACTTCGTGACGATGGCGCCCGGCGGGCCGATCGCGCCGAGGCGATCGGGCAGCGGTACGCCCTTCAACGCCGGCAGCGCGCGCACCTGCGGATCGTCGCCGAAGGGCACCTTCCACGCGATCGCACCGCGGTTCAGATCGATCGCGACCAGGTGCGCGTACGGAGGCTTCAGGATCGGCACGCCGTCGATGAAGGACGAGGGGCTGCGCTGGACGTATTCCGCATCGACCTCATCAAGCCGATCCTGCGCTTGTGTGGACTTATTAAACGGCTCCATCTTGAAGATGCTCGGGCTCCGCGTCGTCTTGACGTAGAGACGCCCGGTCGCCGGATCGAAGGCGCCGCCGCCCCAATTTGCGCCGCCCCATACGCCGGGCAACACCACCGTGCCTTGCAAGGACGGCGGTGTGTAAATGGGACCGAGCCGGTACTTCTTCAATTCCGCAGTCGCTCTTTCTTTCCACTCCGGCGTCGCATCGAACGCATCGTCCAGTGTGACCCCTTGCGATTCGAACGCGGGCGGCTTCGTGGGGAAGGGCTGCGTCGGCCACGACGCTTCGCCGGGCACATCGCTGCGCGGCACCGGTCGCTCTTCGATCGGCCACACCGGCCGGCCGGTGACGCGATCGAAGACGAACGCCCAGCCCTGTTTGGTGAGCTGCACGACCGCATCGATGCGCTTGCCGTCGACGGTGATCGTGACGAGGTTCGGCGCCGACGCGGGGTCGTAATCCCACAGGCCGTGATGCACGATCTGGTAGTGCCACTTGCGCTGGCCGGTGTTGGCGTCGAGGCAGACGATCGATTCGGCGAACAGGTTCGCGCCTGGGCGGCGCCCGCCGTAGTAATCGTTGCTCGGCGTGCTGACCGGCATGTAAAGTAGTCCGCGCGCTTCGTCCAGGCTCATCGGCGCCCACACGTTGGTGTGGCCGGTGAACTGCCACGAGCCGCCATCCCACGTGTTGTTGCCGAACTCGCCGCGCTGCGGGATGGTGTTGAACTTCCAGACTAATTTCCCGCTCCGTGCGTTAAAGGCACGCACGTCGCCCGGCGGATCGTTCTTGTAGGTGAGGCGATCGCCGACGCCGTTGCCGACGATGATCAGATCGTTGTAGACGATCGGCGGCGAGGTGTTGGTGTAATGCTTCTTGTTGATCGCCCAGACCAGGCCTTCGCTGAGATCGACGACGCCGTTGGTGCCGAAGGTTGCGACGGGCGTGCCGGTCTTGGCGTCGAGTTGAATCAGCTTGTAGCGCGCGTTGATGAAGATGCGAAGCGCTCCGCCACCTGCCCCGAGCGAAGTCGAGGGGTCTTTCCACGCGACGACGCCACGGTGGGCGAAGCCCTGACCATTGGGCGGCTGGCCGTCCTCGTAGGCCTTCGGGTCATACCTCCATAGCTCGCGTCCCGTCGCCGGATCGAGCGCGGCGACCTGGTTGTAGGGCGTGCTGAGATACATGACGCCGTCGATGACGAGCGGCGTGTTCTGAAATGCGCCGGGCCGTGTGCCGAACTCCGGCAGCACCTTTTCGTTGGGCTTCCACTCCCAGGCGATCGAGAGGCGCTGCACATTCGCCGGAGTGATCTGATCGAGTGGCGAATAATGGGATGCGGCCTGATCGCCGGCATAGTGCGGCCACTGCTGCGCGGCGAGGGTGGACGTCGCTAAAACGAACATGGCCAGCATGCTGTATCGCATGCCCGCCATTCTAAGCCCGCAGGCGGGTCTAAAGACCCGCCTCGACAGTCAAAAGCGCGACGCCCGAATCCAGGTATCCGAGCGCGACCAGCTCTTCGCGAGGTCGGCATCGACCGCCGCGTCCGTCTTGCCCTGAGCTTTCAGCGCCTGCTGCAATCCGAGCAGCGCCCAGCCGTTGTGCGGATGCTGCTCGAGATCCTTCTTGTAGACGTTTTCGGCGTCGGCGAAGCGCTTCGCTTCGATCAGCGCGGCGCCGAGCCAGTGACGCGCCGGGAACGGCAGCGGCTCGGGCTCGTCGTAGTCGATCTCGTCATCGAGCTTCACCGCGGTCTCGAACTTCGCGATCGCGCCGGGCAGGTCACCGCCCATCCGCGTAATCTCGCCGTCGAGGAGGTTCGCCATGACGCCGACGAGGCGCGCGGCGGAGTGCAGGCGGAACTCCACCTTCGAAGTGTCGGCGACCTTCTTCACCTTTGCCAGATAGGCTTTCGCGAATTCAGGCTCGCCGAGCTTCAGCTTCGAGTAGCCGAGCGCGAAATCGAACGCGGCCGCGGGAATCTCACGCTCGGGCCGCTTCGTCAGCTCGACCACTTCGTCGAACCGGCCGAAGCGCACCAGCGTGAGCGCGTGATACATCGCGTCGCTGGTCCGCTTCGCGTAATCTTTGCCGGCCTGGATCGCGCGCGCGCCCTGGCCATCCATCGCCGCCGCGTAGAGCAGCATGTGCAGGTTGTGATCCGGATAGATCGCGAAGCCCTCGCCGGCATCCGCCTTGAGGTCCGAATGCCAGGCGTCGGTGTTGGCCTCGACGGAATCGCCCCAGCGGCCCACTTCATTCCAGGTGTGCGACGGCATGTGGTTGATGTGGCTGGCGCCGGGAATGGTCTTGCCGAGGTACTGCGCGCAGTGCTCCGCCAGATCGGGGCGCACGGTCGACTCGGTCGCGTGCACGTAGAGATGGCAGGCGCCCGGATGCTTCGGATCGATCTTCAGCGCCGATTCGAGCACGCCGTGCAGCCGCTTGATGTTGGGCGCGTTGACGTCGCGCCGGCCGCGGCGCGGTTCGAGCAGGAATAGCGCGTCGGCGTAGAGCGTGATTGCATCGAGATCGGTCGGAAACTGCGCGGCGACCTTGGCCATCGCGTCGGCGTAGGCCTGATCCTGCTCCTTGCGCTTGTCGGCCTTGAAATCCTTGACGTAGCGCACGGCGAGCGCATCGATGAACGCGCGCTCTTTCGGCGTCGCCTGGTCGCGCATGCTGATCGCCTTTTGCGTGGCCGCATAGGCAAACGGCGCCTGTTCGGCCGACATCGGGCCGTTCAGGTACGAGCCCCAGGCCCAGCCCTCGGCCCAGTAGCAAATCGCGCAGTCGGGATCGCGCTTCCACGCCTCGCGAAACGACCGGATCGCGTCGAGGCGCGCGAACGCGTACTGCATCTGGAAGCCCTGGTCGAAAAACGCCTGCGCTTCCTTGTTCTTCGATGAAATCGGGCGGTGAAAGGGGCCGAGGCCGGTGGTGTAGAGGGGAATCGGATCGCGGACGTACTTGGGAACTTCTCCGGGGGTGTCGAGGTGACTCTCTTGAGCCCAGCCCGCCGAGGAGCCGGCTATGAGACAACACAGACAACAGGCAGCGACGCGACACCAGCGAGCGATCATCGATTCCTCCGGCGACAAAAGTGCGTGACGTCACAGATTAAACACGGATTGACGCCATGCATGCAGGGAATCTTTCGGCCCTCCGCGAAAATCTCCCCAAACGGGCGCTGTCGGCGGCAAAAACCGGCGCGAATCCGGGGATCGCGTCCGGCACGCCTTTCGCCTCTCGATGCCGGTATGAGGACACCTATGCATTTCAAACTACTCGTGGCGGTGGGTATGACCGGCTTTCTGCTGCTGGCACCGGTTCCGGCGGCTGCGTCCTGCTGCGACCAGCACCAGATGGACATCCTGAGCCTGCTCCCGTGGGAGGACGACCCGATGCTGGCCAACGACCTGCAGCTCGCGGCCGCGCCGCCGGTTCGGCAGCTCACCGAGGTGTGGTTCCATCGCCCCGTATTCGTCGGCAACCATATCCTGCAGGGCCGCTATGTGATCGAGCATGACAACGCCCGGATGGAGCGCGGCGAGCCGTGCACCCATATCTATGCTTACAACAACCAGAAATTACCGGTAGTGGGATTCCACTGCACGCACCTCGAACGCGATCGCGCCGGCAAAAACACTGTGGTGCTCGCCACCGTTGGCGACGGCAGCATGCAGCGGCTGCTGGAATTCCAGTTCGCGGGTGAAGCCGCGTCGCACGGCGTGCCCTCCGAACGCTGACGCGCCGGCAGTACGGTGGCACGCTAGAATTCGAGCGTGCCACACGACACTTACATGCGAGCCGCGCTGGTTGAGGCTCGCAAGGCGGGCGACGCCGGCGAAGTGCCGGTCGGCGCCGTCGTCGTCATCGACGGCGCCATTGCCGGCACCGGGTTCAACCGGCCCATTGCCGCGCACGATCCAACCGCGCACGCGGAAGTGATCGCGCTGCGGGCGGCGGCGGCGGCGATCGGCAATTACCGGCTGACTGGCGCGACGCTGTATGTGACCGTGGAGCCCTGCCTGATGTGCGTCGGCGCGATGGTGCACGCGCGAATTGGACTCGTGGTGTATGGCGCACCCGAGCCCAAAGCCGGCGCAATCGTCTCAATGACAGCGGCGCACGAGCTCGCTGGACTGAATCACCGGCTCGAAGCGCTCGGCGGCGTCCTCGAAGGCGATAGCCGCGAGCTGCTTCAGGCGTTCTTCAAGGACCGCCGTGCGAGCGCTCGAAACGGCGATCCGGAATAAACCAGATCATCGCCACCGCGAAGAAGATCGCCAGCGCTATCCACGAGTTCACGAACGCCAGGACCACTGCCAGGACGTACATGGCCAGCGACACGTAACCCTTGAAATCCCCGCCGATGCGCGCCGCGAATTCCGAGTCGCGGCCGTGCGCCGCGATCAGCGTTCGCACGAGAATCGCGTAGGCGATCGCGTTCATCAACAGGCCCACTCCGTAGACGGCGACGGGAATCGTCGCGAAGTGATTCTCGCCCATCCATGCCGTGGTGAACGGCGTCAGCGACAGCCAGAACAGCAGGTGCAGGTTGGCCCACAACACCGGCCCGCGCACCTGCTTGACCGAATGCAGCATGTGGTGGTGGTTGTTCCAGTAGATGCCGACGTAGGCGAAGCTGAGGACGTAGCTGAGAAAGATCGGCCAGAGTGGCGCGAGCGCCTCGATGGTGGCTTCGTGCGGCGCCCTCATCTCGAGGACCATGATCGTGATGATGATGGCGATCACGCCATCGCTGAAGGCTTCGAGGCGTCCCTTTCCCATGCGGCGTTAGTTTCTCACGACCGCTCAGCGCTGGACGCGGGAATAGGCCACGCCGTCGGGACTGTTCTGGACCTCGACGCGCGCCAGCGTGACACCGGTCACCAGATCGAGCACCAGCATCGAGTTGTCGTTGCGGACGGTCACGAATGCATGGCGGTTGTCGGGATGCGGAAAGACGCCGGCGGTCGAGGGTTGTGCGACCCTGGTCAGCCCGAGCGCGATCGACTTCACGATCGCCTGCTTCGCGACATCGGCGACCACCAGCGACGACGCCTGCGCGTGCGGGATCAACGCGAACTTGCCGTCGGGAGTGAACTGCACGCGATACGGGAAGCCCTTTGACGGGATCTGCTTCACGACCTCGAGCGACCTGGTGTCGATGATCGTGATGGTGTCCTCGGCGCGATTGCCGGCCCACACCCAGCGCCCGTCGGGCGTGACTGCGACACCCTCGCACTCCTTGCCGGTCTTGATGTCCTTGAGCTTCTTTCCGGTCTTGAAATCAAACGCGCTGACGCTGCCGTCACGCATGTTCGAGCAATAGAGGCGCGTGCGATCGGTGGAGAGCGCCAGCATGTGCGAGACGGCGAGATCCGTCTGGAAGGTGCGCTCGACCGTGCCGGTCGTGATGTTGACCAGGAGCAAGGCGTTGCTGCCTTCCGCCGTGGCAACGACGTGCGTGGCGTCGACCCAGCGCACGTCATGCGGCGCGCGGTACTCGCCGAGATCGATGGTCTTGATGGTGTCGCCGCCCGGCAGCGCGATCACGCTGAGCGTCTTCTGCTGTCCGGCACCCTGCTTGTTGTAGTTGGTGACGACCACCGAGCGTCCGTCCGGTGAGACCGCAGCTTCATGCGGCCCGGCGACGACGGCGACATGCCGATACGCCTCCATCGTTTTCAGATCGATCAGCGTCACCGTGTCGGACTGCTGGTTGACGGCGATCACGGTGCCGGTGAGGTTGGCGATCTTCGGCGACTGCGCGAACAGCGTGGTGGCGGCAATCATGGCGGCCACAAACAGGGCGGCGAGCGGCTTGAACATGAGCTTTACCCTACACCAAGCTCGGCCGATGCGTTGGCGCTGGACTTGCAATCACAGGCTTGGGCCTCAATGCCGAGGCACGAGGAGTTTGAAAGATGTCATTTCTAGGTCATTCACTGGGCACGATTGCCCTCGCGGTTCTCACGCTGACGTTTGTGTCGGCGCCAGCTCAAGCACAGGTCAGCGCCGTCAAGGACGGCTGGCTGGTCATGAAGATTCACTCGGAGTTCGTCGATGAGGACGTCCTCAGCGGCAGCAACATCGACGTCGACGTCAAGAACGGTGTGGTCACCCTGCAGGGCACCGTGTCCAGCGAAGCGGCGCGCGCCCGCGCCATCGCTTCGGCGAAGAACAACGACGGCGTCAAGAGCGTCGTCGATCAGCTGCGCATTGCGCCGGCGATGCGCGACGGCGGCAAGATCGATCGCGCGCAGGACAAGACGGCACGCGCCGCCGACAAGGCCGAAGACAAGATGGACCGGGCCGGCGACAAGTCGGCGACTGCGGCGAAGAAGGCCGGCCGGGCCATCGACGACGGCTGGATCAAGTCGAAGATCTACTCGCAGTACATGGCCGACTGGAACACCGTCCTCGACGACAGCGACATCGACATCGACGTGGCCAACAACGTGGTCACCCTGAGCGGTACCGTGAAGTCGGCGGCGGCGAAGGCCAAGGCCGTGTCAATCGCCAAGGCGACCGACGGCGTCAAGAGCGTCAAGGACAACCTGCGCGTCGGCACTACCCGGTAAAGTCGCGCAGCCTGAACCGGCGAGGCTGGCAGGCTCGTGGAAATGCGTCAATGGCTGGGGGCGCCTCATCGAGGCGCCTCCAGATCTCATAACCGTCGGTGCTGAACTCGATCGCGTAGCGCGATCGGATGTAGCGGTCGATCGGGGCGGCGTAATCCCTGAAATGTTTATCGTCGACATCCCACGTGTAGCCGTAGATCACGTACTTCGGCGGGCGTTGATCGAGCCGTGACAACAAGCACGGGTAGGCCTCCGGGTCCTCGAACAGCATGAAATCGGTTCGCGTCGGGTTCGCTCGATTGGCGAGGAAGTAAAACCCTGCCGCCCACGGCACGACGAAGATCGGCTCGTCGGGCGCCGTGTGTTCGACAATGTATTTTGTGACCACGTCGATCCGCTGCGCTTCGAGACCGCCGGTGAAGATTCCTTCCGCGCGCTCGGTGCGCACCACAACGATGTAGTTCTGATACTCCCAGTCCGTTCGTTGATATCCCTTCCAGAGCAACGACGCCGCGGGAGCGAGCGCGACGAGCATGGCGATCGAGACGATCGCCAACTGCGGTCCCGGAATCATCTTCAAGGCGCGCCACGCGCAAAACAGCAAGTACGTAAAGACGATGAACGTCGGCTGTAGCCCGAACAGGATGTGCGGCACGTCGGCGCGCGGCCACGCTTGTAACAGCGTGAACATCCCGACGAGCGAAATCGCCAGCAGCGCGTGTCCTTCGCGCTTCGCTTCAGCGTCGCCGCTCCGCTGGAATCGCCGCGCCAGAACGGCGATCGCGACGACAGCGAGCGGATAGACGACCACCGGAAGGTAGATGACGAGCTTGGTCCAGAGATCGAACGGGTCGCCTTCTGCAAGCGGGAAGAAATCCGGAAACGGCCGCGCGAATCGCTCCGTGTATCTGATCAGCGGATAGTAGATCCAGCTTTCATACAAGTACGGGCCCGCGCCGGATGCGATCAGCCACAGCAATGTCGGCAACACCGCGGCCAGGACACCGGCGATGAACTGGCCGCTCATCTTGGCGCGGCCGCGCCAGTCGGGGACGTCATCGAAGAGGCGCGAGGCCCAGATCGTGATCAAGAGGCCGGCGGCGGTGTAGGCGCCGACGTTCTGTTTCACCATCGCCGTCAAGCCGGTCGCGATGCCTGCCGCAATCATCCACCGCCACGACGGCGCGCCGTAGACGTAGCAGGCGAGTGCACTCAGTGACAAGAGCGCCGCTTCGAGGGAATAGAAATTCGGCGTGACGAGGAACCATCCCCACACCGTTGTCAACAGCCCGGCTGCCGCCGCGAACGGCCAAACCATGACCCGTCGTCCCACCGTCAAAGTAATCAGCAGGACGCCGAGCCCGGTGACGAGCGCGGTCCACCGCAGCACCATCAAGGTGGCGCCGAAGATCTGAAAGAGCGCGGCGACGGTGTAATAGGAACCGGGCGTGACGACGGTGAAGAAGTCGCGGTAGATCAGGTCGCCGTTGAGGATCCGCAGCGCTTGCGCGGCAGTCGACCCTTCGTCAAGCAGGTTGGTGCTGCGATTGAAGTACTGCAGCCAATACCAGGCGGCGATCGCAAGCACGATTCCGGTGCAGATCCATTCGAGGCGTCGGCCGCGCATCCAGGCCGAAAGGGTACTATCAATTATGGCGACATTTCCTGTCTTGACCCGGCGCCGGTTCCTTGAGCAGCTCGGCGCCGTCGGCGGTTCCTCACTGGTGTTCAGCGCCATGACCTCGTGGGATCTCATGGCGGGTTCGGCGGGGCAGAAGCCGGAGTTGTCGGGGCGTCCGGCGAAGTCGAAAGTGCTCGTTCTCGGCGGCGGACTCTCCGGCATGGTCGTCGGCTACGAGCTCGGCAAGCTTGGCTACGACTACCAGGTGCTCGAAGCGCGCGATCGCGTCGGCGGCTTGCAGTGGGCGGTGAAGCGAGGCCATGAGCACACCGAAGTGGGCGGCGAGCGCCAGGTCTGCACGTTCGACGAAGGGCAGTACATCAACGTCGGCCCGTGGCGTATTCCGTATTCGCACGAAGCGGTGTTGAACTACTGCCGCGAGCTCGACGTTCCGGTGCAGGTGTTCCTCAACGAATCGGACGCCAACTATTTCTTCTTCGAAGGTAATAACGCCGGGCCGCTCTCGAACAAGAAGATCCGCCTGCGCGAGGTCAAGGCCGACGTCACCGGACAGATCAACGAGCTGTTCGTCAAGGCGCTCGATCAGGGCAAGCTCGATCTGCCGCTGACGGCCGACGATCAGAAGCGCATCACGGCGTACCTGATCAACCAGGGTTACCTGGATAACAACACGCGCACCTACCGGGCGTTCGCCAATCGCGGTGAGGGCGATCCGTATGCGCTGGCCGACCTGCTGCGCGGGCCGTTCGCGCAGCGCCTGCGCTCGGTGCCGGCGGTCGAGGGCACGACGGCGGCGCCGATGTTCCAGCCGGTCGGCGGCATGGATCAGATCGCGAAGGGCTTCCAGCGCGGGATGGATGCCAAGCGGCTCACCTTCAACGCGGAAGTGCAGAAGGTGGTGCAAAGCGACAGCGGCGTCAAGGTCACGTATCTCGACACCAGGAGCAGGAAGCCGGTCGAGATCAACGCCGACTACGTCGTGCTGTGCATGCCGCTCAACCTGGTCGCGCGGCTCGACATCAACATCTCCGACGAGCTGATGCAGGAAGTGAAGGCGGTCAACTACAGCAACAGCGCGAAGCTGGGCCTCCAGATGAAGCGCCGTTTCTGGGAGGAGGACGATCACATCTTTGGTGGCCACCTCTATTCGAACCTGCCGCTCGGCGAGTTCTCGTATCCGTCCAACGACTACTTCACGAAGAAGGGCGTGCTGCTCGGCCTCTACGCGAACGGGCCGGTCGGCAACCTCCTCGATCAGACGGTCGCGGCCCGCGTCGAGCACGTGTTGATGCATGCGAGCAAGGTGCATCCGCAGATCCGCACGGAGTTCGAGAGCGCGTACGCGGTGTGGTGGCGCAAGGTGAAGTACAACGAGGGCGGCTACGCCAGCGGTCGAAATGCCGAGCGGCGTGCCCGGCTCTCGAAGGTCGATAACCGCATCGTCGTCGGCTCCGCCGCCGTGACGCCGCACTCCGAGCCGGACTGGCAGGAAGGCGCGATTTCCGCGGGCTGGCAGGCGCTCACGTTCATTCACGAGCGCGCGATGCGCGGGTAGGCTGTCCTCGATTCAAGCGACGGCGCGATGACGACGTCGCGCTTTGTGCCGAACGCCGTTGCTCCTCCGGTCGCTCGTTACGCCTGGGCAAATCGACGGTCGGCCCTGAGCTGTTCGGCGCGACCATCGATGTTGCCTGCCAGTAACCTGCCCGCCGCCTCCGCCCTCGATTCCCCGTTCCAATCGGAGTCGGCGGCTCCCGGCGGAACTCGCTCCCTTCGGATCAAGCGGCGTCCGGCCGCCGCGCCGGCG
>JAYWEJ010000086.1:0-5126 GCA_043779345.1 Acidimicrobiia bacterium | reverse complement strand
GTCTGATTTCATCGTCGATCATCGCGACAATGGCGTGATCGGTAATGCGGCGCTCGCGTGGACAATAGTCGTCCAGCACGTCGCCGGGCCGATGCCGGCGGTCTTGCATGCAACTCCCCCGAAAACCGAATTTGGCCTCCCGCCGAGCCGCATCGGTACTGGTCTATCTACTGTCCGCCGCCTTCGCCGAGGCTACGGCGCGACAAGCCTTCTGACGTGGTCCAAGGGCCGTCCGGTCAGATTCGTTCCTTACTGAGCGGCCGAAGGTTTTGTGAGTGCGGGAAGCGCTCGTGGGCCGAAAAGACCCAGGGCGCAGGGCAGTCGGAATATATCAGACGTCCGTGCCCCCGGCAAGCCAGGACCGCAGCTCCTTCAGCGCGGCGGCAACGGCCTCGGGATGCGTCGATTGCGGCGTCTTTCTGACCCGAACCGACGCCGCGGCCGTCACATGCTGCTTCACGTCGGCGCCAAACAGCTCGCTCGATGTGCGCCATTCGTCGAGCGACAGCGATTCGAAGTCGCGTTTTTGCGCCAACAGCTGGCGCACCATCGCACCGACGACCTCGTGGGCCTGGCGGAACGGCATGCCCCGCGACACGAGGTAATCGGCGACATCCGTGGCCAGCAGCAGGCCGGCCGCAGCGTTGCCGGTGCGCTCCGCGTGCAGCGCCAGGTTCCTCACCACCGCCGCGGTCGCGTCCAGCGAGACGGCGAGCGTGTCCTCCGAGTCGAACAGCGGCTCTTTGTCTTCCTGCAGATCCTTGTTGTAGCCGGTCGGCAGGCCCTTCATCGTGATCAGGAATCCCGTGAGGTGGCCAATCGCGCGTCCCGACTTGCCGCGCACCAGCTCCAGGGGATCCGGATTCTTCTTCTGCGGCATCATGCTGCTGCCGGTCGCCGACGAATCCGCCAGCTCGAAGAATCCGAACTCCTCGCCGGTCATCAGGATGAAGTCCTCCGCGATGCGCGACAGGTGCACCATCGAGAGCGACACCGCGTGCAGGAACGACGCCGCGAAGTCTCGATCAGACGACGAGTCGATGCTGTTGGTGACGACGCGGCTAAACCCCAGCCGCTCGGCCAGCAACGCCGTATCAATCGGGTAGCCGGTGCCGGCGATCGCGCCCGACCCCAGCGGCAGCGCGTTCGCTTCCTCACGCGCCGCGTCGAGGCGCGCGTGATCGCGGCGCAGCGCCGCGGCGTGGCTCAGCAGGAAATGCGAGACCAGCACCGGCATGGCGCGCCGCAAGTGCGTGTACGACGGCATCAGCGCGTCGCCGGCCTTCTCGGCCTGATCCGCAAACGCCGCGATTGTCGCGCGGAGTTTTTGCTGGAGCCGCGGAATCCGGCGGCGCAGATACAGCCGCAGATCGACCGAGACCTGCTCGTTGCGCGATCGGCCCGTGTGCAGGCGGCGTCCGGCGTCGCCGATCCGCTCGACCAGCTGGCGCTCCACGAACGAATGCACGTCCTCGTCGTCGCCGTTGACCCATGACGGATCGCGGCGGCCCTGCTCGAGGATCGCGGTGAGGCCGTCGTGGATCGCCTGGCTGTCCTTCGCGTCGAGCACGCCGGCGCGCGTCAGGGCCTCGGCCCACGCCAGGCTGCCGGTGACGTCGTCTTCGAAGAGACGGCGATCGAACGGAAACGACACGCCGAAATCGAACGCGGCCGGATCCGGCGCGGCATCAAAACGGCCCGACCACAGCGGCTTAGACATGCTGCGTCTTCCTGCCGACGACCTGCGCGCCGCCCTTCAGCAGCCGCACGCGCACCGTGCCGGTCATCTGCTCTGACGTCGCATTGACGTACGCATCGAGCCCGGTTCGCAGCGGATCGAACCACTCGCCGCGATCGATGGCTTCGACATACGCGGACGACACCGCCGTATCAAAGCGCTGCTGCGATTCCGACGACACGTAGCGCCACAGCTCCGCGTGCGCGAGATGCAGGACCACGGCGGCGGGCGCTTCGTAGAAGGCGCGCGAGCGCGTGCCGTCCGGCTTCACCTTGATGCGATCGAGGCGGCCGACACCGTGCTCGCCGGCAATCGTCTGCAGGCTCTCGATCAGCTCTCCGAGCCGCATCGTCACGCCGTTGATGCCGACGGCGGCGCCGCGCTCGAATTCGATCTCGACATGCGCGGGCTTCACCGGCGCCTCATCGAGGCGGCGCGTCACCTTGAACAGCGACTCCTCGGGCTCCGACGAGCCATCGTCGCCGCGGCGGCCGATGGTACGGCCCCACAGGTTGTCGTCGATGCGGTTGGGCGCCTTGACCTCGCCGATCTTCGCCACAAACCCGGTTTCCTCCGCGCAGGCGATCTCTTTCAGCGTCGGGTTGAGCGTCGAGATCGGCTGGGCCAGGCGGCGGCGATCGCGCCCGATCGCGCCATGCGCGACGTGCGCCGCATTCTCGATCGCGGCAATCTGCACGAGCGTCTTGGCGATCAGCGGGCGCGTCAGCGCCGTCGCCATCGGGTAGCGCGTGTCCGACAGGGCGCCGGCCTTGAGCGACGGCAGCACGATGTCGCGCGCGAATTCCTCGCGCGCGTCGATGACGTGCGCGCGCGACGCGCCCGAACCGAGCGCGTGCGTCCGGATCTCGTTGAGGTCGCCCGACTGCCCGAGATCGAGCGTGACGGTGACGACTTCAGCGCGATGACGATCGGCGAGCCATGGAATGGCGGCGTGCGAACGCGCGCCCCCCGAATACGCGAGCACGACGATAGGTTTCAACTGGCGAGGTCCCTCAACTGCTTGACGACGGCCTGCGCGCTCTTGGCGTCGCGGGCGATGATCAGGATCGTATCGTCGCCGGCGAGCGTGCCGGCGACCTCGGGCAGCCGCGATCGATCGATCGCAAGGCCGAGCAGCTGCGCCTGTCCCGCGCCGGTCTTCAGCACCACGAGCTGCTGCACCGGCTCGATGTTGACGAGGTACTCCGACAGCGCGCGGCCGAGCGTGTCGAGCGCGCTGGCGTGCGAGGTCGAGTCGGCGCCGGCCGGCTGATACGCGCCGTCCGACGAGCGCTTCAGGAGACCGAGCTCCTTGATGTCTCTCGAGAGCGTGGCTTGCGTCACATCGAAGCCGCGCGACGACAGGAGGTGGCGCAGCTGCTCCTGGCTCCGCACCGCCTCGTGCTCCACCACATCGAGAATGATTGACTGCCTTTGGGTCTTCATGTTTATACGTCCGAGTGAATAAGCATACATCAATATGCATCAGAAACATGAGATTTCTTGTTGACATGTGGAAAAGTATGCATGTATAACTATTCTTCTGGACGCATACATATGACGCAGCTTGTGACAGAAACGGAAGGGGACCAGCGGGGCAACCAGAGCCTCATTCGAGTCGCCATCGCCGGCGCCACCGGGTTTGCCGGCCAGGAATTGATCCGTCTGCTGTCGCGTCATCCCCACGTCACCATCACCGCCGCGACCGGTTCGCAGGCGACCAGCACACCTCGCCGCCTGCCGTCGCTGTCGAAGATTTGGGACGGCACGGTGGTGCCGCTGAACGCCGCGGCATTCGCAGCCGACGCGGTGTTTCTCGCGCTGCCCGAGGCCGCCTCTGCCGAGCTGGCGCCGTCGCTCCTCGCCCGCGGGCTGCGCGTCATCGATCTCTCAGGCGCCTTCCGTCTTCGTGACGATGCGACGCGCGCGACGTTCTATCCGGCGACGGCCTCCCTGCCGCCGGGCGTGGCCTACGGCCTGCCGGAATTCGAGCTCGACGCGATCAAGCCGGCGCGTCTGCTGTCGAATCCCGGCTGCTACCCCACCGCGTCGCTGCTCGGCCTGTTGCCGCTGCAACGCGCGGGCCTGCTGAAGGCGGGCGCCGACATCATCATCGACGCGAAGTCGGGCATCTCCGGCGCCGGCAAGGCGGCCACCGATCGCACGCACTTTTCGGAGAACCACGGCAGCGTCGCCGCCTACAACCCGTTCGGCCATCGACATACGCCGGAGATCGAACAGTCGCTCGGGCAATCGGTGACGTTCGTGCCGCATCTCGTGCCACTCGATCGCGGCCTTCTCTCGAGCATCTACGCGCATCTGGTGCCCGGCACGACGGCGGCCGCGGTGGCGGCGGCATTCGAGCGCGCCTACGCCGATGCGCCGTTCGTGCGGATCACGGGCGACACGCTGCCCGAGATCAAGCACGTCGCGCACACCAACTTCTGCGACATCGGCTGGAAGGTGGATGAAGCGACCGGCCGTGTCTTCGTCGTCAGCGTGCTCGACAACCTGGTCAAGGGCGCGTCCGGCCAGGCGATCCAGAACTTCAACGTGATGTACGGATTCGATCAGAAGACGGGACTGCTGTGAAGCGCATCGCGGTGCTGAAGCTTGGCGGCGAGCTCATCGAAAACGAACAGCGGCTGAAGGCGATCGGCCGCGCCATCAAGACCGCGGCGACCAAGGTACGCCTGGTGATCGTCCACGGCGGCGGCCGGGAAATCGATGCCGCGCTCGCGCAGGTCGGCATCCCGAAGCGGCAGATCGACGGGCTGCGCGTCACCGACGCCGAAACGCTCAACATCGTCGTCGCGACGCTCGCGGGATCGGTCAACACCAAGTTCGTGGCGGCGATCAACGCGGCGGGCGGCAAGGCGGTCGGGTTGACGGGTGCTGACGCTGGTGTCGCGCCGGTCACGAAGGCGGCGCCGCACAAGGCGACCAACGGCGAGACGGTCGACCTCGGGATGGTCGGCACCCCGCTCAACGCCAGGAGCCCGGAGCTGATCGAGACGCTGTGCCGGGCCGGTTACGTGCCGGTGATCGCCTGCGTCGGGGCGGCGAAGAACGGAAAGTTATTCAACGTCAACGCCGATACGTTGGCGGGGAGCCTGGCGGCGCGGCTGAAGGCCAAGCGCCTCGTCATTGCCGGCGCCACGCCCGGGGTGCTCGACAAGAAGAACCAGACGATTCCGCGGCTCGACAAGGAGCGGATCGAGAAGCTGGTGAAGTCGGGAACGGCCAATGCCGGCATGGTCGCGAAGCTGGCGGCCTGCCAGGCGGCGCTGAAGGGCGGCGCCAAGAGCGTCGTCATCGTCGACGGACGCGCGCCGGGCCGGATCGTCAAGGCCGTCGCCGGTGAGAAGACCTCGGCGACGACGAAGGT
>JAYWEJ010000085.1:0-5130 GCA_043779345.1 Acidimicrobiia bacterium | reverse complement strand
GCGCCTTGTAGATCTCCTGTTCCGTGGCGCCGGCGATGGCTTGGTCCTTCGCATCGAACAGCCCGTACTCATTCAGCTTCCAGCCTCGCTCGAGCGCGCGATCGCGCAAGGCGATGTTGTGGGCCTTCGAGCCGGTGAAATATTGCAAGGCCGCGCCGCGCTGGTCGGGAGTGACGATGCGGAGGTCGGCCTGGAAGCCGCCGCGAAGAAGGACACTGGCCTTGGTGCCGCCGTTGGCGAGGACCCGCTCGACCATCGGGAAGCGAATGAAGGCTTCTGCGAGGGACGTGTCGGCGCCGCTGGCAAGGATGTCGAGGTCGCCGCTCGTCTCGGCGCCGCGGCGGACGCTGCCGACGATGGCGATGTCGGCGGCGGGCGCCTGTTCCTGCAGATAAGCCACCAGGGCCTCGGCCATCTCCGTCGCGCGCGACAGCAGGTGCCGTCCGGCGAACCGTTGCCGTTCCTCGATGGCCTGGAGGATCAGCTGCTCCTTCTTGCCGCCCATGCCCTTGACGCCGCGGATGCGGCCGGCCTTCGCCGCGGCTGCGAGGTCGTCGAGGCTCGCTATGCGGAGCTCCTTGTAGAGCACCGCGACGGTCTTCGGCCCGACGCCTTGCAGCCGGAGCACATCGAGCAAGGTCGCCGGGAACTCGGTCAACAGGTCGCGGCGGACGGCGCAATCGCCGGTCGTGGCGATCTCGCGAATGCGGCCGGCGAGGTCCTTGCCGATGCCGTTCCAGCCGCGGAGCGCCGCTTCATCGAGCGCCGAGACCGCTTCGGCCGCGTGCGACACGACGTCGGCGGCGTTGCGATAGGCGCGAATCTTGAACGGGTTCTCGCCCTTCAACTCGAGCAGGTCGGCAATCTCGAGCAGCGTCCGCGCCACCGACTTGTTGTCGAGCGGGGAGGGCAGCGGCGTGGTCATTCGCGCGTGACGCTGAGGCCGGTCGTCTCGACGTGGAAATCGAGGACGCTGGCGCCGCCATCGGCCAGGGCGTCGCGAACGGCCGCGAGGCGATCGGGCGGCGCCAGGCAGAACAGGCAGCCACCGCCGCCGGCGCCGCAGACCTTGGCCGCCTTGGCGCCCGCGGCGATGGCGCGCGCGATCAGCGAATCGATCAAGGTCGTGGTGACTCCGGGAGCCAGGCGCTTCCGGTTCTCCCATTCGGTGGCGAGGCACACGGCAGTGGCCTCCCAGTCGCCCTTGGTCAACGCCTCACGCATGGCGGCGGCCGTATCGCGAATGCGCTCGAAGCAATCGAAGACGTGCTTGTCACCATCGATGTGCCGCTTGGTAATGTCCCAGTTGTTCGTCCCCGAGTTGCGCGGCTCGCCTGTGTAACAGAGGACGATGCGTTGTTCGAGCTCCCGCGCGTCGACATCGAGCGGCACGCGCGTCAGCTCACCGGCATGGAGCTCGAGCGCCGCGATGCCGCCGTACATCGCCGGGCGGTAATCCTGCAGGCCGGTCGGCACCTTGATCACCTGTGCCTCGACGTCCTTGGCGATCTCCAGGAGCGCCTCGGGCTCGCGATCGTCGCCGAGATACGCCGCCAGGGCGCCGCAGACGGCGACGTTGAGCGCCGACGAGCCGGCGATGCCGGCGCCCGCCGGGGATTCGCCGCGGGTCGTCAGGCGGATGCCGTGCACGCCGAAGCGATGGACCAGCCGCCCCAGCAGGGGCAGCGTGTCGTCGTCCCGGAGCTGATCGAACGAAAGGTTAACGGTGCGATCGGTGTCTTCCGACAGCAGCTCGACACGCTCGTCAGGGCGCGGCTCGATCCACGCCCGGGCGCGCAGGCTGATCGCCACGTTCAGCGTCTGGGCGCCGGGGTGAAAGAGATAGAGAGGCCAGATGTCGATGGTGCCGCCGGCCAGATCAATTCGTGTCGGAGCAGACGCCGAGATGCGCACGACGCAATTATAATTCTCGAAGCAGCATGCCTTTAGCGACGCGACGCGATATTGGACAGTATTTAATCGGCAGCATGCCGGGCACGAGCGTCCCGGCGGAGCTGCGATCGCTGGCTCGTGAATTCGACCTCGGCGGGATGATTCTGTTCAGCCGCAACATCGAGGCGCCCGAACAGGTGGCCGAGCTCTCCGCCGACTGCGAAGCGCTCGGGCGAACCGCGCCGGCGTGGGTCAGCGTCGATCAGGAGGGTGGGCGCGTGGCGCGGCTCAAGGAGCCGTTCACCAGGTGGCCGCCAATGGCGACGCTGGGGCGCGCCGGCCAGGCGTCCGAAGCGCTGGCGGAGCGGTTCGCGAAGGCGCTCGCCCAGGAGCTGCTGGCCGTCGGCATCACCCTCGACTACGCGCCGGTGCTCGACATCCACACCAATCCGAAGAATCCGGTGATCGGCGATCGCGCGCTCGCGGAGCGCGCCGAGGACGTCGCCAAGCTCGGACGCGTCATCATCCGCGCCTTGCAGGGCGCGGGACTGGCGGCGTGTGGCAAGCATTTCCCTGGCCATGGCGACACCAGCACCGATTCACACTTCGAGCTGCCGCTCGTCGAACATCCGCCGGATCGATTGCGCGCGATCGAGTTCGAGCCGTTCCGCGCCGCCGTGGCCGCTCAGGTCGCGTTCATCATGACCGCCCACGTGCTGGTGCCGTCGATCGACGACACCCGGCCGGCCTCGCTCTCGCCCGACATCGTCCAGAAGCTGTTGCGCGAGGAGTTGAAGTTCGAGGGCGTGATCCTCAGCGACGACCTCGAGATGAAGGCGATCAGTGCAAAGCATGACGTGCCGCAGGCGGCCGTCGACGCCATCCGCGCCGGTTGTGACGGCGTGCTCGTCTGCAGTGGCGACATCGACTTGCAGGGCCGCACGCTCGAAGCGCTGGTGCGCGCCGTCGAGTCGGGGCGCATCCCGGCGACGCGGCATGACGATGCGTTCGCGCGGCTCAAGCGGACGAAACAGCGCTTCTTGATGGGCGAGCGGCCTGGGCCAGGCGCGCGCATCAAGACGCTGCGCGGCATCCTCGGCCGTGAAGAACACCAACTGGTGGCCGCCGAGATGGCGGCGTTTCTGTGATCCGGCTTCGCCGCCTGCGATCCGGCGATCGCGTTGCGCTGGTCGCTCCCGCCAGCTCGTTCCCGATGGAGGAAGTCGAGGCGGGCGTCACGGAGCTGGCCCGGCTCGGTCTCGAAGCGGTCTACGACCGGACGGTCTTCGACAAGGATCGGTTCGTCGCCGGCACGGTCGAGACCCGCGTTCGCGCCATTCTCAACGCGTGGGAGGATCCGTCGATCGCGGCGCTCGTCGCGATCAGGGGCGGCTATGGCAGCGCGCAGCTGCTGCCGTATCTCGATCCCGGCCTGATGGTGTCGGGGCGCAAGGCGCTGATCGGCTACAGCGACATCACGGCGATTCTGTCGCTCTACCAGCGGCACGGGATGTCGGCGATTCACGGGCCGATGATCGATCGCCGGATCTCGAAGGGCCCGGCCGCCTATGACGAAGACTCGTTCCGCAGGGTGCTGATGTCGGGCGAGCCGGCCGGCGATCTCACGCCACCGCACGTCGAATCGCTGCGTGCAGGGTCGGCAAGCGGCGTCCTGACCGGCGGCACGCTGACGCAGCTGATGGCCTCGATGGGCACGCCGTGGGAGTTCGATCCGCCGCACGGCTGCGTGCTGTTCATCGAAGACATCGGCGAGCGGCCGTATCGCATCCATCGCCTGCTGACGCAGGCGTCGCAGGCGGGATTGTTCGTCAACGCCACCGCGATCATCTTCGGAGAGTTTCCCGGCTGCGACGAGCCCGGTGGCGATCCGGCAATCCGCGACGTGCTGCGGGATTTCATGGGCGAGTTTCGCGGGCCCGTGCTCTTCAACTTTCCGTCGGGGCACACCGCCGGACCGACGTGGACGCTCCCATTCGGCGTCAAGGCGGAAGTCGTTGGCGGGCCGGCGCCGAGCGTTCGCATCCTGGAGGCGGCGGTCGAATAGGGCCACAGATTGGACACAGATTAGTCACAGATGCGAATTCATTTGATCGGCGTAGGCGGCACGGCCATGGCGACGCTGGCCGCGCTCCTGAAGCACCGTGGCCACGACGTCAGCGGCTCGGACGAGCATGTCTATCCGCCGATGAGCGACTTCCTCGCGACCGAGCAAATCCGCGTGCTCGAGGGGTATCGCGCCGAACACCTGGCGCCGGCGCCGGACCTGGTCGTGGTCGGCAACGCCATTTCGCGCGGCAACGCCGAGCTCGAAGCGGTGCTCGACCAGGGGATTCGCTACGCGTCGCTGCCGGAAACCATTCGCGATCAATGGCTCTGGGACGCCGATTCGATCGTGATCGCCGGCACGCACGGCAAGACCACGACCACCGCCCTGACTGGTTGGCTGCTGACGGCGGCAGGCGCCGATCCGACCGTTCTCATCGGCGGCATCGCGCGCAACTTTGGCAGCGATGGTGCCAGCTATCGGATCGGCCAGGGCAAGGCCTTCGTCATCGAAGGCGACGAGTATGACAGCGCCTACTTCGACAAGACGGCGAAGTTCCTGAAGTACCTGCCGGATGTCGCGGTCATCAACAACATCGAGTTCGATCACGCCGACATCTATCGGGACATCGACGAAGTGCGGCTGGCGTTCCGCCGGCTCGTCAATCTCGTGCCGCGCAGCGGCCTGACGCTGCTCGGCGTCGACAGCCCGGATGCCGCCGCGCTCGCCGTTCACGCGCGGAGCCGCGTGCAGAGCTTCGGCCTGTCCAGCGAAGCGGAATGGCGCGCTCTCGATGTTCGAACCGGCAACGGCACCACGTTCCGTGTTCAGCGCAAGGACGAGAACCTCGGCGACTTCACGATGCCGCTGCTGGGCGACCACAATGTGCGGAACGCCCTGGTCGCGATCGCCGTCGGCGTCGACCTGGGCCTCGATCTCGAGCAGCTTCGCAAGGGGCTGGCGGCATTCAAGGGCGTCAAGCGACGGCTGGAGGTCGTCGGGGAAGCCCGCGGCGTCACCATCTACGACGACTTCGCGCATCACCCGACCGCCGTTGACGAAACGCTGAAAGCCGTCCGCCGGTCGTCGCCCGGCAAGCGCATCTGGGCGATCTTCGAGCCACGCTCGGCATCGTCGTGCCGGCGCATCTTCCAGGACGATTTCGCGCGCGC
>JAYWEJ010000084.1:0-5144 GCA_043779345.1 Acidimicrobiia bacterium | reverse complement strand
GAATCTCGGGCCGGCCGTGCACGTTGGCGATGAAACGCCAGTCCGCCGGCGCGACCTGCGCATACCTGGAGAGCGTCGTCCTCACCAGCGCGCGCGTGATCAGGAAGGGGCGGCGATCGCGATCGAACACGAAACGCGCCATCCGCTCGTGCTCATCCTGCGACAGCAGCTCCCGATAGGACTCGAGCTTGGCCAGCGCCGCCGCGTTGGCGGTCTCGACGAGGTCGACGTGCACCGAGTTGAAGGGCAGGACGTCCATCGTTAATCGGTCGGTGCTTTCTGTGTCTTCGGTGGCCGGCGTATCCAGATGATCACACCGGCAACCGCCACGGCGAGCACCGCGAGGCCGATGCCGATCTGCGCGCCGTATTCCCTCATGAACTCGGCCGCCCGCTCACCATAGAGCACGGCAAGATATCCCTGCCCAAAATAGCGGATGCCGCGGCCGATCACGACGGCGGCGCCGAATCGCCACGGCGAGACCGCGGCGGCGCCGGCGAGCAGCACGAACACCTTGAACGGGACCGGTGGCGGCAGCAGCGCCGGCACCAGCACGGCCAGCAGTCCGTATTTCTGATACAGCTTGAGCGCGCGATCGACGTAGCGCCCCTTCAGCCGCCTGCGCAGGAACGATTCGCCGCCGCGGCGCGCGACCACGTAAAGAAGGAAGCAGCCGATCAGCGATCCAATCGTGGTCATGCCCGCGTAATAAACCATCCGCGCCGGATACTTCGTGCTGAGCACGATGATCAGGATGTCGTTCACCTGCGGAAACGACAGGAACGACGAATCGAGCAGCGCGATGATGAAGAGGCCGACGCCGCCAAGCTCGCTGGCCCAATCCTGGATCGTCGAAAGGAAGGTCGCGATCATGGAGTCGGTGTCGGAGGCGGCGTAGAAATAACTGCATCCCTGGGATACAGCGCGAGTCCCAGCGTCGCGAACAACAAGCTGCGGAACCGGCGGAACAGCGCGAGGGTGCCGCCGCCGGCCAGGCCGAGCGCCTTGACGACTGCGACGTTCGACGCCTCGAGGGCGCCGAGGTTGCCCGGGATCGCGCCGCCGGCGACGCTGGCGGATCGCGTGAAGGTCTCGACGATCGTACCGACCCACAACGAGATCGGTTGTTCGATCGCCCAGAACACCAGGAACACTTCGACGGCCATCAGCCAGTAGCACGCGATGCTGAGCAGCACCAGGAACTGCAGCCGCCGCGCATCGGTTCGCGCCAGTTTCAAGAACAAATCTTCCACCGCGCTGATGGCGCGGACCGTGCGGCCGCCGGCCCATCGCCACTGCGTGCGCAGGTAGATGCGCTCGACGATCGGGCCGAAATAGCGGCCGGTGCGGATCAGGAAGAGGAACGAGAGGAACAGCACGATGCCGGCCGTGATCGCGATGCCGCGGAACACGCCCTCCCACCCGCCTGGCAACATGTCGGACGACACCGCCAAGGCGGCGAACACGCCGACGCCGACGACGCTCATGATGCCCATCGCGGTACGTTCGAGCACCGACGCCGCGGCGCTGACCACGGGATGGACGCGGCCCATCAACAGTACGACGCGCAGCGGCTCGCTCGCGACGCCGCGGATCGTGAAGTAGCCGACGCCGTCCGCCGCCAGCCGCACGCGGAATACGCGCCAGTAGCTCGGGCGGCTCTCTGGCGGGAAGCAGACATACCAGCCGAGCGCGCGGAGCAGGTGCCAGCCGATGCCGGGCAGCAACACCAGCGGCAGCGTCGGGCCGAGGGTGCGGACTTCGATCAACGTCTCCGTCCGATCGATGCCGAACATCGTCACCACGAACAGCACCAGGCCCGCCACGATCGCGACGAGCGAGATGATCTGTGGAACAGTCCTCCTCATGTCAGGCGATGTTCTCTGGGATCAGCCGCTCCACGATGACGACATCGCGCCACGCGCCATCGAGCCGGGCGTGCTTCTCGTAAATGCCGACTTCGCGGAAGCCCATCGACGCCATCAGCCTCCGGCTCGCGGTGTTCTCGATGAAGATGCGCGACACCAGCTTCCAGATGCCCGCCGGCCCGGCGGCGTCGATCAGCGCGCGCATCGCAACCGCGCCGGCTCCGCGTCCGCGCTCCGCGCGCGCCACGTAGACGGAAAACTCGGCGATACCTGCGTAACACTCGCGCGTGCGGTAATTCGACGTCGATGCAAAGGCGAGCACCTCGCCGTCCTGTTCCACGACGACAATGGGATGGCGGCCGTCGAACCAGGCCCGGATGTCGTCGGTCGCGCGCGGCCGCGTTTCGAAGGTTCCGACGCGATCCTCGATGCCTTCGTTATAGATTTGGGCAATGCGGTCGGCGTCGGCCGGAGTCGCTGGTCTTGCGGCAAGCGCCATTGGGAATCTTATCGGGATACTGGCTCGATGAGCACTGGGACCGTTCCGTAGGAACGGCCCGCAATAGTTGACCGAGCTGGCTTGCTAGTTTGTGGCAACAGTGTTGAGACGATCCACTAAAGGATAACAAATGCGAGTCATCGCCGTAAGCGTCGCTCTGATTATTGCTGCCGGCGTCCTGGTCGAGGCGCAGCGGCGTCACCCGGTCAGCGGCCGCATCTTTGCGCCGGTGATGGGTGTCGGCGGCGCCGGATGGCTGGAGCGGCCCGAGCGCGAAGACGAGGAAGCGCCGTCGAAGGCGCTCGATGCGCTCGAGCTCAAGCCGGGCATGGTCGTTGCCGACATTGGCGCGGGCTCCGGCTATTACTCGTCGCGGATCGCGAAACGGGTTGGTCCGACGGGGCGCGTCATCGCCACCGACATTCAGCCCGGCATGATCGAGATCCTCGATCGGCGGATCAGGATGGAAGGGCTGTCGAACATCACCACCGTCCTGAACGGGATGGACGACCCGCGGTTGCCGCCGGCGTCGGTCGATCTGGCGATCATGGTGGACGTCTACCACGAGCTCCAGCAGCCGCAGGTGTTCCTGCAGCGGCTGAAGGGCGCCTTCAAGCCCGGCGGCCGCCTCGTCCTGCTCGAGTTCCGCAAGGAGGATCCCAAGGTGCCGATCCTCGAAGTCCACAAGATGAGCGTGGCCGAAGTGAAGCAGGAGCTGGAGGCGGAAGGGTTCGTGCTCGACAAGGTCATTGACGTTCTTCCCTGGCAGCACATCATCGTCCTGCGTGTGAAGTAATATTCGCGGATGCTCAAAGGCACAGCGCGGGAAGCCGCCGCGGAATTCTTCGGCACATTCATCCTGATCAGCTTCGGTGTCGGCGTGGTCGCCCAGACGGTGCTCAGCAAAGACGCCAACGGATCGTTTCTCGCCATCAACATCGGCTGGGGCCTCGCCGTGATGCTCGGCATCTACGCCTCGGCGGGCGTGTCGGGCGCGCACCTCAACCCGGCCGTCACGGTCGCGCTCGCCGTGCACCGGGCCTTCCCGTGGAGCAAGGTGCTCCCCTACACGATCGCGCAGGTGGCTGGCGCGTTCGCCGCCTCGGCGCTGGTCTTCGCGACGTATCGCGAGGCGCTGTCCGCGTTCGACGGCGGCATGCGGATGGTGGAAGGCGCCACCGCGACCGCCGGCATCTTCGCGACCTATCCGCAACCGTTCCTGTCGATCGCCGGCGGGTTTGTCGATCAGGTGGTCGGCACCATGCTGCTGATGGTCGGTGTGCTCGCCGTCACCGACCAACGCAACGTCGGCGCGCCGGCCTGGTTTACCGGTCCACTCGTTGGCTTGGTGGTGATCGCGATCGGAGTCGCGTTCGGCTTCAACGCCGGCTACGCGATCAACCCGGCGCGCGACTTCGGCCCGCGCCTGTTCACGTTCGTCGCGGGGTGGGGATCGGGTGTCTTCACCGCCGGCGGCGGATGGTGGTGGGTGCCGATCGCCGCGCCGATCGTCGGCGCGATTCTCGGCGCCTGGCTCTACGACACGTTCATCAACAAGCATCACCTCGCGCCCGAGGCCGGCCGATGACCCATTCGACTCAGCGTTCCTCGCCTTCGGCGAGCGACGCTTCGCTCAGGGCAGGGCAGTTCATTCTTGCCCTCGACCAGGGCACGACGTCGAGCCGCGCGATTGTGTTCGATCGATCCGGCAAGGCGGTGTCGTCGGCGCAGCAGGAATTCCCGCAGATCTTCCCAGGGCCCGGCCACGTCGAGCACAACCCGGAAGACATCTGGTCCACGCAGCTGGCGACCGCGAAGGAGGCAATCGCGCGCGCCGGCATCAGCGCGCTCGATCTCGCCGCGATCGGCGTCACCAATCAGCGCGAGACCACGGTGCTGTGGGAGAAGGCGACCGGCAAGCCCGTGGCGAATGCGATCGTCTGGCAGAGCCGCGTGACCGCGCCAATCTGCGATCGCCTGAAGGCGGCGGGGCATGAAGCGACGTTCCGCCAGAAGACCGGGCTCGTCGTCGACGCATATTTCTCCGGCACCAAGATCAAGCACCTGCTCGATTCCTCGGACGGGCTGCGTGATCGCGCCGCGCGCGGCGAGATCCTGTTCGGCACCATCGACACGTTCCTGATCTGGCGGCTGACCGGCGGCAAGTGTCATATCACCGACGTCAGCAACGCCAGCCGCACCCTGGTCTTCAACATCCACACCATGCAATGGGACGACGAGCTGTTGCGGCTGCTCGACATTCCGCGCGCGATGCTGCCCGAAGTGCGATCGTCGAGTGAAGTTTACGGCCACACCGATCCGGAGCTCTTCGGCGCGGCGATTCCAGTTGCCGGCGACGCCGGCGATCAGCAGGCGGCCCTCTTCGGCCAGGCGTGCTTCGAGCCGGGCTCCGCGAAGAACACCTACGGCACCGGCTGTTTCATGTTGCTCAACACCGGCGACAAGCCAGTGCCGTCGAAGAAGGGGCTGCTGACGACGGTGGCGTGGAAGATCGGCGGCAAGACGACCTACGCGCTCGAAGGCTCGGTGTTCATCGCCGGCGCGGCGGTGCAATGGCTGCGCGACGGCTTGAAGGCGATCACCGCGTCGGCGGACGTCGAGAAGCTGATGTCGGAAGTGCCCGACACCGACGGCGTGTATCTCGTGCCGGCGTTTGTCGGGCTCGGCGCCCCGTACTGGGATCCGCGTGCTCGCGGCACCATCGTGGGGCTGACGCGCAATTCGTCGATCGCGCATGTCGCGCGCGCCGCCGTCGA
>JAYWEJ010000083.1:0-12244 GCA_043779345.1 Acidimicrobiia bacterium | reverse complement strand
CGCCGGTTGGCGCCACCGTCGGCACCGTCACGCTAATCATGAACGCGTTGCGACCGGGGGCGGGCAGCGCCTCCAGGACCTCACGATCCAAGGTGCCGCCGGTGGACGCGTTCGAGGTCTCGATGAGCGGGGCGTCGGCGGTGACGGTGATCGTTTCCTGCAGTTGCCCGACTTCGAGCATGATGTCCATCGTCAGAAACTGCTGCGTCGCAATACGGACGCCCTTGCGCTCGGAGGTTTTGAAGCCTGTCAGGCTCGCGCGAATCGTGTAAGTCGCCGGCTGCACAGCGGAGAAATTGAATTCGCCGGAGGCGTTGGTGGTGGTTTCGCGAGCGACCTGGGTCCCCTCGTTGACCAGCGTCACGGACACGCCAGGGACGATGCCACCCGGATCGCTGACCGAACCGCGCAATCCGCCGGTAAACGTCTGGGCCCGGGCAGGACTGGCGCAGAGCACCAGCAGTAACAGTCCCACGGGCACGCGCCGCAACACGAAATGACTCATCATTGATACCTCCAGGGCGAAAGACGTGAGCGCCGCCCGGTTACATTCGCTTGCAAATTTGACTGGAGTGTAGGCTCGTCCATTGGCGTTTGCAAGCGGCATTGCACGAATCCGCGCCACGCGCTTGCCGGGATTACTCGCGATCGGTGACCGCGCCGGTGCTGGCTGTCGAGACGAGACGCGCATATTTCGCGAGCACTCCGCGGGCGTAACTGGGCTTGCGCGGCTTCCACTTTTTCCGACGCGCCGCCATTTCCTTCGGGCTGATCTCCAGGGTCAACGCCCGTCGCCGCGCGTCGATGGTGATGACATCGCCGTTCTTGACGAGCGCCAGCGGTCCACCGGCAAAGGCTTCAGGCGTAATGTGACCGACGACAAAACCGTGGGTGCCGCCGCTGAAGCGGCCATCGGTGATGAGCGCCACGTCGCTGCCGAGGCCGCGGCCCATGATCGCGGAGGTCGGCGACAGCATCTCTCGCATCCCCGGTCCGCCGCGCGGGCCTTCGTAGCGGATCACCACCACGTCACCTTTCTTGATGCGGCCGGCGAGAATCGCCGCGAGCGCGTCCTCCTCGCGATCGAAGACGCGCGCCGTGCCGGTGAACGACTCCCCTTCCTTGCCGCTGATCTTCGCCACGGCGCCGTCCGGCGCGAGGTTGCCGCCCAACATCACGAGATGACTGTCTCGCTTGATCGGTTGATCGAGTGATTTGATGATCTGCTGATCCGGGGGATAGTCCGGCACGTCACGCAGGTTCTCCGCGAGGGTCTTTCCCGTCACCGTCATCGCATCGCCGTGCAGCAATCCGCGATCGAGCAGGCGCTTCAACATCGGCGTCAGGCCGCCGATCTTGATCAGCTCCGCCATCATGTACGTGCCGCTTGGCCTGAGGTCGGCGATCACGGGCGCGCGCTTGCCGATTCGCGTGAAGTCGTCCATCGAGAGCTTGACCCCGGCGGAGTGCGCGATCGCGAGCAGGTGCAACACCGCGTTGGTGGAGCCGCCGAGCGCGCTGACCGTGACGATGGCGTTCTCGAACGCCTTCTTGGTCAGGATGTCGCGCGGCCGAATGTTCTTGTCGACCAGGTTCACGACGGCGGCGCCGGCGGTCACGCAGTCACGCTGTTTGTCGTAGGACACCGCCGCCTGCGCCGAGCTGTTCGGCAGGCTCAGGCCCAGCGCCTCGATCGCGGACGCCATCGTGTTGGCGGTGTACATCCCGCCGCACGATCCCGCGCCGGGACACGCGTGCTGTTCGAGTTCGGCCAGCGCGGCGTCGGACAGCTTCCCGGCCGCATGCTGGCCGACCGCTTCGAACACCGAGACGATGTCCACCGGCTTCCCCTGGAAGACTCCCGGCAGGATCGTGCCGCCATACACGAACACCGCGGGACGATTGAGGCGCGCCATCGCGATCACGCACGCCGGCATGTTCTTGTCGCACCCGCCGATCGCGACGAGACCATCAAAGCCTTCCGCACCCATCACGGTTTCGATCGAGTCGGCGATCACTTCGCGCGACACCAGCGAGTACTTCATGCCTTCGGTGCCCATCGAGATTGCGTCCGACACCGTGATGGTGTTGAAGATCACCGGCTTGGCGCCGGCCTGCGCCACCCCGTCAGCCGCGAGGCGGGCGAGCGCGTCGATGTGGACATTGCACGGCGTCACCTGGCTCCACGTCGAGCAGACACCGACCTGCGACTTCGCAAAATCGGCGCGCGTGAAGCCGACCGCGTGCAGCATGGCGCGGCCGGGCGCGCGTTCAGGACCGTCGAGAACCAGGGAGGAATGCGGGCGCTTCGCCATCGTTGTGGCAGATACTCTACTAGAGAGATGGCCACGGTAAGGCTCGATCAATGGCTCGATGTCGCGTGCCTGTTCAAGACGCGATCGGAAGCGCAGAAAGCCTGCAAGCTCGGGAAGGTCAAAATCGACGGCGCCGCCGCCAAGCCGCACCGCGACGTCAGGATCGGCGACGAGCTCGAGATCAACCGGCCGATGGGCCGCAAGCAGTTGATCACCGTCCTTGGTGTCGCCGACAGCCACGTCGCCAAAGCCGAGGCGCGGCTCCTCTACGAGGACCGCACCCCGAAGCCGACGCCCGAGGAAATGGAAATCCGGCGCCTCGAACGGGTCTACCGCGCCGCCGCGACCCCGCCCACCCGGCCCGACCGCGACCAGCGTCGAAAGCTGCGCCGGATGAAGCGGGGGGAGTAAACTCGTTCCGTGCCACTTCGCGCTGTCATCATCGGCCTCGGCGCGGCGATTTTTTTCGTCCTGCCCGCCTCACTCGACTTTCTTGCCGACTGGCTGTGGTTCGGCGAGGTCGGCCACCGCCAGGTCTACTCGACCGAGATCAGCGCGCGCGCCGTCGCCTGGACCGGGGCGTTTGTCGTCGCGCTCGCGTGGCTGTCGCTCCACGCGCGGCTGGCGCTCTCGGCGATGTCGCCCGCGCCGACGACGTTCACGACCGGCGACGGCTTCACGGTCGCGCTGCCGACGCGCGACCAGGTGCGGCCGCTCGTCCTGATCCTCGCCGCCATTGCCTCTTTCCTGATCGCCTCGTTCGCGTCGAGCCAGTGGATGACGCTGCTGACGTGGTGGAACCAGGTGCCGTTCGGCAAGGCCGATCCGGTCCTCGGCCACGACGCGGCGATGTACGTGTTCACGCTGCCGGCGCTCGAGCTGCTGCGCGGGGTGCTCCTCGGCATGGTGGTACTGGCCGCGGTCGGCGTGGTCGCGTTGTATTTCGTGTCGAGCCAGATCGTGCTGACGCCGTTCGGCTTGCGCATTGAAAACCGCGCGCGCCGCCACCTGGCCTGGCTCGCGGCGATGCTGTTCCTGGTGCTGGCGCTCGGCGCGTGGCTGAGCCGCCTGCACGAAGTCGTCTCGCCTTCCGGCATCATCCAGGGCGCGTCGTACGCCGACGTCCATGGGCGGATGCCGGCCGCGCTCGCGCTGATGCTCGCCGCCGTCGTCGCCGCGGGACTCTCGGCGGCGACCGCGGTGACCGGATCGACCCGTCACGTGATCGCCGGCGCCGTCGTCTACGGGCTGGTGCTGCTCGGCGGCGAGGGCTATGCGAGCCTGCTCCAGCGCTTCGCGGTGTCGCCGAACGAGCAGGTCCGTGAAACGCCGTTCATGGAATACAACATCGCCGCGACCCGCGAGGCCTTCGCGCTCGATCGGATCGAGGAACGCGAGCTGCAGGGCGAAGCCACGCTCACCAAGCAGGACATCGAGAACAATCGCGCCACGCTCGACAACGTCAGGCTGTGGGATCACCAGCCGCTGCTCGAGACGTTCGGACAGATCCAGGAGATCCGTACCTACTACGACTTCGTCTCGGTGGACAACGACCGCTACCAGATTAACGGCCAGAACCGCCAGGTGATGCTGTCGGTGCGGGAGCTCAATCCGGCGGCGTTGCCGAATCGCACGTGGATCAACGAGCGGCTGGTGTTCACGCACGGCCACGGCCTGACGCTCGGCCCGGTGAACCAGGTGACGAACGAAGGACTGCCGGTCCTGTTCGTCCGCGATTTGCCGCCGGTGACCACGGTCGATCTGCAGATCACGGAGCCGAGCATCTATTTCGGCGAGCTCGCCAACGACTATGTGATCGTGCGGACGGGCGAGGCGCAGGAGTTTCATTACCCGAAGGGCGAAGACAACGTCAACATCCAGTACGCCGGCAACGGCGGCGTGCAACTCAGCTCCTTCTGGCGCAAGCTGCTGTTCGCCGCGCGCTTCCGCAGTTACCAGATCCTGCTGAGCGACGACATCACCAGCGAGAGCCGGCTGATGTTCGATCGCCAGATCCGCCGCCGCGTCGCGAAGATCGCGCCGTTCCTGGTGCTCGACGCCGATCCGTATCCGGTCGTCACCGAGGGCCGCATCCTGTGGATTCAGGACGCCTACACGGTCTCGGATCGCTACCCGTATTCCTCGTCGGCGGGCGGCGTGAATTACATCCGCAACTCCGTCAAGGTGGTGATCGACGCGTATCAGGGATCGGTGACGTTTTATGCAGCGGAGACCTCCGACCCGATTGTGCAGACGCTCGCGAAGATCTTTCCGAACCTGCTGAAGCCCCTCGCCGAGATGCCCGCGGACCTGCGGCAACACGTGCGCTACCCCGAGGACATCTTCGCGATTCAAGCGTCGGTCTACGCCACGTACCACATGACCAACCCGACGGTCTTCTACAACAAGGAAGATCAATGGGAAGCGCCGGCGGTGGACAGCAGCGGCGAGACCAGTCGCATGGCGCCCTATTACGCGATGATGAAGCTGCCCGGCGAGAAGGATGCCGAGTTCATCCAGATGCTGCCGTTCACGCCGCGGCGCCGCGACAACCTCGCTTCGTGGATGGTGGCACGAAGCGACGGTGAGCATTACGGCAAGCTGCAGGTCTTCCAGTTTCCGAAACAAACGCTGGTGTTCGGTCCGCAGCAGGTGGTCGCGCGCATCAACCAGGACCAGGTAATCTCGCCGCAGATCACGCTCTGGAACCAGCAAGGCTCGCAGGTAATCCAGGGCACGCTGATGGTGATTCCGATCGAAGAATCGCTGATTTACGTGCGGCCGCTCTACCTGCGCGCGCAGGCCGGGCGCATTCCCGAGCTGACCCGCGTGATCGTCGCGCATCAGAACCGCATCGTGATGGAGCCGACGCTCGACCTGGCGTTGGCGCGGCTGTTCGGCCAGACCGAGCGTGAGGCCGCGCCGGTGAAGCCGGGCGAGCAGGCGGTCGTCCCGCCGGCGGCCGGCACGCGGCCCCCGGCCGGATTCGACACCGCGACCTGGGAACGCCTGGCGCTGGAAGCGCGGGACACCTATCGACGCGCGCTCGACGCCCAACGCGCCGGAGACTGGGCCAAGTACGGAGAAGAAATCAAGAAGCTCGGCGAGCTCCTCGATCGCATGCGACCGCAGCGATGACGCGGAGACTCACAGTATGATCGACGGATAGTGCCCGTTCTCGACGCACACCAGCGGCCATTGGCCAATCTCCGGCTGTCGGTCACCGATCGGTGCAATCTGCGCTGCCAGTACTGCATGCCAGAGGAAGACTACGTCTGGCTGCCGCGCGAGGACATCCTGCAATTCGAAGAGATCGAGCGCCTGGTCGATCAGTTTCTGCACCTGGGCGTCGACAAGGTTCGGCTCACCGGTGGAGAGCCCCTGCTCCGCCGCGATCTCCCGGCGCTTGTCGAGCGCCTGTCGCGGAAGGACAGGATTCGCGATCTCGCGATGACGACCAACGCGGTGCTGCTGGCGCCCGCAGTGGACGATCTGAAGCGGGCGGGATTGCATCGCCTCACGATCAGCCTCGATACGCTGCAGCGGGATCGCTTCATGAAGCTGGCGCGCTTCGATGAGTTGCCGCGCGTCCTCGCCGGCATCGACGCGGCGGTCGAGTCATTTCCGGGCTTCAAGATGGACTCCGTGATCATCCGCGGCGTCAACGACGACGAAATCATTCCGCTTCTGGAGTTCGCGAAGCCGCGCGGCGCCGAAGTGCGCTTCATTGAATACATGGATGTCGGCGGCGCCACGAACTGGTCGATGTCGCAGGTGGTGTCCCGCGACGACATGCTCAAGACGATTGCCGCGCACTACGGTGCCGCCGAGCCCCTGCGCGAGGGCGGTTCGGCGCCGGCGGATCGTTACCGCCTGCCGGACGGAACCGTGTTCGGCATCATCGCCTCAACCACCGAGCCGTTTTGCCGCTCGTGCGATCGCAGCCGTTTGACGGCGGATGGCGTGTGGTACCTCTGTCTCTACGCGGCGCGCGGCGTCGATCTGCGAGGACCGCTGCGTGGCGGCGTCAGCGATGACGCGCTCCGCGATCTGATCACGAGCGTGTGGCACGCCCGCACCGATCGCGGCGCCGAGAACCGCCTCGACGTCCGCGAACGCTCGCCGCTGATTCCGTTGAAAGCGTTGAAGAAGGATCCGCACCTCGAGATGCATACGCGAGGCGGCTAGAGTCAGGCGGGACTACAAGTCCCGCCTCTACAACACTAGCAGTGGGTCTCGAAAGCTTTCTGCAACTCCGCCGCGATCAAGTCGGCCGAGCGGCCTTCAATTTCACGGCGCTCCATCATGTAGACGACCTTGCCGTCTTTCATCAACGCGATCGACGGCGATGACGGCGGATACGGCGCGAAATGCGCGCGCGCGGTTTCCGTCGCTTCGACATCCGCGCCGGCAAACACCGTCGTCAGGTGATCGGGACGCTTGCCCTTGGTGAGCGCGAGCGCGATGCCCGGCCGCGCCTTGCCCGCGGCACACCCGCACACCGAATTCACCACGATCATCGTCGTCCCCGGCTGCTTGACCGCCGTGTCAACGGCGTCGGGCGTCTTGAGGTCTTCGAATCCGAGTCGCGACAGCTCGGCGCGCATCGGCGCGATGAACGGTTCGGGATAACGCTGCATGATCATGTGTTCAAACTCCTATCAGCCGGTTGATTTCTGATTCGACCTTACCAAATTCCACGCCGAGCGCGTCGACGAGCGGCGCGGCACTGGCGAGATCCCCCGCCTTGCCGAGCGCGTCGAGCTTGCTGCAGACCTCGTACAGCCGCTTTGCGCCAATGTTCCCGGCGCTGCCCTTGAGCGAATGCGCGGCGCGGTGCATCTCTTCGATGTCGCCGGACTCCCAGGCGTTTCGCAGCCGGGCCATGCGCGGCGGTACCTCGTCCAGGAACAACCGCAGTACTTCAGCCAGCACGTCGGGCTCGCCGGGAGGCGTGAGCGTGCGCAGCCCGCTGATGACCGCCTGATCGAGAACCGGCTGATCCATCAGCCGCGGCGATGGCGATCCTGCGCTGCGCGGGCGTCCTCGAGCGCCTCGAGCTCCGGCCGGACGAAGCGTTCGTAGCAGTTCGGGCAGTAGCTGTGCGTGAACGACACGTTCGAGTGCTGCGTGAAGTAGGTTTCGACCTTCTCCCAGTAGTTCTGGTCGTTCCTGATCGACTTGCAATACGCGCACATCGGCAGCAGCGTTTGCAGGGCCTTGACGTTGACGAGCGCTTCTTCGAGGCTGCGCACGCGATCGGCGAGCGCACTCTGCAGCTGCACGACGCGGGCGCCGACGTTGACGCGCGCGACGAGCTCATCTTCGTTGGCCGGCTTGGTGACGTAGTCATCGGCGCCGGCTTTCAGGCCCTGGACGATGTCGGCCGACGAATCGCGCGAGGTCAGCAGGATGACGTAGGTCGGTGATTGCAATTGCTTGCTGCGGATGCGCTGGACCACTTCGGGGCCCTGCAAGCCGGGCATTTCCCAGTCGAGCAGGGCAATCGCCGGCGGATCGTCGCTGTCCAGCATCTGCCAGGCCTGCTCGCCGTCCGGCGCATAAATCACGGGATAGCCGGCCTTTTTCAACATCGCGCCGACGACGGTGCGGGAGACCGCCTCGTCGTCCGCCACGAGAACCTGCAACGGAACCATCCACTAGATGGTATCTCAAGGGCCCCGGAAACGGCAGACGCGGTGGGCCTCTGGTAAGCTACCGCGCCATGCGCAGCAGCACTGTCACAGTCATCCTCTTTCTCGTCCTGGCCGCGAATGCCACTCGTGCCGGCGCCCAGACCACCGCGTTTGTCGGCGGCCGCGTCATCGACGGCACCGGGCGCGTGATCGAGAACGGCACCGTCATTGTGAACGGCGCGACGATCACGGCCGTCGGGCCGGCTTCGACCGCCGTCCCGGCCGGCGCGACCCGCGTCGACCTCAAGGGCAAGACGATCCTTCCCGGCCTCGTCAACGCGCACGGCCACGTCCCCGCCACCACCGGCCTCCGGACCGATCCGGCGTCGTATACGCGCGACAACGTGCTGCGCCAGTTGCGCACCTACGCCATCTACGGCGTCACGACGGTCTTCAGCCTCGGCGACGATCAGGCGGCCGGTTTCGATGTGCGCAACGAGAACGCGACGGCGCTCGACCGCGCCAGGATCTTCGTCGCCGGAGCGGTGATCGGCGGCAACACCGCCGAGGAAGCGCGCGCGAATACCGCGAAGGTGGTGGCGATGCAGCCCGACGTGCTGAAGATTCGCGTCGACGACAACCTCGGGTCAGCGCGCAAGATGCCGGAGGCGGCGTGGCGGGCCGTGATTGAGGAGGGCGATTCGCGGAAGCTGCCGGTCGCCGTGCACATTTATTACCTGGCCGACGCCAAGGCGACGCTGCTGGCTGGCGCTGATCTGATCGCTCACAGCGTGCGCGATGTGCCGGTCGACGATCAGTTCATCAACGCGCTCAAGTCCCGCGAGGTGTGTTACTCGCCGACGCTGACGCGCGAGATTTCGACATTCATCTACGATTCGACGCCGTCCTGGGTCGACGATCCGTTCTTCCTGAAGGGCGCCGAGAAGGGCGTGCCCGAACAGCTGAAGGATCCCAAACGGCAGGAGCAGATCCGCAACAGCCCGGCCTGGAAGTCCGGCCAGCAATACAAGACGAGCCTCGAAGTGGCGAAAAAAAACCTCAAGACGCTGGTCGATCGCGGCGTGCGCATTGCGATGGGCACCGACACCGGCCCGCCGGCGCGCTTCCAGGGATTCTTCGAACACCTCGAGCTCGAGATGATGGTCGAGTCCGGCATGACGCCGATGCAGGTGCTGGTGTCGGCCACCGGAGATGCCGCGAGGTGCATGGGCAGGGCGGGCCAGCTTGGCACGCTGGCCGCGGGCGCGGCTGCCGATCTGTTGATCCTGAACGCGAATCCGCTCGACGACATCCGCAACACGCGGAGCATCGAGTCGGTGTGGATCAACGGGAAGAAAGCGTATTGAATTGGCCAATAGGCCTATGGGCCTATAGGCCTACTTAAGCCTCTTCGCGAAGACGATCGATGCAAGAGCCTGATCGTCCCAGAAGCTGACCACGTAACCCTTGCGTGTCATGTAACTGGCGCGCAGGGTCACTTCCGGCGTGAGACGGAAGCCGGTGCCGGTTTCAAGCCGGCGGTACGGCTCGTGGCGAGCCGCGTTATTGGGAAGGCTGGTCCAGTCGGTCCACTGATCGTCGTAGCGGGCGGCGAGGAAGATCCTCGGGTGCACCGTCTGCGTGATCTCGATCCAACCGCCATTCACTGTCGAATCCACGTTCGCCAGCTCGCGCCGGGTCCAGAGGAACTCGCCGGCGATCCGCGTGTGACGAAACGCCCACTCGCCTTCAACCTGCGCCAACGTGGCGCGCCGATCGCCGCGCGACTTGTCGCGCACCTCACTCTCGGCCGCGTAGTCGCCGGCCGCGACCGTGGCGCCGAAACGCAAGCCGATATACGGCGTGAATCCCGCCCCGGCCACGAGGTTGGCCATGCGAGGAGGCTTGTTGGCGCCGAAGAAATTTCGGCCGCGCACCGGTGAGCTGTCGAGCACCGCGACTCGCGCGTCCCACTTCGCTCCCGACACCATCACCTTGGCGCCGAGTGGATACGCGGCTGACAGCAGGTTCGTCGACGGGGTGCCGGCTTCGTAGCGTGGGATCGGCAGGTACAACGTCGAGTGCGGCGAGACGACGGGATTCTTGTCGGGGCGGTTTTCGAGCAGGCTCAGCCCGATCGGCGAGGTGAACTGTCCCGCGTCAACGCGAACGCCAATCCGCCCCGGCCGCTCGTAACTCAGCGCCAGCTCGTAAATCTGCCCTCGCCACTCGCCATCGAACGCTCGCCGGAAGACCACGGGCCTGACGCGCAGATTGAGGTTGTCGGCAACTCGCACGGCGCCGAAGAGATCGAACCAGCCGGTGGCCTTGCGGGTGAGCTGCGATCCGTGACCGGCATCCGCCGCGGCGACGACGTCCAGCGCAAAGCGCGACGTCTGCGCCGCAGCGATCTGTGGCGACAACGCGACCAGGATCACGCCAACCGCCCGCCGGAGGCGGGCCAAGCGACGCTGCCGCGGCGCCATCATGGCCGCGTCTCCAGCACCGGCAGCGTGAAATTGATCTGCGTCGCCGCGCCGGCGCGAATCGTGACGCGGTCGCGGCGCTCGCCGATGCGCTCATGCCACGCCACCAGCGTGTGATCGCCGGGCGGCACGTTGCCGATCGTAAAGGTGCCGTCCTCGGCGGGCACGCTGAACCAGCCGTGATCGAAAACGCGGATCACCGCGCTCATGTGCGAATGGATCTCGCAGAACACCTTGACGATGCCGGGGCGCGTGAAGGTCTTCGAGCGGCTCGCGCCGGAGGGATAACGCCCAAGGTTGAACGAGGCGCCGCGCGACAGCGAGAACACGTTGTGAAAGAACGGATCTTGGTTCGGAAACGCGACGCTCGACCCCGCCGTGATGGCGACCAGGTGCGGCGCGAACTGTTCGTCTTTCTGCGCGATCGATGCCGGCATCGCCGCGGGCTTGCCGGCCGGCAGATCGCTGAAGAAGATGACGACGTTCTTGAGCTCCGGCTGCGGCTTCGGCCGCGGCCCCACCGCGCGCCGCTCGTAGGCGCTTGCCGATGACGGCGCGCTGTTCACCAGGGTCAGCTTGACGCGGCCGGTGACGCGGCCGTCTCGCGGTAGCTCGCTCGATTGTTCGCGAGCGAAGGCGGAGGCGCACACGATCAGCGCGACGACGGCCGTCGCCAGCGCGGTACGCATCCTCATGGCTGTCGTGCCGGACCGTACAACGGGCGGCCCGGCCGCGCGCCCGTCAGGCCCTTCTGATCAAGCACCGTCACGCCGTTGACGACCACGAACTCGATCCCGGTTGGATACTGATGGGGGCGTTCGTAGGTCGCCGTGTCCTTGACGGTCTGGGGATTGAAGACCACGAGATCGGCGAGGTAGCGCTCGCGCACCAGGCCGCGATCGCGAATGCCCATTTGCGTGGCGGCGAGGCCGGTCATGCGATGCACGGCCATCTGCACCTCGAAGATCTTGTCGTCGCGTGAGTACTTGCCGAGCACGCGTGGAAACGTCCCGTACGAACGCGGATGCGGCGCCCCCTGCGCGAGCAGGCCTTCGCTGCGCAGCGCCGACGAATCGGTGCCGATGGTGACGAACCCCGCGCGCAGCCCGGTCTTGACGTCCTCTTCGCTCATCATGTGATACAGCGCGCCGATGCGGCCGCCGCTGTCGATCAGCAGCTGGAAGTAGACCTCCCACGGATCGGCCTTCCGCTCCGCGGCGATCTGCGAGATGCGCTTGCCGATGATCGATTGATCGAACTCGCGTGGCACGCCCGCGATTTGGATGCCGTCGAAGGTCGCGGCCATCAGCAGGTTTTCCCACCCATCCAGCTTGGTCTCGATCTCCTGCCGTGCTTTGGCGCGCGTCGCCGGATCCTTCAGGCGCTCCAGCATCTTGTCGCGCCCGCCCTCCTGGACCCATAACGGCAGCGTCGCCGCCAGCCCGGTCCCACCCGCCGTGTAGGGATACATCGTCGCCGACACCCGCACCCCGGAGGCATTGGCTTTCTCGATCGCCGCGACCGCTTCGTTCATGCGGCCCCAGTTCGCCTTCGCGCCGACCTTGAGGTGATAGATCACGACCGGCAGGCCGGCGCCGCGGCCAATGCTAATCGCCTCGTCGAGCGCGTTGAACAGGTTGAAGCTCTCGCCGCGGATGTGCGAGATGTAAATACCCTTGTGCTTCGCCGCGACCTTGGCGAGCGCGAGGAGCTCGTCGGTCTTCGCAAACGTGCCGGGCACGTAGATCAGCGCGCTCGACAGGCCGAACGCGCCGTCGCGCATCGCCTGATCGACCATCGCCTCCAT
>JAYWEJ010000082.1:0-5150 GCA_043779345.1 Acidimicrobiia bacterium | reverse complement strand
CGACGATCGACGCCAGCGTCGGGAAACCGGCAAACGCCGTGTTGGCCGCGAGGATCAGGATCAGCATGGTCGCGCCCTGGACCGCGAAGTAGAACAGGTTGCGGCCGCCGAACACGCCGCGCGCCAGCTGCGACACCACCGTTTCGGTCTCGCTCGGCACCACCTTGTAGGCGTTGGCCAGCAGCGTCAACCCGACGAACAACGTCACGCCAAGCGTCGCCATCATCACCATCGTCCGGGCCGCGTTCTTCGCAGGCGGCTCCCGGAACATCGGCACGCCGTCGGCGACCGCTTCCACTCCGGTCAATGCGGTACAGCCGTTGGCGAATGCGGTCAGCAGGATGAAGGTGGTAATCGCACCGGTGTTGAAGGTGGGCAGCGGATCCACCGGCGCCACCGGCTCCACGCTGCCCGTCATGGCCCGCACCGCGCCGGTGAGAATCAGGCCGAGCATCACCACCAGGAAGCCGTAGACCGGAACGCCGAACAGGCGCGCCGATTCCTTCAAGCCGCGCAGGTTGCCAAACGTCAGCAGCGTCAGAAAGACCAGGCTGAGCCAGGTCTTGCCGACATGCAGCTCCGGAAACGCCGACGTCACCGCCGACACACCGGCCGTGATGCTCACGGCGACAGTCAACGTGTAGTCAATCAGCAACGACGCGGCCGCGGCCAAACCCGCGGTCGGGCCGAGGTTGTCGCGGGTGACGACGTAGGCGCCGCCGCCGCCCGGGAACGCGAAGATGGTCTGCCTGAACGAAAAGGCGACCGCGATCAGCAGGATCGCGATCATCACCGAGATCGGCTGCGAGACGCTCATTGCGGCCAGGCCGCCGAGCATCAGGACCCGCAGGATCTCTTCGGTGGCGTAGGCGACCGATGACAGCGCGTCCGCCGACAGGACGGCGAGTCCGCCAAAGATCCCGAACTTATGATGGCCGGCTTCGTAGGTTGCGATCGGGCGGCCTACGACCACCCGTTTGAATGATCCGAGCAAGGGGTTCCATGCACAGCATGCCCCTAATTCGCCCGCGAAATCAATGGAGCGATGGCTGAGATAGAATGTCCTGATGCGCATCGCTCGAAGATTCGTCCTGAGCGGGCGCGTGCAGGGCGTCGGCTTCCGGTATTTCGCGCTGGATGCGGCGCGGCGCGAGGGCGTCAACGGCTTCGTCACCAACCAGGACGACGGCAGTGTCGAGGCGGTGGCGGAAGGCGAGGCGGAAGCGGTCGAGCGGTTCGAGCGGGCGTTGCGGCGCGGTCCGTCGCGAGCGCGCGTCGAGCGCGTGTTGGTGGACGAGATCGAGCCGGCGTTGGGCAACCGCGGCTTCGACATTCGCTAGAGAGCGGCATGGATCATCTGAAAGCCAAGATTCGCGAGATTCCCGACTTCCCGAAGAAGGGCATTCTCTTTTACGACATCACCACGCTGCTGTGCGACGGCCGCGGGTTCCGCGACACCATCGACGCGCTGGCCGCGCCGTACATGGGCGAGGACATCGACCAGGTGGTCGGCATCGAGAGCCGCGGGTTCATCCTCGGCGCCGCCGTCGCCAACGCGCTCGGGTGCGGCTTTGTCCCGGTGAGAAAGCCCGGCAAGCTGCCCGGCGCCACGCATCAAGAGACCTACAGTCTCGAGTACGGCGACAACGCCCTCGAGATTCACCAGGATGCCTGCGCCAACCAGCAGCGCATCCTGATCGTGGACGACGTGCTCGCGACGGGCGGGACCGCCAAGGCCACCCTCGATCTGGCGCGCAAAGCGGGCGGAAAGGTCGTCGGGATCGCGTTTTTGATCGAACTGGATTTTCTTAACGGACGCTCGAAATTAGCGGGAGAGCCGGTTTATTCTGTCCTGCGGTATTAGCGCGCCTGTAGCTCAGTTGGATAGAGCACTGGTTTCCTAAACCGGGGGTCACAGGTTCAATTCCTGTCAGGCGCACCACCCTCTCACGAGGGAGTTTAAAGTCTCAGGTTTAAAGTTTAAAGTTTGAAGGGTTATGAAAACAACCGAACGTCATCATCTGAAAGACAACGAGCTCGCCCTCGCGCTTGGACAGGCGCAGTCGTGGGCCGGCGGCAATTCGAAAACGCTCGCCACGACGCTGATTGCGATCGTGATCGTCGGCGCCGCCGTGCTCGGCTACATGGTGTGGCGCAACCGCACCGACGACAAGGCGCGTGCGCTGCTCGCGGAGGCGATGGTGATCGAGGAGGCCCGCGTCATGGCCGCGGGACCGCCGCCGGGCACGACCAACGATCCGAACGCGGTCGGCGGACAGTTGCCGGGCACCTATCCGACGGAGAAGGCTAAGCTCGAAGCGGCGCTGCCGAAGTTCCAGGCCGCGGCTGATGCCTATCCGTCACACGACGCCGGACTCACGGCGCGGTATCACGCCGCCAAGGCGCTCGTCACCCTCGGGCGATTTGACGAGGCGGTCAAGCACTACGAACAGGTCATCGGCGGCGGCTCGGCGTTGCTGCAGCGCAGCGCGCGCCTCGGCAAGGCCGAAGCGCAGCTCGGGGCCGCGCAGTACGACCCGGCCATCGCCACGCTCAAGCAAATCGTCGATCAGAAGGATGCGTCGCTGCCGCCGGATGCGGTGTTGATGGAGCTGGCGCGCGCCTATCGCCTCGCCGGCAACACCGAGGAAGCGCGCAAGACGCTGACGCTGGTCATAGAACAGCACGCCGACTCTCAGTACGCGTCCGAAGCAAAGACGGAGCTCGAGAAGCTTGGGAAGGCGTGACGACCTGATGGCCTGATGGCCTGATGGCCAGTTAATGCTTCGTCACTGCCCGCAGGAACGAGAATTCAGCCGAGGGCGTCAGCTTGACGCCCTCGATTCGTGTACGGGAGACGGCGATGTTGGTCTTGTACCAGAGGCTGATATACGGCGCGTCCTCGGCGAGCAGCCGTTGCGCACCACCGTATAGACGCCGGCGATCCGCGTCTGAGGTCGCCGCCATCGCGGCATCGATCAGCCGATCGACCTCGGGATTCTCGTAGTAGCCGCGATTGAAGCCATTGGGCGGCATCTGCTTCGAATGGAAGACGCGCCGCAGCATGTCCGGGTCGGAGACGCCGACCCACTGCAGCGTGAACAGTTGGAAGTGGCCCTTGAGCACGTCCGCATACAACGTCGCGAACTCGTACGAGCGCACGTCGATCTCGATGCCGACCTGTTTCAGGTCCTGCTGAATCACCGCCGCCTGCAGGCGGATGAACTCGTTCGTCGACACCTTCAGCGAAAGACGCAGGCGTGGTTCCGGTCCGTCACCATCCGGATCGCGATAGCCGGCCTCCTCGAGCAGGGCCCGCGCTTTGGCCGGATCGTGCGTGAACTGGAAGACGGTGTCATCAAACGCCCACGACGCTGGCGGCAGGATGCCGATCGCCGGCCGCGCCAGTCCGCGCCGCAGGTGATCGACGATCGCCTGTCGATCGATCGCATAACCGAGCGCGTGCCGCACCCGGCGATCTTTCAGGATTGGATCCCGCAGGTTGATGCCGACGTAGGCATAGTCGGTGCCCGGCGACTCCGCGATCGTCACCGACTTCTCGGCGGCGAGCTGATGCACCACGTCTGGCGACAGGTCGTTGACGACCATGTCGACGCTGCCCTTGCGCAGCTCGAGCGCGCGCATGATCTCGTCCGGCACCACCTTCAACACCACGCCGTCGTTCGCCGGCTTGCCGCGGAAGTACTCGGGGAACGCGGCCAGCGAGATGTGATCGTCGACCGCCATGCTGACGAACCGATACGGTCCGGTGCCAACGGGATGATCGCGCAGCTCGGGCCCCGCGCCTTTCGGCACCACCGGCATCACCAGCTGGATCGGAAACGATCCGAATGGCTCCTTGAGCGAAAACCGGACCGTGTAGCGGTCGACCGCGTCGACGCGATCGAGCGTGCGGTAGGCGCCCTTGCGCGGCGACACGAACGCCGGATCGATGAAGCACCCGAACGTGTAGACGACGTCGTCCGCCGTCAGTTCGTGGCCGTCGTGGAACAGCACGCCCTTCCGCAGATGGATGATGTAAGTGAGCGGATCGGTCTGCTCCCAGCGCTCCGCGAGCCCGCCGGTCACGCGCAGCTCACCGTCGAGGGCGAGGAGGTAGTCGTAGACGAGCTGATGGACGCGCTGCGACGTCTCATCGCTGCCGATGCGCGGGTCGAGGCTGTTAGGTGAACTGAGGATCGCGAGAGTGATGACGTTTGATGAAGCCGGCTGAGAATTACAACCAAGCAGGGACGCGGAGATAAGAAGCGAAGCGAGTAACAAGATTGCTCCGTGCAGCATCATCCGCCGACTTCTTTCTTGAGATCTTCCAGGATTCGCAAGGCGTCAATCGGTGTCGTGCGATTGATGTCCACTTCGCGGATGCGTTCCTTGAGCCTGTCGTCGGCCGGCGACGCCGCCTGGAACAACCCCAGCTGTTGTTGATTCGCCGGGGCCGCGCCGCTGATCGTCGGCTTGCCGCCTCGCGTCAATTCATCGTGCTCGAGCGACGACAGGATGTCGCGGGCCCGCGCGATCACCGTCGCGGGTAATCCCGCCAGCCGCGCCACCTGGATGCCGTAGCTTCGGTCCGAGCGGCCCGCCAGGATCTTGTGCAGGAAGATGATGTCGTCCTTCCATTCACGAGCGGCGACGTGGAAGTTGACGACGCCGCCGAACGCGTCGGCGAGATCGGTGAGCTCGTGATAGTGGGTGGCGAACAGCGTCTTGGGCCGCGATCGCGGGTTGGTCACAATGTGTTCCGCCACCGCCCACGCGATGCTCAGGCCGTCGAACGTCGCGGTGCCGCGGCCGATCTCGTCGAGCACGACCAGGCTCCTCGAGGTGGCGCCGCTGAGGATCTGCGCGGTCTCCTGCATCTCGACCATGAAGGTCGACTGGCCGCGCGCGATGTTGTCCGAGGCGCCGACGCGCGCGTAGAGCCGATCGATCAAGCCAATCTTCGCTTCGCGCGCCGGCACGAACGATCCCGCCTGCGCGAGCAGGCAGATCAGCGCCACTTGACGCAGATAGGTGGACTTGCCGCCCATGTTCGGGCCGGTCAGGATCACAAGCTGGTGCGTGGTCGAGTTCAATCGGATGTCGTTCGGCACGAACGTGCCGCCGGCCAGGCGCTCGACCACGGGATG
>JAYWEJ010000081.1:0-12391 GCA_043779345.1 Acidimicrobiia bacterium | reverse complement strand
CGCGGCGCATCATTCCTTCGCGGCCCAATACGATCGCGAGAAGCCGATCATGTTGAAGGGCGCCATTACCAAGATCGAATGGGCGAACCCACACATCTACTTCTACATTGACGTCGCGGAGACCGGCGGCCGAACGGCGAATTGGGCCATCGAGGGCGGCGCGCCGAGCACGCTGTACCGCGCCGGGTGGAGAAAGGATTCCGCCAAGGTCGGCGATCTCGTCACCGTCAACGGCTTCCTCGCCCGCGATGGCACGAAGCTGGTGAACATGCAGAGTGCGCTGCTGGCCGACGGCCGCAACCTGTTCGTAGGACAGCAAACCTACTATCAAAAGGGCCGCTGATGTCGGCGTCATCCCTGCTCGCTCGCACCGCCGCCGCTCTCGGCGCCGTCTTGATGCTGGCGGGGCCGGCCGCCGCACAAGGCGCCGCGCCGCCGGACCTGAACGGGTTCTGGACCAATCAATACACGCCCGATCTCTCCGTTGCGCTCGGCAAGCAGCCGCCGTTCACCGACTTCGGCGCCGAACGATGGCGCACGGTCGATCTCGCGAAAGATCCGACCGCGATTTGCCTGCCGGTAGGACCCTCGCGAGGATTGACGGCGCCCTTCCCGTTCATCCTCGTCCAGCAGGACAAGACGATTTCGATCATGTTCGAGTACCAGGCGATCTGGAGAGCGATCTACCTGGACGGACGCAAGCATCCGGACGACCTCGCGGACTACCCGTACTTCATGGGCCATTCGATCGGCCACTGGGAAGGCGACACGCTGGTCGTCGATACGCAGGGCATCGACGAGCGCAGCTGGCTGGATACGGCCGGCCACGAACATAGCGCCAAGCTGCGGCTGACGGAGCGATTCAGGAAAACCGGCCCCGACACCATTCAGTGGACCGTGACCTACGATGATCCGATCTACTTCACGCGGCCGTGGTCGATCGAGCGGACGTTCACGCGCGGCAAGCCCGGCGATCGCGTGCTGCCGTACACGTGCAACGAGAACAACAAGGACGTCGAACACCTCCGGCCGTATCAGCCGAACCTGAAGTATAAGCACGTGCCGGAGCCGCCGCAGCCGGTGAAGAAGCGCTAGCGGCGGGGACGCCAGGCCGGCGTGCCTTCTTCCCACTGATTGTCGGTGAGCTGCTCGAGGCCGCTGCCGTCCGCGCGCATCACGAACAACTCGCCGTACGGCTGCGGCGCGTCGGTGTAGGCGCCCTCGTCCTTGAATCCCATCCGGCTCGTCGCGAACACGATGTGCCGGCCGTCGGGTGACCAGCCCTGGTGTGCGTCGTTGCCAATCGCGGTCGTCAATCGCTTGGCGCCGGTGCCGTCGGGCGCGATCGTGTAGATCTCGTAGTCGCCGTTGACGACGCGCGAGAACACGATGCGATCGCCCCGCGGCGACCAGATTGGAAAGTTGTCGTAGCCTTTGGTGAGCGTGGTGACGGCGCGCGAGTCGATGTTCATGATGCGCAGGCCTTCGCCTTCCGGGCCGAACGTGCGATAGACCATTCGCTTGCCGTCGGGCGCCATCGAGGGGAACCCGTTGTTGTTGGCGCCGCTGGTGATTTCGCGGAACCCGCTGCCGTCGGGATTGATGATGGCCAGTTGCGCGCCGCCCTCGACGCGTTGCTCGTGCGCCATGATGCGGTTGGCGAAACCGTTGAAGAACGTCTGATAGGTGCCGACGCCAAAGAGGATGCGATCGCCGGCCGGCGACCACTGCGGCCCAAGCACATTGCGCGTGTCGTCCTTGTAGATCGTCGTGGCGGCGTCGGTGCCGGGCGATCCGACCTGGATGCTGGAGCCAAGCGGGCTGGGGCCGATCGGCCGCCCGACCATCACCAACCGATCGCCCGCGGGATTGAACGCCGGCAGCACGGACGAGAACGCCAGCTCGTAGTTCGGATTGCTGGTGAAACCTTTCAGCCACGACGTTGGCGGCGCGACCTGGCGGCGATGGAACACCACGCGGCTGCCATCCGGCGACCACGCCGCCACCCGCACGTTGCCGCGCGGCCCGCGCCTGCCGCTGGTGTAGTAGATGCCGGCGTCGGGGCCGTCCTTCCGCACGTAGCCGATTTCATTTCCCGGCAGAAACGCCGGGCTGATCTTCACGCCGGCGCCCGATGGAATGTCGGTCAGCTGTCCGGTCGCGATGTCGATCGACACGATCGTCGTGTCGTTGCCGGGAAGCGGATTCGGCCGCCGCGTCTCGAGCGTCGCTTCGAGCGGCATGCAGTAGGCGAGCAGTCGCGCGCCGTCGGCGGAGAACGCCGGGCTGCCGCAGAAGTCACCGGGCGCGTTGACGCGCCTCAAGCCGCTGCCATCGGGCCGCACGATATAAATGTCGGCGGGCTGCAGCGCTTCCCACCGGCCGCGCGCCATCTTCATGGTGGTGCCACGATCCGACGAGAAGGCGATCCACTTGCCATCCGCCGACCACGACGGCCGGAAGTCGCCACCGATGCCGGTTTCTTTCGTGGTCACGGTCACCGCTGTCGCGCGTCGCGATCGCAGGTCCAACGTCCAGATGCGCGAGTAGCCGCCGTCGCGCGAGGTGACAAACGCCAAATGTGTCCCGTCCGGCGAGAACGCGGCCTGATCGTCGTATGCGGGATGGTCCGTCAACCGCTCGCGGCCGGAGCCGTCAGGCTTGACGCGGAAGAGTTCGGGAGAGCCTTCGCGATCGGAGGTGTAGACGATCGACGCGCCGTCGGGTGACCAGGTCGCGTCGTAATCGAAACCGGCCGTATCGAACAGCGGCCGCTCGCCGCTGCCGTCGGCGTTGGCCACGAACAAGCCGATCTGTCCCGCGTTCGGAAAGACCCGCGTGAACGCGATCTGATGCGGCGGTGCTGCGGTTGACACAAGCACTCCCGCCAGGGTGGCGATCGTGAGGATGCGCATGCGGCATCATATGCCGTGATGACGGCAAGAATGCGCAGGGCTGAGAAACTCCAGACTTCGTCACTTCTGTAAGGTCGCGCACGAAAATCGTGAGGACGCCAGAAAGGAGCTCGGAAACGCGAGGCCACTTCACAGTGGCTAGCGGCACATCGATTGCTGGATGAGGTTGCGGAGTGATGTCATGCCCCGAAAGAGAGTGAACACCACGCGTCGAACGAATTGGCTGCTCGTCGTCGGCGGTTGCCTGGCAGTAACCGCAATGGCAGTTGGCTACTGGCAATATTCGTCCGATGCGACGCCAGGCTCGCCCGCTCCGATGCAGTTGAAGATTGCGGCGGCTCCCGCAGCCAGCAACGACGTGGCGCCAGCGGTGCCGTCGAAGGAAGTAGTTGCGCCGACGACGAAAGCGCTGGCAACGAAAGCGCTGGCAACGAAAGCGCCGACGACGAAAGCGCCGACGACGAAAGAGCCGACGACGAAAGAGCCGATTTCAGAAACAGCGCCGCGCGTGGTCGTCCGGCGCGATCCGCCGGCTGCGACCACCGTTGAACGCCGCGAAAACGCGGTGCCGCCAGCAGCGGTGACGACCTTCATGATCATTCACGATCACAGCCGCGGCAACTTCGAGTCAGACGATCCGGAGGCTACCTGTGTGGGTAAGCTGGTGATTCTCGAGAATGAGCTCAGGTTCGAGCCGCGTGAAGGCGGCGACCGCTTCGCGGCGAGCTGGGCTGACGTTAAAGATGTCGGCGGGAACAGGTTCTTCGGATCCGGCAAGGGCGGATTCCACGTCGCCGTCAAAATCGGCGGCAAGTACAAGAACTTCAACCTGGCGCCCGAATCGAACGAGAAGGCCGAGGCAAAACTGATCCTCGACCTTCTGAACTCCTACACGCGAAAGACCGATCGGACCAAATAACCCCATGGCAGTGGGTGCACGCGATGCATGTCATGCACCTCGTGCACCCGCAACCGCCGCCTACTTCACCGAGTACTTCGTGAACGCGCCGCCGGCCTGGCGGATCGAGTTCGGCCCTTCCGCCGCGTAGACGTTGCCGTCCGCGTCGACCGCGATGCCTTCGCCGGCCGTGCCCTGGTAGAGGCGATCTTCCCGCTCGAACGGCGGGATGAACGCGGTGATGCGATCTTCATCGACCGGACCAATGCGGACGCCGTTGCGCCAGCCCGGGTGGTTCAGCGGGCTCGACTCCGAGTCGATCGCGTAGATCTGGTTGCCCTTGATGAAGAAGCCGCTGATGCGGCCGAACGCATATCGCGATTCGAGATACTTGCCGTCCTGATCGAAGATCTCGAGGCGGTGATTACCGCGATCGGCCACCCACAGGCGGCCCTTCGCGTCGAACATCAGGGCATGCGGCGTGCGGAACTCGCCGTGACGCATGCCGAGCTGCCCCCACGACTTGACGAACTTGCCGTCGCGCGTGAACTTGCTGACGCGCGCCGTCGCGCCGCGCTTGAGCCCTTCGGCAATCGCCGCGGCGGTCGTCATGCCCTGACCATCGTGGCCGTCTGACACATAGATACTGCCGTCGGGTCCGACGACGACGTCGTTGGGCTGGTTGAACTGGCCGTCGGCGTTTCCGGGCTTGCCGGCGATGCCGAGGCTCATCAGCTTCTCGCCCTTCTGGGTGAACTTGTGCACCTGGTGGCCGCGGGTGCCTTCCTTGTTGCCGGCGAAGTCGGCGACCCAGACGTTGCCGTCCCGATCCACGTGGATGCCGTGCGGCGTCACCATCGTGCCCTTGCCGATGTTGATGAGCACCTTGCCGGTGTGGCGATCGAACTTGAAGACCGGATCGACCGCGTTGTTCTCGCAATCGACCGGGCCGCCGCCGGCGGTGCCGGCGCCGCAGCGCTCGTAGCCCCAGATGTGCCCGTCTTTCGGATCGATGTCAAGGCCGGCCGACGTGCCCCACGTCCGCCCCGTGGGCAGCTCGCCCCAGTTTTGCGTCACCTTCGGAGCCGGGTTCGGCAGTCCCTCACCGGTGATTGGATTGGCGATCTTCGACTGCGCCGTCATCGTCCCGAAACAAACGACGCCGGCGCCAAACGTAGTGAGCAAGATTCGCGACGTATTCATTGTTCCCCCTGGTCCCTGATCCCTGATCCCTGATCCCTGATCCCTGATCCCTGATTACTGCGGCGGCGGTTTCACGCTCGACACCGGTTTCGTTCCCTTGAGAATCCAACGCTGCATGCGCCGGCCGTTCCCCGCCTCGCCGGTGTACATGCGGTTCTTCGAATCGATTGCGATCATGTGCGCGCGGATGAACTCGCCGGCCTGGCGTCCCGGCTTGCCGAAGCGATCGAGGATGGCCAGGTCCTTCCGGCGGAGGATCCACACCCGCTGGTTGGTGCCGTCGATAAGATAGAGCAGGCTCTGGTCCGCGTCGCGTGAAAACTGCAGGCTGAAGCCGCTGCCGGAGCCGCCGGTTTCCGGACGCACGAACCGCTCCATCAGGTACTCCCCGTTCTGGCGGAATACCTGGATGCGGTTGCCGCGGCGATCCGAGACATAGATCAGACCGTCCTTCGAACCGACCAGGCCATGCAGCGTCGAGTACTGCTGCGGCGGGCTCGCGATCTTCACCGGATACGCATACTTCTGCGTGTCGTCCGGAACCTTGCCGTAGGCGCCCCAGTGCCGTTTGTACTTTCCGGTCGCGGCGTCGTAGACCACGACCCGCTTGTTGATGTAGCCGTCGGCGATGAAGAGCTCGTTGGTCTTCGGCTCGACATAGAAGTTCGCGGGCCCTCCCAGGTGATCGGGATCGTTGCTGCCCTTGTTCACGCCCGGCACGCCGATCGTCATCAGGTGCTTGCCGTCCTGCGTGAACTTCATCACGTGATGGCCGTTGCTGGTGCCCATCCACACGAAGCCATTGTGATCGATGTAGATGCCGTGTTCCTGGTTGAACCACGTGTAGCCGTCGCCCGGCCCACCCCACGATTTGATCACCTTGCCTTCTGGGTCGAGCTCGAGGACCGGCGGAGCGGGGATACAGCAATCGGCGATCGGCGGCTTCGACGCGGCGCCGATCTCCTGATCGGTGAGACTCGAGGGCATGTGGATTACCCACAGGTGATCGCGATCGTCCACGAACAGGCCGCGGATGTCGCCGAGGATCCAGTCGTTCGGCAAGGTCGGCGGCCACGTCGGGTCGATTACGTAGATGGGCAGCTTGTCGGCCGTCGGCGATCCTGGAGCGGCCTTGGCGTTCGCTCCCTGGGCGTTGGCCAGGAGCGGCAGGAGCAGGCCGGCCACCAGTGCCGCGAACGTGCGCGCTGACGTCATGGGCGGGAATTATCACTCATTGTTGGCCCGGTCGTAGGGGCGGACTTTGGTCCGCCCGAACGTAGAGGCGGGTCTTTAGACCCGCCTGCGCCGTCGCGGATCGCTGAGCGCTCTTTCGCGAGCCGGTATCTCTCGGCGTTCGCTCTCCGCTCGCCGGTCAAATCTTCTCTCCGGCGGCACGGCCCGCTGGAGGCGCCACAGGCGCCCTCCCCTGGCCTCCGTTCGATTTGTCTGTAAGTCTCTGTGTCGGCTCGGTCGAACGCTCACCCCGAGAGACACCGTCTCGCGGGCGCTCACGCGGCCTTCGAGGATTTCACGCAGCCGTCTTCTACGTGCGGGGAATATGACGCCGGATCATCGTCAGCGCCAGGAACACGACCGTCAACGCGGCGGCCCACGTCATGAAGAAGAACGGCGGTCCTCCGGCGACCAGAGCCCAGGAACCAACGTAGGACGCAAGCACGTTTCCGGCGCGTCCGACTGCCACCGTCAGACCCACACCGGTGCCCCGAATCGCGGTGGGGAACACGTGCGCGGCGAGCGCGTACATCGTGGCCTGCACGGCATTCATCAGCGCGCCGGTGATGGCAAACAGCAGCATGGTCCGGAAGAAGTGCTGCGTGCTCGGCGGCATCACCGCCATCGCCAGCGCCGAGACCACCGTGAGGGCCGTCGTAGTGAGCAGCGCGAGCCGTGACCCGAACCGCTGAATGACGAGGGCGCCGGCGATCGCTCCCGCGACGCCGCCGAAGTTGAACAGGCTGAGCGCGTAACTGGCGTCGGCCTGCGCAAAGCCGACGGCGGCGTCGGTGAGCATCGCCGGGATCCAGATGAAACCCATCCAGATCGCCAGCAGGCAACTCATGAACGACAACACGAGGCTCAACGTGTCGCGCCGCAGGTCTGGCGCCAGCAGTGCGGCGATCGATCCGCGTGACGTCGCGGCCGCGCTGCCCTCGATGTATTCGGTGTCGGGGCCGGCGGCGATTCCCATCTTGTTCAGAATGCCCGAGAGCTCGGGCCATCGCGTCTTGCGTGCCGCCAGGAATCGTGGCGATTCGGGAAGGATCTTGATCAGCGAGACCGCGAGCACGGCCGGGACGACTCCGCCGATCACGAACAGCGAGCGCCATCCGTAGAGCGGGACGATCTGTCCGGCGATCACTCCACCGAGGAATCCGCCGAGCGGAATGCAGACGATGGTAGCGGTGATCGCGAGGGGACGCTGGCGCAGCGGCGCGAATTCAGCGACGAGCGCCGCGGCGTTGGGCATGGCGCCGCCCAGGCCGATACCGGCCACGAACCTCGCGAGCGTCAGCATCGGAATGGTGTTGACGAATGCCGCGGCCAGCGTCGGCACCGCGAAGACGATGACCATGCCGAGTAGCGCCGTGCGGCGGCCGATGCGATCGCTGAGCAAGCCGCCGAGCACGCCGCCAAGCATCATCCCGAACGGCGCCGCCGCCGACGCGGTCGCGAACGCCGCGCGTGGCAGGTTCCACTCCTGCGTCAGCGACGGCAGGGCGTTGGCGAGCACCTGGCCGTCCATCCCATCGAGGACGATCAGGCTCGCGGTGGCCGCGATCACGAGCTTCTGGTAATTCGTGAACGCCCCATCGTCGATGGCCGCGGCGACGTTCAGCGTCTTCATGGGGACGGTGTCGGTCGGAACTAGGACTGCTGCAAACTATCGGCGATCCGAATCTTGATGAACGCCTGGCGCGTCACGCCCAGGCGGCGCGCCTCCTGATCGATCTCGCGCAACAGGTCGGCGGGAAAGTCGACATTGACGCGCTGCATGACGCGCCCGGGGCGCGTGGCTTTCGTCATGTCAATGTGAGCGGATAGATCGACGCCGGCATCGTGCATGGCGTCGAGTGCCGCCGCGGCCACCTTTCTACGAGTTGTAATATGCGTCTTCTTCTTCATGGCGTGCTCGCCTGACGGAAATGATCCGAATTCGGTCCTCGCGGATTGTCACAAACGCCGACCACACCGTAGCCCCGATCAGTCCAATCACCTGAACCCGCGGCTCGCCCCCGCTGCGGGCGGGAATCTCGATCCGGTCCATATCCCGCCACAATGCCTGCGCAGCGAGAAAGTCGATGCCGTGCTTGGCCTGGTTCGCGGCCGACTTCGATGGGTCAAACTCGAAGTCCATAAAGGTATAAAAATTATACCATAACAGGCGGTAGCTGGTTACTGCGCTGATGCTGACGGCGACCGTTGGCGCCGTTGCGAGAAAGTGAATACTAGCGCTATGACACTCGCCGCGCCGCGCTTTGTTCCCTTGCCCGCTGCCCGCAACTTCGCCGCCGCCGAGATGATCGAGCGGGCCTCGCAGTTTCGCGAAGCCGCCCAGCAGCGGCGGACGGTGCGCCATTTTTCGCCGGAGCCGGTGTCGAGGGGCGTCATCGAGCATTGCCTGCGCGCGGCCGGCAGCGCGCCGAGTGGCGCCAACCTCCAGCCGTGGCACTTTGTCGTCGTCACGAATCCGGATCTCAAACGACGGATCCGCGAGGGCGCCGAAGAAGAAGAGCGCGAGTTCTACAACGGGCGCGCGCCGCAGGAGTGGCTCGACGCGCTCGCGCCGCTCGGCACCGACGATCGCAAGCCGTTTCTGGAAACCGCGCCGTTCCTGATCGCGATCTTCGCGGAAAGCTATGGACGGTTGCCGGACGGACGCAAGGTCAAGAACTACTACGTCCAGGAGTCAGTCGGCATCGCCACCGGCATCCTGATCACCGCGCTCCACCATGCCGGGCTGGTCTCGCTCACGCACACGCCGAGCCCGATGGGTTTTCTGAATGACATTCTCGGTCGCCCCGCCAACGAGCGGCCGTTCCTGCTGCTGGTCGTGGGCTTGCCGGCCGACGGCGCCCTGGTCCCCGACATCGGCAAGAAGTCGCTCGACGCGATCGCGACCTTCCGTGAGTAGGTGCCGCGACTTCGCAGCAGCGGTAAGATAGCGCCATGACTCTGACGGTCGACGCGATCAAGAAGGCGACGGGGAAGTAGATCGTTACCATCCTTGCGCTGGCGTTGGTCCTGCTTCAGGTCGAAGCCCAGGAGGCGGTGCCGTTCGCACAGCGGGTCGCCGAATTCGAGACCCGCGAGGCGCAGCGCAAGTCCGCGACGGGCAATGCTCGCGGAGCGGCGACGCTCGAGTGGTTGCGGGCGCTGCGAAATGTCCTGCAGTCGATTCCGAACGAACCGCCCGCCGCCGCGCACCAGCAATGGCTACAGGCGCATGACGAGCTGATCGTCTACAGCGAGCCGGCCGGCCAGTGGCTGATCGGCTATCAGATGCTGCTGGATTTACACACGCAGCATGTCAGGGGCCCGGCTGCCGACGAGATCGCATGGCTCACCGTGATCAACGGCATACCGGGTGAGTGCGAAGGGTATGTGCCGTGTTATGCCAACGGCCTGAACATGCTCGACGGCGAATACCTGCGGCGCCATCCGCGCGGCGCTCACCGCACCGACGCGTTCGATCGTATCAACGAATCGCTGCGCAATGTCGTCGACGATTTGCTGAAACGCAAAGAGCGCGACGACTACCTGTCGGTGCCGAACGATTGCGCCGACCTGCTCGCCGGGGCGCGGCCCTTGCGGGCCGCGGTGGCCGCCGCTAACGGCGCCAGGACCGAAACGATGACGCTGATCGGTCGCCTGATCGCGTATTGTCCCAACCGATGACCAGCGACTCGCCGCGACGCGACGAGTTCCGCGTCATCCGCCAGATTCCGACGCGGTGGATGGACAACGACCATTACGGGCACGTCAACAACGTCGCCTATTACTCGTTCTTCGACACCGCCGTGAACGGATTCCTGATCGACGCGGCCGGGACCGACATCCGCGACCTCCCCGCGATCGGCATCGTCGCCGAATCGAGCTGCAGATTCCTGAGCGCATTGAGTTTTCCGGACATCGTCCACGCCGGCATCGGGGTCGAACGCCTCGGCACCAGCAGCGTCGTGTATCGGATCGCGCTGTTTCGAGGAGACGATCAGACGGCGTGCGCGATCGGGCGGTTCGTGCACGTGTATGTGGATCGCGAGACGCGCCGGCCGGTGGAAATCCCGGCGATCATCACAAGCGCCGTTACAGCATTGTCCTGAAGGCGGCGAGCAGCATCGTGACGCCGGCGAGGATCAGCAGCCACAGCACGGTCTTGCGAAACGTCGCCGCGCTCATGCCGACGTAGATTTTCGATCCCCAGATCGCAGGGAGGATCAGCGCGCCGGCGACAATCGCCATCTGCGGCAGGTGGCTGCGATTCAAGCGGCCCGCCCACACATTCGAGGCGACGGTGGCCGAAAGCACGATCAAGTTGAAGTTCTGGATGACCGCGCGATGCTCGTCCTTGTTGTAGCCGCGCAACGAGCACCACAAGGCCGGCGCCAGTCCGCTGAAGCCGCTGAGCGGCGCCATCACGCCGCCGATCAAGCCGACGCCCGCATCCGCGGTGCGGCCGCCCTTGCGAATCTGCGGCAGCTTCGCCGTCAACAGCATCGCCGTGCAGCAGACCACGAGCAGCGAGCCGAGGACCAGCTTGAACTGATTGGGATCGAGATACGGCAGCAGCAGCTGGCCGATCGGAATCCCGATGGCGCTGCCCACCACGAACGGCCAGAGGATATCGACGTGCCAGCCGCGGCGGATCCTGATCGCCGAAATGACCTGCCCGAACCATCCGCCAAAGACCGCCATCACCGCCGCCAGCTGGGGATCGATCGTCCAGACCCAGATCGACATCGCCACCATCGCGAACGCAAAACCCGAAATACCCTGGACGAGACCGGCGACGGCGGCGCCGAACGCCAAGACATACGTTGGATTCATGGAACGACAAGAGTTTATATGATTGCGGAAGCAATGCACGCCGACGACCGCCGCGAGCTCGAAGAACTGGACATGCGCCTGCGCGTGCTGCTTCCAGAGACCTACCGGGACTCCTACGAAAGCCTCGATCCGAAACCCATGGGATCGGCCGGTCTGAAGTACGGACCGGACGGCAAGGTCGCGTGGGATCAGATCTGGGGCAGCTTCTGCGATCTCGCGATGGCAGGCGGCCCGCCGCACAAAGGCATGTTGCTCGAGCCTGGGCTGCCGGACGCCATCCATGCGGAGCCGGCGCGCTACCAGGAAGTCGTCGCCGAGATCTGCCGCGGCATCACCCTCGCGAGCGAGCTGCCGGCGCAGCCGTCGCCGCACCCCGGCTGGGTGAGCGTCGATTGTTACAGCGAAACCATGGCCTCGTGGCTGTTGCGCGCCATCGTCATGGAGAACGTCGCCGCGCGCAGCAAAGGCCGCGAGCTATTGCTGCCGGCCGCTCCCGACTTCCGTCTCGACAAGGAAATCAAGAACGTCGTCACGGTCATCGCCAAGACGACGCATTACTGGATGGGGCACATGTCGCGCGCGCAGAAGAGCGCGATCGCGGACCTGTTTGCGAAGATGTCCGCCTCGTCGCCGCTGATCGAGCCCGCCGATCGCGACGGCTGGCGCGATATCGAGTGCCCGAGCGTGACAGCGGCGGTGTGGCTGATGCGCGCGATGGTGGTGAACAACGTGCTGGCCCGCCGACAGAAGACGATCCTGTTCGTGCCGGACAATCCCGCCAGCGATCCGCACGGTGTGATCGTGACGAGGACGGTGATGTTGACCCACCGCCTCGCCGCGATCCGTGGAATGCTCTTAGCTACGCGAGCGCCTTGCTGAAAATCGCGAGCATCCGGCTCCACGCTTTCTCGGCCTGGGCCTCGTTGTAGACCTCGGAGTCGGGCACGCACCAGCCGTGCGCCGCGGGATAAACCTCGATCTCGGCGGGCAGGTTCGCTTTCGCGAACGTCTCCTTCAAGACATTCTTCGAATCCGGATCGCGCTGATCGTCGTTTTCCGCGACGGCGAACAGGTAACTCACCCTCATCGACGGCACCAGCAGGTGTGGGCTGTCAGGATTCTTGGTCACCAGGCCGCCGCCATGGAAGGAGCCGGCGGCGCCGACGCGATCGGGCACGGTCGCCGCGGTGCGCATCGTGATCGGCCCGCCCATGCAATAGCCCATGGTGCCCATCTTGCGCCGCTGGTCGACGGACGCCTGCTGGTCGAGCCAGCCAACGAACGCTCTGGCGTCGGTGACGTGCGTCGT
>JAYWEJ010000080.1:0-12481 GCA_043779345.1 Acidimicrobiia bacterium | reverse complement strand
GATCCGCGCGGCCCGATACGAATTCGGAAGCAGGATCGCGGTGTCGAACGATCCCACCTCGAGCGCGCGCACGTCCTCGCGCCATCCGGTCCACGTCCGCAGCCCGCCGCCGCCCGGCAGCGTGATCACGCCGTCGACGCCATTGACCATCGTGTAGATCGGCGCGACCGGCGGCCGCGCCGCCACCGCGACGTGCGCGGACGAAAAATGACGACGGAGATCGGCCAGCGCCGGCAGCGCCATCACGGCGTCGCCAAGCCAGTTCGGCGCGATCACGACTAGTCGTTGCGTCACTTTTTCGTTCTTCGTTCTTCGTTATTCGTCCGCATCTTCTTCGTTGCGCGCCTTCGGGAACATGCCGGACGTGTCGGGCGTCGGCGCGTCGCGCCAGCGGCGATGCATCCAGAGCCACAGGTGCGGCTTGGTGCGGACGTGCATCTCGAGGACGTCGGTGCAGCGCTGCGTGAACTCGCGGATCGCGTCCGGCCCGTCGCCGTCCGGAGGCTGCACCGGCGATTCGTAGACAAAGCGGTAGCGGCCATCGGGCAGTGGATGCGCGAAGACGGGGATGACCGCGGCGCCGGTGCGGAGCGCCAGCGCCGCCAGCGTCGATGTCGTCGCCGCGGGCCGGCGGAAAAAGCTCACCCAGATCGCGTCGGGGCTGTGCATGTGCTGATCGATCAGCAACGCGACGCCCTCGCCGGCGGCGAGCGTCTTCAAGACCTTGCGCACCGCGCCCTGCCGATAGATCACGTGATTGCCGGTCGCCGTCCGCATCTGCTCGAGTAGATCGTTGAGGCGCCGGTTGTCGAGCGATCGCGCCAGCACGCCGATCGGCCGCAGCTTGGCGGCGTGCGCGAGCGCCTGGCATTCCCAGAAACCGAAGTGGCCGGTGAAGAACAGGACGCCCTTGCCTTTCGCGTAGGCCAGGCGGACTCGCTCGTCGCCGTCGTATTCGGCGCGCTCGAGCATCAGCTCCGGAGACAGCGCGCTGAACGTCAACAGCTTGAGCAAGACCTGTCCGAAGTGCATGAACGTGGCGCGCGCAATCTGGCGCCGTTCGCGCGCCGGCCGCTTCGGAAAACATTGTTCGAGATTCGTCAGCGCGACCCGGCGATGCGCGCCATCGATGGCGTAGAACATCAGCCCCAGCGCCGCTCCCCACGCGCGCACCACGCCATCGGGCAGCCGCGCCGCGATCGCGCGGACCGTGACGACCGACCAGTACTCGAGGGTGTCCCTCACCCGAGCACCGCCTTCACCGACGCGAACAGCGCATCAGGCGGATCGAACTCGACGATGAGTGGTACTCGATACAGGGGGAATGAAGGTGACAGCGTTTCGAAACGAACAGCATCCTTGTCCGTCGTGATCACGGCCTCGGCGCCGGCGCTTTTCAACTTCAATTCGATTGCGGCGAGATCTTTCGTCGTGTAGCGATGATGATCGTCGAACGTTATCGAGTCGACGACGTGGTATCCAGCCTCGCGCAAGGAGGTGATGAATCGATCCGGATTGGCGATCCCTGCGACGGAGAGAACCCTGGAACCGGCGGGAACCAAACCGGGAACCGGGAACCAAGAACCGGGAACCGGCGCGGGGGAGCCAAGCGCCCTGCGCGTCCCACATGACTGCGAGATCCCGAGGCTCCACGCTTCGGCGCTGGTCGCGCCGGGTGTCGCATCCGTCACGATCAGGAAATGCGCGCGGCCGGCGGCATCCTTCGGCTCACGTAACCGGCCGAACGGGATGACCCGGCCGTTCGGAATCTCCCCAATCGTCGTCACGAGGATGTCGAGATCGCGCGCCAGCTCGAGATGTTGGAAGCCATCGTCGAGAATGTGAACCGTGCAGCCGAGCTTCTCGGCGAGCACGCCGCCAAGGTACCGATCCGGCGACACGCACACGGTGGCGCCTGGCACCTGCCGCGCCAGCATCATTGGTTCATCGCCGGCCTGGCCAATCGTGGTCGCGCCGTCTATCACCACCACGCCATCCACCGCATCGTCGCGGCCGTAGCCCCTGGTCAGAATCGACGGACGATGGCCGGCATCGATCAGCCACTGCGCGATCGCGGCAACCACGGGAGTCTTGCCGGTGCCGCCCATCGAGAGATTGCCGACGCTGATGACGGGTTTCGAAAGATGCCGCTGGCGCTGCGGTCGGCGTTCCATCCGCCGGCGCCGCATGCGCATCACCTGCCCGTACAGGGAATCAAGCAAGGGGTCTGAACGGCCTGACGTTCGCGGGGTAGGCGCGCGGCTCCTGCGGCAACAGCGTCGACAGCACCGTCACGCTCTTGTCGTTGGCGCCGCGATTGGCTTCGACGAGCGCGCGCGCCGCCGCGCCGAGACGGGCGCGCCGGACCGGATCGCCCATCAGCGAGAGGAACGCTTCTTCGAGATCCGCTTCGCCGGTGAGCTGCACGCCGGCGCCGTTGCTGACGAACGCCTCCGCGATTTCGAGGAAGTTCTCCATGTGCGGGCCGAACACGATCGGCTTGCCGAACACCGCGGGCTCGAGCACGTTGTGGCCGCCGGTGGCCACCAGGCTGCCGCCGACGAACACGACCGTGGCGATCTGGTAAATCGTCGCCAGCTCGCCGATGGTGTCGAGCACGACGACGTCGACGCGCGGCTCGGCGTCAACCGCGAGATCGGATCGCCGCGCCACCTTCCAGCCTTCCTGCCGCGCCAGCTGCTCCGCTTCGGCGAATCGCTCCGGGTTGCGGGGCGCCAGGACCAGCAGCGTATTCGGCGCCGCGGTCCGGACTCGCCTGAACGCGCGAAGCACCGCGACCTCTTCGCCCTTCATGGTGCTGCCGGAGACGATCACCGGCCGCGCCGCGGGCACGCGGAAATACCGCAGCACGCGATCGCGCGCGCGGGCCTCCACCCCACCGCGCACAGACCGCGCGGCGGGGGCCCCGGCCTGCAACGCCGTCGACGACAGCTCGAGCGAGTCGAACTTCAGGCTGCCGGTGACGACGACGCGGGCGGGATCGGCGCCGAGATCGATGAAGCGGCGCGCCGACTCCTCGCTCTGCACCAGGAACTTGTCGATGTGAGCGAGCACGCGGCGCATCATCGGCCGGATCATGCGATAGCGCGGGAACGATCGCGCCGAGATGCGGCCGTTCACGACCGCCGTCTTGACGCCGCGGGCGCGGCATTCGCGCAGCAGGTTCGGCCAGATCTCGGTCTCCATCATGATGAAGAGCTTCGGGCGCACCAGGTCGAGCGTGCGGCGGACCACGAAGCCGAGATCGAACGGGAAATAAAACACCGCGTCGACGTCCTGCACGTTGCGACGCGCCAGCTGCTGCCCCGCCATCGTCGTCGTCGACAGGAACATGCGGAGGTTCGGATATCGCCGCTTCAGGTCGCTGATCAGCGGCCGCGCCGTCAACACTTCGCCGACGGAGACCGCGTGGATCCAGATCGAATCGTCGCCGTCCATGTTGAATGAGACGGGCAGATAGCCCATGCGCTGGCCGAGGCTGCCGACGTACTTCTTGTAGCGGAGCGCCTGGTAGATGAACCACGGCGACGCCAGCACGGCCACGATCAGCACGAGAATGCTGTAAAGGCTATACATTCAAGGACTTACGAATTGTATCATCCCAAGATACAATTTAGCGTTTGTCGCTTGGCAGAGGGACGCATTCATATGGCGATTAGGGTCGGCATCAACGGGTTCGGACGAATCGGCCGCAACATCCTGCGCGCGGCGCTGGCGCACCACGACGTCGACATCGTCGCGGTCAACGACATCACCGACACCGCGACGCTGGCGCACCTGCTGAAATACGACTCGGTGCTCGGCAACCTCAGCGTGCCGGTGAGCGCGTCGGGCGACGTCATCAAGGTCGGCAGCGATCAGTTCAAGGTGTTCGCGCAGAAGGATCCGGCGCTGCTGCCGTGGAAGGATGTCGGCGTCGACATCGTCTTCGAATCGACCGGCAAATTCACGAAACGTGACGATGCCGCGAAGCATCTCACCGCCGGCGCGCGCAAGGTGATCATCACCGCCCCGGCGACCGACCCGGACGTGACGGTCGTCCTCGGCGTCAACGACGGCGACTACGACGCCTCGAAACACCACATCATCTCGAACGCCTCCTGCACCACCAATTGCATCGCGCCGCTCGCGAAGGTGCTGCACGAGACATTCGGCATCAAGAAAGGCTGGATGACGACCGTTCACGCCTACACCAACGATCAGAACCTGCTCGACCTGCCGCACAAGGATCTGCGCCGAGCGCGTGCCGCGGCGTTGTCGATCATTCCGACGACGACCGGCGCCGCCAAGGCGGTCGGCGAGGTGATGCCGGCGCTCAAGGGCAAGATCGACGGCATTTCGATGCGGGTGCCGACGCCGAACGTGTCGGTGGTCGATCTGGTCGCGCTGCTCGAGAAGACGGCGACGTCCGAGGAAGTGAATGCCGCACTGAAAGCGGCGTCCGAAGGCGCGATGAAGGGCATCATGCAGTTCGTTACCGAGCCGCTGGTCTCGATCGATTTCCGCGGCAACCCGCACTCCTCGATCATCGACGCCGCCTACACCAAGGTCATGGACGGTGACTTCGTCAAGGTGATGGCGTGGTACGACAACGAGTGGGGTTACTCGAGCCGCTGCGTGGACCTGCTGAAGAAACTGTAGAGGCGGGTCTTTAGACCCGCCTGTCAATTCTTTAGGCCCGCCTGTCAATGATGAACAAATACTCGATCAAAGACCTCGACCTCCGCGGCAAGCGCGTCTTCCTCCGCGTCGACTTCAACGTGCCGCTCAAGAACGGCGCGATCACCGACGACACGCGCATCACGTCGTCGCTGCCGAGCATCCACTACGCGCTCGAGCAGGGCGCGACCGTGATCCTGGCGTCACACCTGGGGCGGCCGAAAGGCAAGCCCACTCCGGAGTTCAGTTTGAAGCCGGTTGCCGATCGGCTCAGCGAATTACTGAAGCGCGACGTGGTGTTCGCCTCCGAGTGCATCGGCGAGGCGGCAACGTCCGCGATCGCCAAGGCGCACGCCGGAGCGAAGGTCGTCCTCCTCGAAAACCTGCGCTTCCACGTTGAAGAAGAGAAGAACGATCCGGCATTCGCGAAGTCGCTCGCCGAGCTCGCGGACGTCTACGTGGACGATGCGTTTGGTGCGGCGCATCGCGCACACGCATCCGTGGCCGGCATGGTCGAGCATGTTTCAAGACCTTCCACCTCCGCCAAGGCTTCGGCGGACAAGCAAGGCCTCAAGACCTCAGGACCTCGCGCAGCCGCCGGCTTGCTCATGGAGAAAGAGCTGCGCTACCTCGGGATGGCGCTCGGCAATCCTGAACGGCCGTTCGTCGCCGTCATCGGCGGCGCTAAGGTCTCCGACAAGATCGAGGTCATCGACAGCATGCTCGGTCGCGTCGATCGGTTGCTAATCGGCGGCGCGATGGCCTACACGTTCTTCAAGGCGCTCGGCATGCCGGTCGGCACGTCGCTGGTCGAGGACGACAAGCAGGACGCGGCGCGATCGATCATCGAGCACGCGAAGGCGCGCGGGGTCGTTCTGCAGCTGCCCGTCGATCACGTCGTCGCCGACAAGATGGATGCGGCGGCGAAGACCGAGGTGCTGAAGGTCGGTGACACCGCAATCGGCGAGCGCATGGGCCTCGACATCGGCCCGGAAAGCGCCCGCCTCTACGCCGGCCTCCTGGCCGACGCCAAAACGGTGGTCTGGAACGGCCCGATGGGGGTGTTCGAAATGGCGCCGTTTGCCGGGGGCACGCTCGCGGTGGCGAACGCCGTTGCCGCGGTCACGGGCACGACGATCATCGGCGGCGGCGATTCGGTAGCCGCGATCAACGCGGCAGGCGTTGCGGATAAGATGACCCACATCTCGACCGGCGGCGGCGCCTCGCTGGAATTTCTCGGCGGCGCCGAGCTACCTGGTGTTGCAGCGCTACCCAACCGTGCGTAAACCGTTCATCGCCGGCAACTTCAAGATGTTCAAGACGGTCGCCGAGACCGTCTCGTACGTCAACGAGCTGCGCGCCTTGATCACGGATGTTCGCAACGTCGAGATCGCGATCGCGCCACCTTTTCCTTCGCTCGCGTCCGCGAGCGAGGCCGCGACAGGCAGCGCCATCGACATCAGCGCACAGAACCTGCACTGGGAGCGCGAGGGCGCCTTCACCGGTGAGATCAGCGCGGCGATGATTCGCGACACCGGTGCGCGCTACGCGATCATCGGCCACTCCGAACGGCGAACGCTGTTTGGAGAGACGAACGAGACCGTCAACAAGAAGACGCACGCGGCGCTGACCGCCGGCCTCGTGCCGATCGTCTGCATCGGCGAAACGCTCGACCAGCGCGATCGCAACGAGACGATGGCGGTGCTCGATCGGCAGATCAAGGAAAGCCTCGATCGCGTCACCGGTGAGCAGCTGTCGGGAATGGTGCTGGCCTACGAGCCGGTCTGGGCGATTGGCACCGGCCGCAACGCCACGCCGGCGCAGGCCGGCGAAGCGCACTTCCACATCCGTCAGCGGTTGAAGCAGTGGTTCGGACTCGACGCATCCGAACGCTGCCGCGTGTTGTACGGCGGCAGCGTCAAGCCCGACAACATCGCCAAGCTGATCTCGGAACCCGATGTCGACGGCGCGCTCGTCGGCGGCGCCAGCCTCGATCCGAAATCCTTCTTTGCGATCATCAGCGGTGCCGGCGCGAAATAACGGGATCCGTCCGTGATCTTCCGAAATAGGCGTCATCACGACTCAACCCGCGCTCGTCACCGAAAACCGACCCATTGGTGTTGACTTGCGTGACCACGGGACGTAAGCTCCGCGACAATTCGCCGCCGTAAACGCATCCCCGCTGGAGGCTCTCGATGTCTCGCTCCGTTGTGGCGTTGTTGGCGCTCTCGTGCCTCACGTTTTCTTCTCCCGGGTTCGCACAGGATCAGGGTGGCGGCATTCAAGGGGTCGTCCGCGACGCCTCGAAAGCTGTCCTCCCCGGGGTGACAGTCGAGGCCCGCAGTCCGTCGATGCCCGGCGTGCAGGCGGCGATTTCGGGAAATGACGGCGTCTATCGGTTTCCAATCCTCCGCCCCGGAACCTACGAACTCACGGCCATGCTTGCGGGCTTCACGCCCGTGAAAGTTCCTGGCGTCCTGGTACGCCTCGGCAACGAATTCAAGATTGACATCGCGATGGAGGTCGCGAAGCTCGCCGAAACCGTCGAGGTCACCGCCGAGACCCCGGTGATCGACGTGCGGCAGAACGCCGCCATCTCGACGATCTCCGAGGAAGCGCTGGTCCTGCTCCCGGCGCGCGGCCGCAACTTCACCGACATGCTGACGATGGCGGCGGGCGTGCAGACCGTCGACAGCGGCATTTCGATTGACGGCGCCAGCGGCCTCGAAAACCACTACATCGTCGATGGCGTCAAGACCACGGCGATCCTCACCGGCAGCAGCGCCCAACCAGTCCGCCTGGATTTCGTCGAAGAGATCCAGGTCAAGTCAAGCGGCTACACCGCGGAGCATGGCGCCTCGATGGGAGGGGTGGTCAACATCATCACCAAGAGTGGCGGCGATCAGTTTCACGGCTTCATCGGCAGCTACTACTTCGATCCGAATTTCAGCTGGAATGGCGCCTACCGTGAGGAAACCCGCTTCAGCCCAATCGACAATCGCACGCCGGAAGTGTTCGTGCCGCAAACGTTAGCGAACACCAAGTCGCCGGACTATGAATATCTCGGCGACATTGGCGGCCCCATTCTCAGGCAGAGGTACTGGTTCTATCTCTCGAATTCGACGACCTACGAGCCGAATGAGCGGACCGTGCTGTTTTCGAGCGCGGCGCAAAACGGACCACGCACTCTGACGAGTTTCGAGCGCGCGCTACGACTTGGCTACACGGTCACCGGCGCGGTGACGTCGAAGCTGCGCGCACGTGTCACGGGTCAGATCGAACGGACCAAGATCCGCCGGAGCCTGCCGGCGCTGAGCACGATGCAGCCGGACGGCCGCACCACGCTCGCCAATCCCAACACGCGCTATGACCTGACCGGTGAAGACATCCCGAAGCAACTGGTCTCCGCAAACTTCGACTTTGTGGCGAGCCAGCGCCTCTTCCTGAGCTCGAAGTTGGGATACACGGAGAACGATCGTTTCGATGCGGAGGGCGCGTACTTGCCGGAGCTGCGGCACACCTTTGGCCGATCGAACATCGGCCTGGACGGCGTGCCCGCCGACCTGCAGTTCGCCAGCGGTTATACCTCGACGCCGCGCTCCAACACGGGCCGTGTGACGGAGAAGCTGACGCGCCTGGCGTGGGATCTGAGCGGCACGTATTACAGGTCGTGGCGCGGCCAGCATGCGCTCAAAGCCGGCATCAACGCCGAGTGGATTGGCGACGACGTGTTCAGCGGCGCCACCGCGCCGAATCTCACATTGAACTGGAACCAGTCGTTCGCCACCCCCGACAACCGCGCCGTCAGCGGACCCTTCGGGCATTACAGCGTCACGCAGAACGGCAGCTATGGAAAGGTCACCGGTTACGACGTCGGCCTGTTCATTCAAGACACCTGGCAGCCGACCGCGCGCCTGACGATCAATGCCGGGATTCGCACCGAGCGCGAAGTCATCCCCAGCTACGTCGCCAACAACGCCGATCTGACGTTTGATTTCGCCGACAAGCTGGCGCCGCGCGTCGGGTTCGCGTGGGACGTCAAAGGCGACGCGCGCTGGAAGGCCTACGGCAGCTACGGCTCCTTCTTCGACATCATGAAGCTGCGCATCGCGCGCTTCCATTTCGGTGGTGAAATCAACAGGACGTTCTACTACTCGCTCGATACTCCGAACTGGCCGACCGTGAGGTGCAACAGCGCCGGTCCGCCGGAGACTTCGGGCTGCCCCGGCAACTACTTTGGCTATCGCGACGATCGCGTGCCGGTCAATGCCGCCGGACAAAACCGTCTCGATCCCGACATGAAGCCGAGCCGGACGAAGGAGTACGTGGTCGGACTCGATCACGAATTGAATGCGCGGACGTCGGTCGGCGTCCGCTACGTGCGCAAGCCACTCGATCGCCTCGTCGAGGATGTCGGCATCGCACAGATCACGCCGACGTCGTTCCTGTTCATCTACAAGATCTGCAACCCGGGCCACGGCTTGTGCGAGAACACGATGGGCGACTATCGCCTGCCCGACGGCCGAGCCTACCCGTTGCAGCCCGCGGCGCAGCGCGACTACGACGCAGTGGAGTTGCGGATGGCTCGCCGCATGAGCGACCGTTTCTTCCTCAACGGCAGTTACACGTGGAGCTACCTACGCGGCAACAACTCGGGCCTCGGCAACGAAGACATCAATGAGATCACACTGCCAAGCCTGACCAGCAACTTCGACACCATTTTCATGGCCTACGACGCGAAGGGCAATGAGGTGTTCGGACGGATGCCGAACGATCGGCCGCACGTGTTCAAGGCGCAGAGCGGCTATACCTTGCCGTGGGGTACGTCGCTGGCGATTGACTACCTGATTCAGAGCGGCGAGCTCGAGAGCACGACCATTCAACAACGCAGCCGCTACACCTTCATCAATGGCCGCGGCGACCTGGGGCGCGTCGACACGCTGTCGCGCGTCGACATGAAACTGCAGCACACGCTCAAGCTGTTCGGCAGCCACCAGATCAACGTCGCGATGGACGTGCGGAATCTGTTCGATCAGAAGGCGGTGCTCGATATCGGCCACGCGCCGTACCGGGATGGCTTCACGATTCCGGATGGCACCTACTTTTCGCCAACCGGATTCGACATCGATACCTATGTGCGGAACTTCCGCGCCGCCGCCAATGACCCGCAGGGTGTCAACAATCTGCGCAGCGATCCGTTCTACGGACAGCCGCGCTCTGCTGGCGCGGGCGATTCGCCGTACCAGAGCCGGCGCACGATCCAGTTCAGCGCCCGGTACCGCTTCTAGTCACGCGGCGGCTAGTACGGCCGGTCGTTTGCGCGTTGTTCGGCGAGCCACTGCTCGCTCATGGTTCCCAGATCCGAGTACTCGAGGCGGTTACGGCGCGACAACAGGTAGGCGACAATCAACGCGCCCACCCCGATCACCACGCCAACCCACACGAGAACCACAGGAGTACTGTAGCGGTCTCGAGGTGGCGGGGGCTGTGCTGAAATGAACAGGGCGCCGTTCACCGGTCCCGATAGTAAGGCTCGTTCGCCCGCTGCTCGGCCACCCATGCCTCGCTCATGCTGCCGAGTTCCCTGCGCGGCTGCTTGCGTCGCGCCCCGGCGGCGGCGAAGACCACGGCGGCCGCTCCGATGAGGAGTGCAATCCAAATGAGGATCGTCATCCCTTGTCCGTATCCAGCCGCGACAGATCATCTTTATCGGATGAGCCGGCGGGTCTGCTGCCCGTAATCTCCGGCGGTTCTGATAACGGCTCGGATTTGTCGGACGTCGATAGTGGTGGTTGCGGTGCGGATGGGGTGGCACGCCGGCGCCGCGCTTCGCGGAATTCACCGATCATCAGCTCGCGATTCGGGAGCGCCTGATCGGCAGAATGGTCTTCGGAGGCCATGTCCGAAGTCTAGGGGCGGCGCGCGCCGGATCGCTGTTCCGAACAGCACACCATTTGCCCGGTTCCGGGCCCCTTTCCGTATTATTCGGGCCCCGGGGCACCTCTGATATAGTGAGAAGTTCTTGTCATGCTGTATTACCTCATCGTCACGTTATACGTCCTTATTTGCGGCCTGCTGATCATCACCATCCTGCTTCAGCAGGGTAAGGGCGGTGACATCGCCCAAGCTTTCGGCGGCGGCAGCAGCCAGGCGGTTTTCGGCGCGCGCTCCGGCGCGACGATGCTGACGCGCGTCACCTCAGTGCTCGCGGCGCTGTTCGTAATTGGCGCGCTTGCATTGACGATCATCGGCACGCGCGGCACGAGCTCGGTGGTCGGCGGCATTGAAGGTCCGGCGCCCGCGCCGGCGCCCGTCGTGCCGACACCGGCGAACGCAACACCGTCGCCCGCTCCGGCCACGCCGCCGCCGGGCAACACGACGCCTCGGTAGGACGCCCTCTTCGCGGAAGTGGCGGAATTGGCAGACGCACCAGCTTGAGGGGCTGGCGCTCGCAAGAGCGTGAAGGTTCGAGTCCTTTCTTCCGCACCACATTTAGAATCAATGAGTTACGGTAACCACTGGATCGAATCCAGTGGTTGGCGTAGCTCTGCAATAGACGAGATTGTGCGACGTTTGTGCGAATACTGCTTTCCTAGCTCCCTTTCAACGTCTACGGCCTTTCCTTAAGCGGTCGCTGCAGGCAAGAAGGTCTTGCTTGATCTCATCAAGTTGCTCGAGGCCGAGTAGATCTCGAAGCATCCTTTCGATGACAATGAGTGGAGCCAGCACCAGCATCCCAATAGCGCGCTGGAAGTCTGTCGTTGGAGCCGTGCTGGCGGCCTCCCCCTCCAAACGCTCACGAGTGTAGCGACTCTTGCGTTCTGTTTCTTCCCACCTGGCTTGCCGCTGCTTTGACTTTTCCTTCGCCTCTTCACTTCTCGCCCGCGCCCGTTCGACCAAGTCTTCAAAACGGGACCACGCCTCGCGGCGCTGATCGACGGTGGGGTATCGAATCGCACCGAACCCTGTCTTGACGTCGCCAACGAGCTTCCACAACGACTTCCAGTACCCGCGCTGCGGGTCCTGCGCATCAACCGTCTCCTGTAGCGCGGATATCAGCTCATCGAGTTCCGAGTAATCCATGGCCACTCATGATTTTCGTTAGGCGACTGCCTGCCCAGTTCGCAATGCCCTCGAACCCGGTGACGATTTGGGAGCTCGCAAGGAGAGTATCCGCTGGATCGGTGAACGTCCGCACAATCCCGACACGGCCCGATTCCAACTGCTTGGCAGCGGACTACGAAGCCTTAAGTTGATGTAGCGCGTGACTGGGCAGCGGCGGGATGTCCACGATTTGATCTACCTCCGTTGAGCCAGTGGCAGACATCTTCAAATCGATTCTGCGGCCGCCGTCACCGGTAGTGCTTCGCAGCCGACGGCACAGAAGATCGGCCAGCGCCGCGTCTTCAACGGCGACAATTACCTGCCGCCAGGATCGGCGAATCGCTGCTAGAACCTCGGCAAGATTGAGAGCGCGATAATCGTCAATATGCTGAACTGGATCGTCGAGCAACAAAGAATTCCAAAGACACCACGATCTCGAGAGGTGAATGGCCAATAGAAAGGCTAGGCCTGCTGCCCGCCTTTGACCGCTGCTAAACAGAAACTGCGGGTTACCCCGGTTGCCGACGGTGAAGTTGAGTGATGCCCTGACTTGGCCACCAAAGTCTGCGTCGATATCGAGCCAATCCGGGTGCGGCCGTAGCCGCCGATAAAGCTCCTTGAGCAGCGGCATTACGATATCAAATTGCTCGGTGAGCATTTGATTGGCCACGGTCTTGGCGCTCGCTTCAATCTGTCT
>JAYWEJ010000079.1:0-5306 GCA_043779345.1 Acidimicrobiia bacterium | reverse complement strand
TGGTGCTGCGCGTCGCCTTGAAGGCGCTGGCGCGCAACAAGATGCGCACGGCGTTGACCATGCTCGGCATGATCATCGGCGTGTCCGCGGTAATCACGATGGTGGCGCTCGGCACCGGCGCGCAGTCGTCGATCGAATCGCAGATCCAGGCGGCCGGCACCAACATGATCATGGTGAGCGCCGGCAACTTCCAGCAGGGCGGCGTCCGCATGGGCCAGGGCAACGCCAGCTCGCTGACGCCGGACGACGCGCTCGCCATCCAGGACGTGCCCGGCGTCCAATACCTCGCCCCCGGCGTCAGCACGCGCGGCCAGGTGGTGGCCGGCAACATGAACTGGGGCACGCAGATCCAGGGCACCGATGTGGATCTGCCGCTGATCAGGTCGTGGCCGGCGACGCGCGGCGCCTTCTTCGCTCCGGTTGACGTGGTGACGGCGTCGAAGGTCGCCGTCCTTGGCTCAATCGTGCACGAGCAACTGTTCGGCGCCGACGTCGATCCGGTCGGCGAGGTGATCCGCATCAACAACCAGCCGTTCACCGTGGTCGGCGTGATGGCCAGCAAGGGCCAGTCCGGCATGGGCCAGGACCAGGACGACGTCGTCTACGTCCCGTACACGACGGTGATGAAGAAACTTCGCGGCATCACCTTCATCCAGAACATCACCGTGTCGGCGGCGTCAGCGGCGGACACCACGCCCACCGCCGAGCGGATCGCGACGCTGTTGCGAGGGCGGCACCAGATCGTCGAAGCCGGCGGCGACGACTTCATGGTGCGGACGATGGAGGAAATGGCGAGCGTCCGGCTGCAGGCGACCGAAACCATGACGGCGCTGCTCGCGAGCATCGCCGGCGTGTCGCTGCTGGTCGGCGGCATCGGCATCATGAACATCATGCTGGTGTCGGTGACCGAGCGCACACGCGAGATCGGCCTGCGCATGGCGATCGGCGCGCGCGGCCGCGACGTGCTGATGCAGTTCCTCGTCGAAGCCGTGGTGCTGAGCCTGTTCGGCGGCTCGATCGGGATCGCGCTCGGCCTCGGCATGTCGAAGGGCGTCACCGCGTGGATGACGTGGCCGACCAAGGTGTCGGCGGAATCGGTCGCGATCGCGTTTGTGTTCGCCGCGGTGACCGGGGTGTTTTTCGGTTTCTACCCGGCGCGCAAGGCTGCCGCGCTCGACCCGATCGACGCGCTCCGATTCGAGTAGCTGGCGATGCCGATCGACATGCCGCCGCTGGTCGCCGTCAGCATCACGGCGCCGCGGCCTGCCGGCGTCGCCTTTGCCCCGCACGTGTTTCTGCAGGACCCGCAGAAGCCCCTGCAGATCCCGCAGGCCGATCTGTTTGTGGAAGTCGTCGGCGAGGTTCCCATCCGGGCCAAGCTGGCGGATGTCTCGCGGTTGCTGGCACAGCGTCACAAAACGGCCAGCATCAATCGCACCTATCCTCCAACCATTCTCGAGCTGATCACGCTGGTCAAACGCAATCCAGCGCGGCCGCCCGGACGCCCGTGGAACAGCATTCGGGAGTTGACCATCGGCTACAAGCACGAGACCAGCGAGGTGATCGTGGAGTACTGCCTCGACTACTGCACGCCCGATCCGGAAACGAACTCGCCCCATCCCCGACGGAGGATGGCGTCGTATAGCGCTCCGGAGGGAGTCGTGGTCAAGAGGTTGAACAAGAAGCTCGGCGACCTCAAGAAGTACTCCGAACGCTTCGATTGATCGACGGCCGCGCTGGCGCACTGGCAATCGCCTTGCAAAGTTTTACTCATCAGACGGCGCGGCCATCAAGGTCGCGCCGGATTTTCAAGGAGCGACCTTAATGGCGCACGACATCGATCGTCCGGATGATTCAACTGCTCCCCGCCACGCCAAGGATTCGGTTTCCGAAGAGACTTCGGCCACCGGTCAGCGCGTGAAGGGCGCGATCAAGGAAGAAGTCGGCGACGCGATCGACGATGAAGAGATGGAAGAGAAGGGCGCGAGTGAGAACGCCGCCGGCAAAGATCGGCAGAAGAAGAACGACGCCGTCTAGCTAGTCCATTGCTACCGGGAGCCCAGGGTTGAGCTACGATGTCGACCATGGGCTCCCGCTCGGCGACCCTCCCGCCCGCGAAACTCCCGGACAAAGCCGTCCGCCAGCAACTCAGCCGCATTCTCGCCAGCAAGACCTTCTCTCAAGTTGAACGACTGAAGCGCTTCATCAGCTTCATCGTCGGCGAAACCGTCGGCGGCCGCAGCGGTGAGCTGAAGGAATACGTGATCGGCGTGCAGGTGTTCGGTAAGGAGCCATCGTTCGATCCGCGCACCGACCCGATCGTTCGCGTCCAGGCGCGCCGGCTGCGCACGCGGCTCGCCCGTTACTACCGCGACGAAGGCAACAACGACGAGTTGATCATCGACCTGCCCAAGGGCGGCTACGCGCCGGTCTTCCGCGCCCGGGAGGACACGCCGGCCGTGAAGCGATCGCTAACCGCGACGCTGGTTGGCCGCAACACCGTGGCGGTATTGCCGCTCGCTGACGACAGCCCAGGCGGGAGCCTCGATTACTTCTGCCACGGACTGCGAGATGAGATCGTTCATGCGCTGACGTCGATCAAAGCCTTGCGCGTCTTGGCCGTCCGCCGGGACGGCACCGAAGGCCTGGCCACGGATCGCGAAGAAGCGGCGTTGCTGATCACCGGCGGTGTTCGCTCCGCGCGGGACCGGCTGCGCGTGACGATTCATCTTGTCGACGGCGCCAGCGGCTATTACTTGTGGTCCGAGTCGGCGGATCTCGATCAAGCCGATCCGGTCAGCGGGCAGGAAGCCATCGCCCGGCGCATCGCTGAGAAACTGATGGCCGAGGTCACGACCGAAGCGGTCCGGGGCACTCGGAAACAATCCGACAATCTCGCGGCGCGTAACCTGTATTTACAGGGCCGCTACCATCTCAACCAGCGCACCGAAGAGGGCCTGCATAAGGCGGTGGAGTTTTTCGAAAAGGCGGTCATCGAAGACACGCAGTTTTCTCTCGCCCACAGCGGCCTTGCCGATGCCTACGGGTTGCTCGCGCACTACGGCTTGCTTGGACCCGCCGATGTCTGGGCGAAAGCCGCGTCAAGCGCCGCGTCGGCGGTGATGCTCGACGGTCATTCCGCCGAAGCGCATACCTCGCTGGCGCACGTCAGGGCGACACAGGACTGGGACTTCAGCGGCGCCGAGTCACTGTTCCTTCGCGCCATTCAGTTGAACCCCCGGTATTCGACCGCGCGCCATTGGTACGCGATGTCGTGCCTCGTGCCGATGGCCCGGCTCGATGAAGCGCTCGAGCAGATTCTGCTCGCGCAGTCGCTCGATCCGGTGTCGTCGATCATCGCCAGGGACGTCGCGGTGACCCACTACTATCGGCGCGACTTCGACGCCGCGCTGGAACAGTGCGATCACACCATCGAATTGAATCCGCATTTTGCACCGGCGTACCTGACGCTGGGCATGATCCAGGAGCAGCGCAAAGACTTTGACGAATCAGCGGCGGCCTTCAGACGGGCCGTCGATCTGGCGCCGAACTCCATTCGGATGCAAAGCGCCCTCGCGCGGACGCTCGCGTTGTCCGGGAAACGGGATCGCGCGATCGATGCGCTGCGGACCATTGGCGAGACGGCGTCAGCGCGCTACGTCTCCCCTGTCGAATTCATGACGCTGTCGTTCGCCGCCGGCGACAACGACTCGGGATATCGGTGGCTGACCAAGGCCGGCGACGACCGCTGTTTCGACCTGCTGGCGCTTAAAGTCGACCCGCGATTTGACGGCCTGCGCGACGATCGGCGGTACTTGGCGGTCGCCGGACGCATCGGGCTCGGTTAGCGATCACGATCGAACTTCGACAGGGGGAGCAATGCGCGTGAGAACGATTCTGGCCGTGACGTTGGCGATCACTTTCCTGGCAAGCGTCGGCGCTCAAAAGCCAACGCCGACGCCGCAATTGGACAGCCGCGGGCTGCCCCTGCCCTTCGGCGTCCAGCCGTACTTCACGCCCGAGGTCCCGCTTGGCAGCGGTCCCTACAAGGCGATCATGGCGACTGAGGCCGGCCTGTCGGCGCATGTCGCCTACTACCCCGCCGAACTGCCGCAACTCGGCTCGAAGAAGATGCCCGTCGTCCTCTGGGGCAACGGCTCGTGCCTCTATGCCGGCAATCGCTATCGGCAGTTCCTGACCGAGATCGCCTCGCACGGCTATCTCGCGATCGCGGGCGGACCGATGGCGGCCGTGGAACAGGAAGTCGGGCCGCAGTCGAATCCCGTGACCCGCGCGCAGGGTGCCGCCGACGCGCGGCCGCCGGCCCAGGCGAATGCGTCGAACGTGCAAGGCGCACCGCCGCAGCGCGTGACGGTCGCGCTCTTGAGAGAGGCCGTCGACTGGGCGATTAAGCAGAACGCTGACCCCACGAGCAGGTTCAACAACAAGCTCGATCTCAACTGGATCGTCGTGATGGGCCACTCCTGTGGCGGCGGCCTGGCCGTGCAGCTGGCCACCGAGGACGCGCGCGTCAACGGTCTCGGCATCTGGTACAGCGGCGCCGGACTGGCCGGCGCCCGCGGCAGCGACGTGGCGTCGCTGCAGAAGATCAAGGGGCCGATCCTGTTGATTACCGGCGACGACAAGAATGACATCGCTTATGCCAACGGCAAGTCCACGTTCGAAGCGATCAACCACACGCCGATCTTCTACGGGTGGCAAAATGACTTGCAGCACATCGGCACATTCGGGGCGAAGAACGCGGGCCAGAACGGGACGCTTGCCTCGAACTGGCTGAACTGGATCACGCGGAACGACCAGCACGCGGCCAAGATGTTCAAGGGGGCGAGCTGCACCTTGTGCAAGGATGCGTCGTGGCACATCCAGAAGAAGAAGGTCGACGGCGGATCGACCAGCCGGAACCGCGACTAGATCAACTCCATCCCGCACCTGCTTGAAAAAGTTCTCGGGGCCTGGGAATGGGCCCCGAGGACCGTCAATGACAGCGCAGCGGCGATGGCGCAGATCGCGGCTTTCATGCTGATCGCTGATTACTTCGCGGTCGGGCCGGCCTTGCGCGGTGTGGCGTCTCCCTCGGTCATCCCCAGCGCCCACTTCATCGCTTCGAAATACATCTGCCTGATGTCCCGGTTGTCCCAGGTCGCAGCGTCATGCGCGAAAGACGAATAGAACACCCGGCCCTTGCCGAAGTTCTTGGCCCACGCCAGCGGGAATCCCTGGTTGCGCAGCTGCTCGTGCGGCGGCATCTTCGCCACGTCGAGCCGCAGCAGGACGCGCGCATTCGG
>JAYWEJ010000078.1:0-5307 GCA_043779345.1 Acidimicrobiia bacterium | reverse complement strand
ATCAATCGTGCATGTGTCGCAGGTAGATCTGTTCCAGGTCGCTGTGTCCCAGCTGTTTCGTGTCCATCGACTCCACCAGGCGGCCGTGCTTCATGATGCCGACGCGCGTGCCTGATTCCTTCGCGCGAAACAGGTCGTGCGTCGCCATCAGGATCGCCACGCCTCGCGAGCTGAGGTCGCTCAGCAGCAGCGAGAAATCGTTCGCCGCCTTCGGATCGAGACCGGAGGTCGGCTCGTCGAGCAGCAGCGCCGACGCGCCCTTCGCAATCGTGATCGCGATGCCGACCTTCTGCCGCATGCCTTTCGAATACGAGCTGATGCGGGCGCGCGCCTGATCGGCGGTCAGGCCCGCCTGCGCCAGAATCGCCAGCAGCTCGTCGTCGGCATCGGCCTTCGCACTCGCCAGCCGGCTGAAGAAGCGCAGGTTCTCGAGACCGGTGAGATTGCGGTAGAGCGTCACCTGCTCGGGGATGTAGGCGAGGCGCTGCTTGGTCTCGATCGGATGATCGACGACGTTCAACCCGCCGATCTTCGCCACGCCCGAGCTCGGCGCGATGAAATTCAGGAACAGGTTGATGGTCGTCGTCTTGCCGGCGCCATTGGAGCCGAGCAGGCAGAAGACTTCGCCGGGCTGGATCGCCAGGTTGAGGTGATCGACGGCCAGCGTCGCACCGAACATTTTCGTCAGGTCGATCGCTTCGATCACAGTGCGTATCCTCGGTAACCGCGGAAGCCGATCGCGATCAGAAAGACCGCGGCGACGGCCATCACGATGATCGGCATCGCGACGCGTCTGGCCGTCAGCGACGACGATTCATCAACGTACGTAAACGACGGCGCGGCCGCGTACTCCGCCGGCGTCAACGTCGCCGCGTCGAGTACACGCGGCTCAAAGTAGGCCCGCCACCGCTGCTGGAACGACGACGCCTCGGAACGGAAGTGATCGAATCGCACCGTGCTGGTTCCCGCCACGTCCAACAACACTCCCTGCGCGACCATCGTCGGCGACAACACGCTGAGCCACGACGCCAGCCGCCGTTGCTTCTCGAGCTGCGCGTTGAAGGTCGCCTCCACCGCTGCCAGGCGCTCGGCCACCTGGCGATCGCGCTGCGATTGCAGCACCGCGAACTGGCGCAGGCCTTCCCTGCCAACGTTGCCGCTCGTCGGATGATCCTGCAGGAACTGCCCGAGCTCGCGGCTGCCTTGAACCGTCGCCTCCTGCGTGGCGGCGCGCGCCTGGACCGCGGCCTCGACACGCGACGGCATCGGATATCGAATCGCGATCAGCAGGTTCACGCACGACGGTCCGACGACGGCGAAGAGCAGCCAGATGCCGGCGAGGATCAAGGCGTTGGCGGGCGCGCTCAATCCGCGGGCGTTGACCACGAGCGCGATGCCGTGCCAGATCGCGCCGTAGGCCAGCACCGCGATCGTCCACAGCGCCGCGCGCAACCAGAAGTCGCCATCAGCCGGCGTTGAGAACGCCGCCACCGCGGTGGGAATCAAGACGAGCGGCGCCGCCAGCGTGATCGCGCGCACGATCATCTTGCCGGCCACGACCTCGCCGAGGGTCACCGGCTGCGCCAGCACCATCCGCAAGGTGCCGCGATCGCGTTCGGTGGCGGTGAGATCAAAACTGATCGCGAAGATCAACAGCGGATAGAGAAACAGCACCACGAAGGCCGCATCGAACTGGCCGCTGGCGACCGCCAGCGGATGCTCGATCTGATCGCCACTGACCAGGGCGTCGAGCGAACGCGCGGTCACCTTGAGGTAGTTCGGATAGACATCGCCCTGGCCGATCGCGAGCGCGCCGAGCGGCGCCGGCGGCAGCAGCGCCAGCCGGCCGCGATCGTTGGCGGTCGCGTCGGCGCGCATCGACAACCCGGAGCCGCCCTGCTGGATGCCGCCGCGATGCCCGAAGAATTCGAACGTGGCGCGCTCGCGCGCCGCGCGCTGGGCGCCAAGGCCGCTGGCGACGAGCAAGGCGATGCCGAAGACGGCGATCACCATCCGCGCGATCGCGCTGGCCTTGATCAGGCGCCACTCGTGCAGCGTCAGGAGGCGGAGCATTTATTCGAGCCTCATCGACGACACCGACCACGCGGCGGCGAGCGCCATGGCGGCGAGCCACACCGCCAGGGCACCCGCGCTCCACGCCGTCTGCGACAGTGCCCACCGCGCCGTCGGCACCTCGTAATCGAAGGGCGGCACCTTCTCCCACAGATCCCGGCCGCGCAGGTAGTCGAAAGTGTTGACACGGCCGGATGACGCCAGCTCGCCGTTCAGCGTCGTCAGCATCGCCGCGCGATAGCGCGATGCGGCGGCGGCAAACTCGCGATCGTGCGATTCGTCGGTGCCGGCAAACGCCATCGACAAGGACCGCGCCGCGAGCGTGGGCGCAATCGCGCCGACGCGCTGGTAGCTCCTCGCCTGCCGCTGGTAGCGCTGGAACAGCTCAGCGAAGCGGCGATCGTACAGCGCCGTCTCGTCGGCTTCCGATTCGAGGAGCGCCACCACCTCCACGTTCGACGGCGCCATCGTCGACTCGAACTCGCCGTCGAGGAAGCGCTCCATGACCCGGTCGACGCGCTGATCCCACGTCGGCCACGAATCCTTCTCGTCCTGGATGGCGGCGGCGAACTCGATCGCCGACGGCGACGGATCGATCCACTTCGCGGCCGCCATCGCCAGCGGCGGCATGATGAACGCGTTCGCAAACCAGATCGCGAGCAGGACGACGAGGGCGGCGCCCTGCGAGCGCGAGCGCGCGGATATCGCCAGGCCGAGGCCGATCCAAATCAGTGTGTGGACCAGGTAGACGAGGCCAATCCCGGCGGCGCGCGCGGCAATCGGCGCGTCAGGATCCGCGGGCGCGTTCCAGGACAGAATCGCCGCGCCGAGGATCGCCGCGGGAACGATCACGGCGGCAAGCGGCAACACCGCGCCGATCGCCTTGCCGGCCAGCAGCGAACGGCGGCTGATGCCCATGGCGAGCAAAGGCCGCAACGTGTTTTGATCGCGCTCACCGGCAAAGCTCGAGAACGTCAGCGCCACGACCAGCAGCGGCAACAATACCAGCGCGGCCGAGGCCGGCGTCAGTTGCCCGAGCCGTCGCGTCGGCGTCGCGTCCTCGATCGGCCGGTGCCGCGCCAGCTGTTGCTTGTGCGCTTCGAGAAAGACGAACACGCCCACAAATGGATCGAGCCCCGGGTCGATCGCGGAGAGCGGTTGCACCGGCTTGAACACGAACGCGCCGTAATGCGCGGCCGCGTGCGGGTTCATGTCGCCCTTGTCGAGCCACACGTCCCGTTCCGCTTGCTGCGCGTCGGCGTGCTGGCGCGCGATCAGTGATTGATTGTGAGCGCCGCCGGCGACGGCGGCGATGACGAGGATGAAGAGGAGGCCGGCCGCCCAGCGGAACCGGCCATCACGCCAGATCTCGGTGGCGTCCTTGACCGCGATGGCGACTGCCGCCCCGCCTCCGCGCCGCTTCGGCGAGGCAGGCTGGCGAGCGGGAATCACTGCTGCGCTGTGGTCGTCGACGCGGAGTACTGAACTTCCTTGGCCTTGAGCGGCTCGACGCCGTCGCCGACGTTGACGACGACGCGCATGCCGGCCTTCAGCTCGGACTGTGCGCCCTTCTTGGTGCCGCTCTTGAAGATCGTGACCGGCGTCACCTCGAAGGTCATGTCCTTGCCTTCGGTCGTCTTCATCACGATCTTGTTCTTGTCGACGGAGGAGATGGTCCCCATCAACTTGTGATCGTGACCGGGGTGGGCCATCGGGACGGCCGGCACGAGGAGGCTGAGTGCCAGGACCGTGAAAATGAGTTGCTTCATGCTTTTAGAGTAGCAGCTTTTTCGAGCACTTTTGCAGCGGTCCAGCCGAGCGCTCGCAGGTCGCGGACACCGGTGTCACCATCGGATTTGCTCAGCTTTTGCGCGGGCGATTTCATGACGAGCGGGTGGTGCCGGAACCTCGGCATCTCCTGCCGCCCCAGCAGCCGCGCCAGGCGAATCTGGCGCCCGGTCGACGGCAGCAGATCCTGGCCGCGCACCACGTCGGTGATGCGCTGGACGTGATCGTCAACCGTCACCGCAAATTGATAGGTCCAGTTGCCGAGGCGATCGCGCACCAGCAGATCGCCGCATTGCTCGCTCGGATCCTGTTCCTGGGGCCCGAGGATCTCGTCGAAGAAACGCTCGACGCCGGGCTCGATGATCACGCGCCAGCCGACGCCGTCGCCGAGCGGAATGCCCTTGTCGCGGCAGGTGCTGGCATAACGCTCGCCGTTGATTTCGGAACGCGTGCACGTGCAGCCGTAGACGAGCTCGCGGTCGATGAGGCGCTGCAACGCCTTGTGATAGATGTGCGCCCGCTCGCGTTGGCGAACGATGTCGCCGTCGTGCCTGAAACCGAGCCACGCGAGGTCTTCGATAATCGCGGCCTCGTATTCGACCTTCGATCGCTGGCGGTCGTGATCCTCGATCCGCAGCATGACCTCGCCGTCGCGCTCGCGCGCGGCGCCCCAGACATGCTGCGCGTTGACGACGTGTCCGAGGTGCAGATAACCCGTTGGCGCGGGGGCAAAGCGTGTCAGCACGTGCAGTGTCACCTGATACCGATCAGGATACTTTGGTGGCCGTTCGGGCGCTGGATTCGACCGTTCGAGTCAGCCTGGCCGTCATGCGGCACGGGTTTGGCGTATAAACCATCAGGATCGTGACCCTCATCAGCCTGGTCTTCCTGTTCGTCTACCTGTTCGGCGCCTATGCCTATGGCGCCGCCGCGGTATTCAGCGTTCGCGAGATCGGGCCGATCTGGGGCGCCTCGTCGAGGGACTACACGCCCGGCGTCCGCCGCCGCATCGATAACGCCACGCTGGCGCTGTTCGTCATCAGCACCGTCTGGTTCGTCCTGCACGTCCTGATCGAGTTCCGGAACTTCATCGACTACACCCGTGAAAGCCTGCTCGACCTCGGGACGATGATGGTCTACCTGTTCCCGCCGGTGATCATGCACACCGTGTACCTCGAGTCGCAGTGTGCCGGGGACGAGGCGCTGCCGCCGCCGCTCTTCCGCCGCCTCCTCACGGCGATGTATGTGGTGAGCCCGCTGATTGGCGCCTATGTGGTCGCGGCCATCTTCGACCTGGTCCCGCATCCACAGCCGATCGGCCCGGTGATTGGCACCACCATCGGCGGGTTGTTCACGTTGACCGGTCTCTACGCGACGGTGCTGATGCTGCGCCGCCAACCGAAAGTGCGCACGCCGGATCAGTTGCGCTTGCGCAACGTCATGATC
>JAYWEJ010000077.1:0-5312 GCA_043779345.1 Acidimicrobiia bacterium | reverse complement strand
CCTCGACCAGCACCCACCCCACCATCAGCGATGGTTCTGAATGGTAAGCGTGCCCCCAGATCGGGCCGCTGCCTTCGTGAATGAAATCGTCGAGATCGAAGCCGGCGAGCGACAGCTCCTGCATGTAATGGGCGAGCGATCCCATGCTCGCCATGATCGTGGTGCCGTCGTAGGACCGCTGCAGGCAGTCGGTCACGACGCGGCGGCCTACGCCGTTGACGCGATCGAGCTGCGCCTCAATCAGCATCGGCGCGACCTGGCTGAACATCGGCGTCGAGCTCTGCACGAGGATCAGGATCGGCACCGCGGCGAGCGGTGCGAGCCAGCGCAGCAACGACACCGCCGCGCCGATCACGGCCGCCCCGCCAAGAATCAGCGGCACTTCATAACGAATGCGGAACGGATGGCCCGTCAGGTAGGCGTAGAAGGGGAGCGCGACCGCCGCGAGCAGTGCCAGCGGCAGCAGCAGCCCGCTCCACCGGCGGCGCAGCAGCGCAACCGGCACCACCAGCGCGACCGCAATCGTCAGCAGCTGGACGAATCGCGCGCCGGCGAGGCCGGCCAGCCCTTCGCGAATCGCCTCGTAGACGGCGCCGGGCTGTCCCTGCAGCTTCGGATCGGGCACATAGAACCCGCCGGTGATGAACCATTGGCCGGTCGACGCGAAGCTCATGCCCATGAAGAACAACACCGCCGCGATCGGATAGAGCGTCACCCGCGCCGCTTCGTGGACCACCGCGACCGCGGGGAGGCCGTTGCGCCACTTGAGAAACGCGGCGGCGACGATCGCGGCGCCAACGATCGGCCATGCCTCGTAGCGCGTCAGGCAGGCCAGCACGATGGTCCAGCCAACCGCCGGCCGCGCGCGCGGCGCCTCCGACTTCCCCCACTCCGCAAGATGCAGGACCACCAGTGCGGTCAGCGCGAACAGCAGCGGCTCGGTCATCGGCGTGCTCTGCAGGTAGAGCACGTTCGGATTCAACGCGAACAGCGACGCGGCCAGCAATGCGCCGGTCCGCGATCCGGTCAGCAATCGCACCATCGCCGACACGCACGCGGTCGTGATCGCGAACGACAGGATCGAGATCGCGATGGCGAAGGCGCCGGTGCGGTAGAACCAGTCGATCTGGACGGGGATGGCGTTGATGACGTGGGGCAACGGCAGCCACACCGCGCCGATCTGCTCCCAGCTTGGCGTCAGGCTGTCGAAGATTCGGCGCGAGACGACGAGGTGCGCCTTGGCGTCGTAATGGCTGAGCGAGAGCCCTGCACGCCAATACACACTCGCGGCGAATGTGCCCAGAATGGCCGCGAGAACGCCGAGCGCACGCGAAAGTCGGTCGAAGGAGGGCACCGTCTCGTTCTATAATGCCTTGATTCCTGTTCATTTGATGAGCCCTGAGCTTTCGATCGTCATCCCGGTCCACAACGAGTCCCCGAACATCAAGCCTCTCTATGACGAGCTGACCCAGGCGCTGGGACAGTACGGACGGAGCTACGAGCTGCTGATCGTGGACGACGGCAGCACCGACGACACGTTCGATCAGCTCGCGGCGCTGCAGGCCCGCGATCCACGGCTGCACGTCATCAGGTTCCGCCGCAACTTCGGGCAGACCGCGGCGTTTGCGGCCGGCATCAAACATGCGCGCGGCCGCCTGATCGTGACCTCCGACGGTGACCTGCAGAACGATCCGCGCGACATCCCCGCGATGGTCGCGCTCATCGAGCAGGGTAACGACATCGTCTGCGGCTGGCGCAAGGACCGGAAAGACACCTTCGTCACCCGCCGCGTGCCGAGCGTGCTCGCCAACAAATTGATCTCCTTTGCGACCGGCGTGCCGCTGCACGACTACGGCTGCTCGCTCAAGGTGTTTCGCGCCGAAGTCGTGAAGCCGCTGCGCCTCTACGGCGAGATGCACCGCTTCCTGCCCGCGATTGCCAGCGAGATTGGCGTGACGATCGCGGAGATGGTCGTGAATCACCGGCCGCGCCGGGCCGGCGTCACCAAGTACGGCCTGTCGCGCACCGTTCGCGTTGTCCTCGACCTGGCGACGGTGAAGTTCCTGCTGAGCTACTCGACACGGCCGCTGCAGATCTTCGGGCTGCTTGGGTTGATGACCGGAGGGCTGGGGGCGGCGATCACCAGCTATCTCCTCTACATCCGGTTGTTCACGACGCAGGGGATTGGCGATCGGCCGTTGCTGCTGCTCGGTGTAATGCTCGTGTTCATCGGCGTGCAGCTCGTGACGTTCGGCCTGCTGGCGGAAGTGATGGCGCGCACCTACTACGAGTCGCAGGACAAGCCCACCTACGTGATTCGCGAAGTTCGCGAAACCGAGCTGACCGAGCCGCACTCCGCGCCCGCGGAGCGGGCGCAGGGAATAATCGGCAGGCGATGACGGGGCGACCTACGCGCGAGCACGATCCGCGCATCACCGTCATCCAGCAGGAACTCTTCAACGAGAACCGATCGAAGTCCGACAAGTACCGCGAGCTGTTCGTCGGCAAACCGGGTGTCTGGGCCTTGATCAAGTACGAGCTGGCGATGGTGCTGGCGAGCTGGGTGCCGGGCGCCGTTGGGCTGGTCCTGCGGTCGCGGTTGTTTCCCCTGGTGCTGGGTTCGGTGGGCCGCAACGTCGTGTTCGGCGCCAACGTCACGCTCCGCCATCCCCACAAGATTCACATCGGCGACAACGTTGTGATCGACGACCTGTGCTGCCTCGATGCCAAGGGCACCGACAACAAGGGCATCACGATCGGCAACGGCGTGTTCGTCGGCCGCAACACTATCCTGAGCTGCAAGAACGGCGACATCGTCATCGAGGACCGTGCCAACATCGGCTTCAACTGCGAGATCTTCTCGGCCTCGCGCGTGCGCGTCGGCAAGGACATCCTGATTGCCGCCTACACCTACCTCGTCGGCGGCGATCATCTGTACGACCGGACCGATATTCCGGTGCTGCAGCAGGGCAGGACCGCGAAGGGCATCGACGTCGGCGACGGCACCTGGCTCGGCACCCACGTCGTCGTGACGGATGGATCGACGATCGGCCGTGATGCCATCATTGGAGCAGGAGCGGTCGTCGTCGGCGACATCCCCGACTTTTCGATCGCAACGGGAATTCCGGCGAAGGTTACTCGCGATCGAAGGAAAGAGGCCTGACGACCTGATGGCCTGACGGCCTGATGGCCTGATTTATATGTGTGGCATCGTCGGCATCATCGAGCGTGATCTGGATCGGCCCGTCGCTGCGGACGATCTCGCGCGCATGGTGCGGATGCTGCATCACCGCGGCCCCGACGAAGAGGGCAGCATCACGCTGCCTGGCGTCGGCCTCGGCATGCGCCGCCTCGCCATCGTCGACCTCGCAGGCGGACAGCAACCAATCCTGAACGAAACCGGCGACATCAAGATTGTCGCCAATGGCGAGATCTACAACTTCCACGAGCTGCAGCAGCAGCTCGAGGGATTCGGCCACCGCTTTCACTCGCGCAACTCGGATATCGAGGTCCTTGTTCACGCGTATGAGCAGTGGGGCGAGGATTTCCTGGTGCGCCTGCGCGGCATGTTCGCGCTGGCAATCTGGGACGGCCGCACCCGCACGCTGATTGCAGCGCGCGATCGCGCGGGCGAGAAGCCGCTCTACTGGACGCAGACCTCGCAAGGCCTGCTGCTGGCCTCTGAAGTCAAAGCACTCCTCGTTCGTCCGGAAGTATCGCGGCAGCTCGATCCGATCTCGCTCGATCAGTTCCTGACCTACGAATACGTGCTGGCGCCGAGGACCATGCTCGCAGGTGTGCACAAGGTGCCGCCCGCGCACTTCCTGAAGTACCGGGATGGGCAGGCCACGGTGCATCGCTACTGGGATGCCGCCGACGTGCCGCTGCGAGAATGGCGCGACGCGGACGCCGCCGATGCGCTGAGGGCCGGACTCAAGAAGTCGGTCGAGCGCCAGTTGATGGCGGATGTGCCGCTCGGCGCGTTCCTGTCGGGCGGCATCGACTCGAGCTCGATCGTGGCGTTGATGAGCGCCTCAGCCTCGCAGCCGGTCAACACCTTCAGCATCGGCTTTTCGGACGGCACCTACAACGAGCTGCCGTATGCGCGCGAGGTGGCGGCGCGGTTCAAGACGAACCATCGTGAACGAACCGCGTCTCCGAATCTCGGCGACATGTTCGAGCGATTGATCGTCCATCTGGATGAGCCGTTCGCCGACGTGTCGTTATTCCCGACCTTCAGCGTGTCGGAGCTGGCGCGCGAGCACGTCAAGGTGGTGTTGTCGGGCGACGGCGGCGATGAGCTGTTCGGCGGCTACGACGCCTACCAGGCGCAGGCGCTCGCGGCCAAACTTGGCTGGATGGGCGACGCGCTGATGCCGGCGCTCGCCGGCGTCGCCGCGGCCCTGCCGCCGACGGAGAAGAAGAAGGGCCTGGTCAACAAGGTCAAGCGGTTCAGCGCCGGCGCCACCACCGCGCCGTCGGATCTCGGCCACTATCGCTGGATGGTGTACCTCAACGCGCGCGACAAGGCGCGTCTCTACAACTCGGGCCTGCGCGAGGCGCTTGCCTCGACCGACGTCTACGCGCCGGTTCGTGACGCGCTCGGGCGTTTCCGCCAGGACGATCTGCTCAATCGCCAGCTGTATGCGGATTTGAGCCTCTATCTCGCCGACGACATCCTGGTGAAGGTCGATCGCATGAGCATGGCGACGTCGCTCGAGACGCGCGCGCCGTTTCTTGACGGCGACCTGATGGAGCTGGCGTTTTCGATGCCGGGCCACCTGAAGATCCGCAACGGCGAGCGCAAGTGGATCCTGAAGCAGGCGATGAAGAGCGTGCTGCCCGATACGATCCTCCACCGGCGCAAGGAAGGCTTCAGCATCCCGATGAAGAACTGGCTGCGCCGCGAGCTGCAGCCGCTGATGCGCGATCTCCTGTCGCGCGAGCGCATGGCGCGGCGCGGCTTGTTCGATCCGGCAGTGGTGGCGCAGCTGATGGACGACCACACCGACGGCCGCGAGAATCATGCGCACACACTGTTCCCGCTGATGGTGTTTGAACGTTGGGCGACGGAGCATTTGAGGTCTTGAGGTCTTGAGGTCTTGAGGCCTTGCCGCAAGCCCGTAGCCCGTAGGCCCGCAAGCCCGTACAAAAGATGAGCGCGCGGTTGCCCGCGCGCCCCGATATCACCGTAACAGAGGGATGTTGCGGTATTACGACAGGTGCTTGCTGACCAACTTCGTCATTTCGAACATGTTGACGGTCGGCTTCTTGAAGATCACCTTCAGGTTGTCGTCCGCCTTGATCATGCG
>JAYWEJ010000076.1:0-27487 GCA_043779345.1 Acidimicrobiia bacterium | reverse complement strand
TGCCCGCCAAGAGCATCCGCCGATTGCGGAAGACCGCCGTCGAGATGGATCTCGAGGAGCGCATGCATCTGCCTGGCCTCGATCCGAGGCGAGCCGACCTGATGGTGGCCGGCGCGGTCCTGCTCGACACGCTGCTGAAGGAGCTCGACGCCGAGGAGATCACGCTCTGCGACCTGGCGCTGCGCGAAGGCGTGCTGCTCGACTACATCCAGCGGCACCGCAAGGACATTGCGCGCGTCGATCGTTATCCCGACGTTCGCCGCCGCTCGGTGATCGAGCTCGCCGAGCGCTGCGCCTGGGAAGCGGATCACTCACGCCAGGTCGCGGCGATCGCGCTGACGTTGTTCGACTACACGAAACGCATTCACGAGCTTGGCGATCGCGAGCGCGAGTGGCTCGAGTATGCGGGCTTCCTGCACGACATCGGCAACCACATCAGCTACGAGAAGCACCATCGCCACTCCTACTACCTGATCAAACACGGCGACCTGCGCGGCTTCGAGCCGGAGGAGATCGACGTGATCGCGCTCCTCACCCGCTATCACCGCCGCGCCACGCCGAAGGCCGAGCACATTGGCTTCGAACATCTCGGCAAGAAGGAACGCCACGCGGTCCGGACCCTGGCGGCGTTCCTGCGCCTGGCCGAAACGCTCGACCGGTCACGCCACGGCGTGGTCCGCGGTGTCGAGGTCCGCGAGCGGCTCGGCATCATCAACATCAAGGTCCAGGCGATTGGCGATGCCGAACTCGAAGTCTGGGCGGCGCACAAGCAGGCGACGGCTCTTGAAGAAGCCCTCGACCGTAAGGTTCGGATTGAGAAGGTTCCCTACCGAAAAGCGTCCGCGCCGTCGCTCGCCCTGGTCAACAACTCAGCAGGCGCCAACACGGAGCTCGGCCGCAGAGAACGTCGTGAAGCGCAGTCGCCGCGGCGGCGTAGCTCCACGCCAAGCTAACCGTTGAGCCAGGCTCCGTTAACACGGAATTAACACGGCAGAAACTACCGCGAAACCCGCGCCGAATACGCTAACGGGATGAAGTTGCCCATTCGACTCACGGCCGTTACACGGCCGTTCGCTCAGGGCAAGCACCTGAGCCTCATCTGTGGATCGATTCTCGTGGCCACGCTCGCGGCTTGTGGCTCCAGCGGCCAGGATGCCCGCGGCGGCGGCGGATCGTCTTCATCGTCTGGCCCTTCACTGGTCAGCCTCGATGGGTCGAGCACGGTCTTCCCCATCAGCGAAGCCGTCGCGGAGGAATTTCAGAAAGTCGAAAAATCCGTTCGTGTGACCGTGGGCATCTCCGGCACTGGCGGCGGCTTTCAGAAATTCTGCCGCTCCGAGATCGACATCGCCGACGCCTCGCGGCCGATCAGCGCGACCGAGATCGAAGCCTGCAAGAAGAGCGGCGTCGAATACATCGAGCTGCCCGTCGCGTTTGACGGCATCGCGATCGCGGTGAACCCGAAAGCGGCGTGGGCCGACAAGATCACGACCGCGGAGCTCAAGACGCTGTGGGCGGCCGATGCGCAGGGCAAGGTGACGAAGTGGAGCCAGGTCCGCAAGGGCTGGCCGGATCGCGAGATTCATCTCTTCGGCGCCGGCGTCGACTCGGGCACCTACGACTACTTCACGGAAGTCATCAACGGCAAGGCCAAGGCCAGCCGCGGCGACTTCACGTCGAGCGAAGACGACAACGTGCTGATCCAGGGCATCAGCAACGACGAGCTCGCGCTCGGTTTCGTCCCGTATGCCTATTACGAAGGCAACAAGGAAAAGCTGAAGCTTGTCCCCGTTGACGATGGCAAGAGCGGACCGATCACGCCGACCCCGCAAACCATCGAGGACGGCACCTACAAGCCGCTGTCGCGGCCGGTCTTCATCTACGTGTCCAAGAAGGCCGCGCAACGGCCGGAAGTGCGGAAGTTCGCGGAGTTCTACCTGAAGAACGCAGACGCACTGGTGCGCGAAGTGAACTACGTGAGCCTGGGCGCGGCGAGCTACACCGCCAGCCTCGAGAAGTTCGCGACCGGCGTCGGAAAGTAGCACGCCGGCCATGACCACCCGGACGCTCGAATGGATCATCGAGCGGCTGCTGTTCCTGTGCGCGTTGCTCTCGATCTTGACGACGGGGGGGATCATCTTCGTCCTCGCCTTCGAGACGTATGAATTCCTCCGCGAAGTGCCGGTCCTCGACTTCCTGACCGGCACCGAGTGGACCCCCCTCTTCGCCAATCAGCAGTTCGGCGTGTTGCCACTGGTCGGCGGCACCATGCTGGTCTCGTCGATCGCCATGGTCGTGGCGCTGCCGATGGGCCTGCTGACGGCCGTCTACCTGAGCGAATACGCGCCGAGCGGTTTCCGCCGCGTCGTCAAGCCGGTGCTCGAAATCCTCGCCGGTGTGCCGACCGTCGTCTACGGATACTTCGCGCTGACGTTCGTGACACCGCTCCTGCAGACCTTTATTCCATCGCTATCCGGATTCAACGCGCTCAGCCCCGGGCTGGTGATGGGGTTGATGATCCTGCCGCTGGTGTCGTCGCTGTCGGAGGATGCGATGCGCGCGGTGCCGCAGGGACTGCGCGAAGGCTCCTATGCGCTCGGCGCGACCCGCATGCAGACGGCGTTGAAGGTGGTCGTGCCCGCCGCCTTTTCGGGAATTACGGCCGCGTTCATCCTCGCGGTGTCGCGCGCGATCGGCGAGACGATGATCGTCGCGATCGCCGCCGGCCAGCAGCCGCGCCTGACCGCCAATCCGTTGGTGCCGGTCGAAACGATGACGGCCTACATCGTCCAGGTCAGCCTGGGCGACACGCCGCAGGGCACCATCGAGTACCGCACGATCTTCGCGGTCGGCATGCTGCTGTTCACGATGACCTTCGGATTGAACCTGATCAGCACCTGGCTGCGCGAGCGGTTCCGCGAGGAGTACTCGTGAGGAAGCACGCGGACCTCCTCTTCCAGATGGTGTCGCTGGCGACGCTGGTGATCGCGCTCGCGGCACTCGGCGCGCTCGTCTACGACATTTTCTCGGACGGCGCGTCGCGATTGAGCTGGTCGTTCCTCACCAACATCGCGTCGCGCAACGCCGAGAACGCCGGCGTCTATCACGCGCTGATGGGCAGCATCTGGGTGATCACGATGACCGGGCTGATGGCGCTGCCGGTCGGGGTTGCCGCCGCAATCTATCTCGAGGAATACGGCACGCGCAGCCGGGTGTCGCGCTTCATCGAGCTCAATATCGCGAACCTTGCCGCGGTGCCGTCGATCATCTACGGGCTGCTCGGTCTCGGTTTGTTCGTGCGCCTGATGGGCATGGGCCAAAGCGTCATGGCGGGCGCCGCGACGCTCGCGCTGCTGGCGCTGCCGGTCGTGATCCTGTCGACCCGCGAAGCGCTCCGCACCGTGCCCAGCTCGATCCGCGAGGGTTCCTACGCCCTCGGCGCCACCAAGTGGCAGACGATCTGGAACCAGGTGCTGCCGATGGCGCTGCCTGGCGTGCTGACGGGCTTGATCCTCGCCCTGTCGCGCGCCATCGGCGAGACCGCGCCACTCATCACCATCGGCGCGCTCACCTATATTCCGTTTGCGCCGGACAGCGTGTGGTCGAAGTTCACGGTGCTGCCGATCCAGGTCTTCAACTGGGTGTCGCGGCCGCAGGCGGACTTCAAGGCCAACGCCGCCGCAGGCATCCTGGTGCTGTTGGCGTTACTATTGAGCATGAATGCGATTGCGATCATCGTGAGAGATCGACAGCAACGCCGGGGACGCGCATGACCGGAGTGAGCAAGCCCGTACCGGCGAGCCTGTCGGGCATTGCCAGCCGGCCCGGGCAGTCGGCCGCAGCCCTCGACAAGCCGGTCAAAGTCGCGGTCAACGCTCTGAACTTCTATTACGGGGCCAAGCGCGCGCTTGACGGCATCAACATCGAGATCCGCGCCAACCTCGTGACCGCGTTCATCGGCCCGTCCGGCTGCGGCAAGAGCACTTTCCTGCGCACGCTCAACCGAATGAACGACATCATCCCGGCGACGCGCGTCGAAGGCGCCGTGCTGATTGACGGGCAGTCCATCTACGACTCGAAGGTGGACGTGGTGCAGCTGCGGCGCAAGGTCGGCATGGTGTTCCAGAAGTCGAATCCGTTTCCGAAGTCGATCTTCGAGAACGTCGCGTATGGCCTGCGCATCAACGGGCTGACGAAGTCGAAGGCGGAGACGGCCGATCGCGTCGAGGAGAGCCTGCGCCAGGCGGCGATCTGGGACGAGGTCAAGGATCGCCTGAACGAATCGGCGCTGGCGCTCTCGGGCGGCCAGCAGCAGCGGCTGTGCATCGCGCGCGCGCTGGCGATCAAGCCGGAGATCCTGTTGATGGACGAACCGGCGTCGGCGCTCGATCCGATCGCCACGCAGCGCATCGAAGAGCTGATCTACGACCTCAAGAAGAGCTATACGATCGTGATCGTCACGCACAACATGCAGCAGGCGGCGCGGGTGTCGGACTTCACCGCGTTCTTCTGGCTCGGCCGCCTGATCGAGTTCGATCGGACCGACAAGATGTTCACGGCGCCGGCGGAAAAATTGACCGAAGATTACGTCACAGGACGGTGCGGCTAATGGAGAAGGTGTTTCGGCACTTCCAGCAGGATTTGGACGGGCTCAAGGAGCGCCTGCTGGCGATGGGCGGGCTGGCCGAAGAGCAAGTGCGCGAGTCGGTCCGCGGCCTGATGGAACGCGATCACGCCCCCCTCGACAGCGTGCTGTCCGGCGACGAGCCGATCAACGACCTGCACATGGAAGTCGACGATCGCTGCTTCAAGCTGCTGGCGCTGCACCAGCCGATGGCCGCCGACCTGCGCGTGATTGTCGCCGCCGTCAAGATCAACACCGACCTCGAGCGGGTCGGCGACCTCGCCGTCAACATCGCCGAGGCCGGCAAGCGCTACCTCCAGCACCCCCCGGTGAAGCCGCTGATCGACATCCCGCGCATGGGCGAGCTCGCGCAGAAGATGCTGCGGGACTCACTGGACGCCTTCGTCCGCCGCGACATCGTGCTGGCCGAAGCCGTGCTGGCCGCCGACGACACGCTGGACGCGCTCAAGAGCCAGATCTTCCGCGAACTGCTCACCTATATGCTGCAGGCCCCGGAAACCATCGAGCCGGCGCTCGATCTGATCCTGATCTCGCGGCACCTCGAGCGCATCGGCGACCACGCCACCAATGTCGCCGAGGACGTCATCTTCATCCTGTCGGCCCGGGACGTCCGCCACCACCAGGCGGACCACTCGCGCCGGGCCAGTGACACGTAGCGACGGCGGGGCCAGCTAATCAGCCACGAGGCGCAGCCTCCAAGGTTTTTCTTCGCGTTGGAGGCGGAGCCTCGCTAGAATTAGTTGGATCACCATATGGCAGATACGCTCAGCATTACCGACAACCGCACCGGCAAGACCTACGAGGTGCCGATTGCGGAAGGCGCCATCCGCGCCACCGACCTCAAGAGAATCACCACCGGCGGCGACGACCCGGGCCTGTGCACCTACGACCCGGCGTTCATGAACACCGCCGCCTGCAAGAGCAAGATCACCTACATCGACGGCGACAAGGGCATCCTGATGTACCGCGGATACCCGATCGAGCAGCTGGCCGAGTCCAGCACCTACCTCGAGACGGCGTATCTGATCCTGTTCGGCGAGCTGCCGAACAAGGCGCAGCTCGACAAGTGGACCCACGACATCACCATGCACACCATGGTGCACGAGAACATCAAGAAGTTCATGGAAGGGTTCACCTACGACGCCCACCCGATGAGCGTGTTCATCAGCACCGTCGCGGCGATGTCGACCTTTTATCCGGACAGCAAGCAGATCTTCAACGCCGAGTCGCGGCGCAAGCAGATCCACCGGCTGATTGCGAAAACGCCGACCATTGCGGCCTTTGCCTATCGCCACAGCACCGGCCGGCCGTACGTGTATCCCGACAACGATCTCAGCTTCACCGGCAACTTCCTGAACATGCTGTTCAAGATGACCGAGGTAAAGTACCAGCCGAACAAGAAGCTCGAACGGGCGCTCGACGTGCTGTTCATCCTGCATGCCGACCACGAGCAGAACTGTTCGACCAGCGCCATGCGCGCCATCGGCAGCTCGAACGTCGATCCGTTCTCGTCGATGGCCGGCGCGGCGGCGGCGCTCTACGGCCCGCTCCACGGCGGCGCCAACGAAGCGGTGCTGCGGATGCTGAAGGAGATCGGCAGCGTCGAGCACATTCCCGCGTTCATCAAGAAGGTCAAGGCCGGCGAAGGCCGCCTGATGGGCTTCGGCCACCGCGTCTACAAGTCCTACGACCCGCGCGCCAAGATCATCAAGAAGACCGCCTACGAAGTCTTCGAGGTGACGGGCAAGAGCCCGCTGCTCGACATCGCGCTCGAGCTCGAACGCATCGCGCTCGAGGACGAATACTTCATCAGCCGCAAGCTCTATCCGAACGTCGACTTCTACTCGGGCCTGATCTACCAGGCGATGGGCTTCCCGGTCGAGATGTTCGCGGTGCTGTTCGCGATCGCCCGCACGGTGGGCTGGGTCGCGCAGTGGGAAGAGATGCTGCTCGACCCCGACACCAAGATCGCGCGCCCGAAGCAGCTCTACGAGGGGGCCCAGACGCGTGCCTACATCCCGCTCAACAAGCGTTAGCCTGCTGGTTGCTGCGTGCCTGTGGTGTCCGGCTGTAGCCGGATTGACACAGGCACAGACCAGGCCCGCCTTCGACAGCTCGAAGGCGTGGGAACACCTGCGCCAGCAGGTGTCGATCGGCCCGCGCCCGTCGGGATCTCCGGGCAACGTCAAGAATCGCGATTACATCAAGGCGCAGATGGCGGCGCTCGGCATCAAGACCATCGAGCAGGCGTTCGACGGCGCGACGCCGCTCGGCCCGGTCAAGATGGTCAACCTGATCGCGACCATCCCCGGCCAGCGCCCCGATCGCATCGTCCTCGCCAGCCACTTCGACACTAAGCTGTTTCGTGAGCTGCGCTTCGTCGGCGCCAGCGACGGCGCGTCCAGCACCGCGGCGCTGATCGAGCTGGCGCGCGTCATCAAGGCGCGCAAGCAGCTGCCCTTCACGATCGAATTGCTGTTCCTCGACGGCGAGGAAGCGGTCGTCGAGTGGCAGGGCAACGACAACACCTACGGCAGCCGCTATTACGTCGAGGCGGCGCGCAAGTCAGGCTCGTTGAAGTCACTGCGCGCGCTGATCCTGCTCGACATGATCGGCGATCGCAACCTGACCATTCGGCGCGAGTCGAACTCGACGCGCTGGCTGACGGAGATCGTGTGGGGCGCGGCCAAAAAGCTCGGCCACCGCGCGTTCATGGATGAAGAAACGACCGTCGAAGACGATCACATCCCGTTCCTGAAGGCGGGCGTGCCGTCGGTCGACATCATCGATCTCGACTACCCGCAGTGGCATACCGCGCAGGACACGCTCGACGCCGTCGCCGCCCGCAGCCTCCAGGTGGTGGGTGAAGTGGTGGTCGCGGCCTTGCCGGAGATCGAGGCGCGGCTGCTGAAGAATTAGCGATAGACCTCGGCGAGGATCTCGGCCTCGGTCAACACCGTCGTCGACGATTTCGCCTTTGCGAACACGCGATCGATGACCGGATCGCTGCTCGGGATGCCGTGCTGCTCCAGCCAGAACACGACGTTCGATTTCCCTGACATCGGCCCGACTTCGATCTCCTGGTGCCGGCCGACGAGGCTCGCCGGGATCGCGGAATAGACCGCGTCCATCAGGTCGCGATCGCCTTTCTTCCACGCCTTGACGACCGCGGCCGCGTGGACGCCGGTCGCGGTCCGGAACGCGTCGCGGCCGACCACGGGATAGTTGTCGGGGATGGGGACATCCGTCGCGGCCGATACCGTCGCGACATACTCCATCAGCGGCGACAGGTCGCGATCGATGAAGCCCATCACCACGAGGTTCACGAGCAGCAGGTCCATCGGCGTATTGCCGACGCGCTCGCCGACGCCGAGCGCCGCCGCGTGAATCCGGGTCGCGCCGGCCTCGAGCGCGGCAATGCTGTTGATGATTGCGAGATCGCGATCGCGATGCCCGTGCCAGTCGAGGTGCACCCTGGCGCCGGTGTCCTTGATCACCTGCATCGCGAAGCGCACCACCGCCGCGGCGCCCCACGGCGTGGCGTGGCCGACCGTGTCGGCGAGGCAGATGCGGTGCGCGCCGGCGCGAATCGCGCACTCATACAGCTTGCGCAGCGTCGCCGGATCGGAGCGGGTGGTGTCCTCGGTGACGTACATCACCTGCAGGCCTTCCTTGACCGCGAACTTGATCGCGTCCTCGGTGGTCTTGAGCAGGAACTCGATGTTCCATCCTTCGGTGTACTGGCGGATCGGCGACGAGCCGATGAACATGCCGACTTCGAGCGGCAATCCGGTGCGCTGGCTGATCTCGACGATCGGCGTGATGTCGGCGACGGTGGTGCGCGCGGCGCAATTGGCCTTGACCTTCAGCTTGGCATCAACGATCTCGCGCGCCAGGCGCTCGACATCGGCGACGACGTGCGGGCCGGCGCCGGGCAGGCCGATGTCCGCGGTATCGATGCCCAGCTTGTCGATCAGGTGGAGGATCGCGATCTTCTCGGCGATCGTCGGCGTCCGCACCGACGGCGACTGCAACCCGTCGCGCAGGGTCTCGTCGTCGAGCATCACCTGCGCCGGCTTGGCCGGCGCGCCGATCTTGTTCCAGTCGTAAATCAAAGATTCGAGCATTTAACGGCCTCGACGAGCTGCCGCGGTGGCCGCGGTGCCGACGCCGGCGATCACGACCAGCCACACCGCCGCGTGCCGCGCGGCGTCGCGCACCATTGGCCGGTAGCCGTCGTTGATGGAAAGTGTCGGCAATCCTTGTTGATGCCTGACGATCTGCGATCGCACGAACGCGTGGTTGGCCCTGCGCGCTTCCCAATCAAACCTGACGTTGAAGACGACGATGGCGAGGAGGAGCCAGAGGCCCAACGCCACCCTGGCCGAATTCCTCATGGAGGTCCGGTGTACTTCACGACCAGCGCCGTGACATCGTCGTACTGCTCCGCGCCTTCGGCGAACTCCTTGACGTCTTTGATAATCAAGTCGAGCACGATGTCGGCGCTGCCGCGGCAATAGCGCTCCATCAATGCGACCAGGCGCGCCTCGCCGAATTCCTCGCCCGCCACATTCTGCGCCTCGGTGACACCGTCGCTGTACAGCACGATGGTGTCGCCCGGCTTCATCGTCAGGGTGTCACACGTGTACGGGGCCAACGGGAACAGCCCCACCGGCATGCCGCCGGTTTCAATGCGGCGCAGGCCGTCGACGCCGTAGATGAGCGGCGGATTGTGGCCGGCGTTGCAGAACATCAGCTTGCCGTCGGCCGACAGCTGCCCGTAGAGCAGCGTCGCGTAGCGCGCGTCGATCTGGCGGCGCGTCAGCACCTTGTTGATGTGATCGACCGTCTGCTCCGGGCTGTCGCCGATCGACACGAACGCCGAGAAGATGCCGAGGATTTTCGATGTCAGCAGCGCGGCGGCCGGACCCTTGCCGGCGACGTCGCCGACCAGGAAGCCGAACTGGCCGTCGGTCATGTCCTGCATGTCGAAGAAGTCGCCGCCGATGGCGCGCGCCTGCACCGAGGTGCCTGCGGACTGGAAAAACGGCCCGCTGTGGCTGCCTTCCGGCAACAGCGCCTTCTGGATCTCCGCCGCGATCTTCAGCTCGTGTTCGATGCGCGCCATCTCGAGCGTCTCGCGATAGAGACGCGCGTTCTCGATCGCCACGCCGGCTTCCGTCGCGAGCGTGTCGAGCGCGGTGCGGGTGTGCGGCGCCAGCAGGCTGCCCTTTTCGCGGCTGTCGAGATAGAGCACGCCGATGTTGCTGCTGTCGCTCTTCATGTCGGCGCGATCGAGATAGCGGACCATGCGCAGCGGAATGCACGCGACGTGGCGGATGCCGAGCTGGACGGTGCCGAGGTGGGCGTTGGCGAGATCGCCGTCGAGGAGATCAGCGACGATCTTGAGCTCGCCGGTGGCGAAGACTTCTTCGGGAATCTTGCGGCTGGTCTTGAAGCCGGTTCCCGGCAGGGTGACGCGGCCTTTCGAGCGCGCCAGCTTCATCTCGAGCTCGGTGCCCTTGGCGCCGGCTTTCGGCGCCAGCATGATGAAGCCGCGCTCGGCGCCGGCGACGTCGATCGCCGCGTCGAGCACGAGCGCGAGCACTTCGTCGAGGACGCGGCCCGAGCCGAGGGCGCGCAGGCTTTCGAGCAGCGCCGCGAGCTGCCGCAGATCGTTGACCGCGCTGGCGTGCGATCGATCGGTGTGCGCGGGGCCCTCGCCGGTGAGGAACACCACGTCGGCGCCGCTGGCGCGCCCGAACTGCACCTTATCGCCGTGCGTCAACTTGTGCTCGGTGACCGCCTCGCCGTTGACGTAGGTGCCGTATCGCGACCCCTTGTCGCGCAGGATCCAGTCGCCGTTCTGCTTGACGATCTCGGCGTGCTCGCGAGACACGTCGCTGCCGACCAGGCGGAGATCGCTCTCCGTACGGCGGCCGATGCAGAGCAAGTCCTTGTTGACCGGGACGATTCGCTGGCCGAGGCCGTCGTTGACTTCGAGGCGGGCGTTCATGTCCGTCAAATAGTTGGCTAATCGGTGGGCCGTCTGAATCGGTGAGCCGTGTAATCGGCGGACCGTTCGGCGGCCGACTCATCATAGCAGGCTTCCGCAGGCCACTTCCCGGGCCACGGCGGCCAGGGCCAGACCGAGTAGGATGAGACCCGCGACGGTGCCGCGCCCGAGGCCGGAGCGGCGGGCCGGCGGCTTGATCCGAGCCTCCGTGGTGGCGGTACCGCACTTGTAACAGATCAGGGCATTGACGGCGATTTCCGCGCCGCACGAACGGCATTTCATCGTTAAATTATTCTACGTGAACGCCAGATGATTCCCCTCCGCGATGTGATTCCTTCGCGAACCACACCAGGCGTCACGATCAGCTTCATCACGCTGAACGTCCTCGTCTACCTGCTGCAGTTGATGCTCACGGCCGAGGGCCGGGACGCCTTCATCGTCGGCTTCGGCCTGGTGCCCGCGTCGTTCTCGCTGGTGAACGTCGTCACCGCGATGTTCGTGCACGGCGGGTTCTTTCACCTCGCGGGCAACATGTTGTTCCTGTGGATCTTCGGCGACAACGTCGAGGACCGCCTCGGCCACCTGCGCTTCATCGTGTTCTACCTGCTGTGCGGGTTTGTGGCGGCGTTCGCGCAGGCCGCGCTCAATCCCGACTCGCTGGTCCCGATGGTCGGCGCCAGCGGCGGCATCGCCGGCGTGATGGGCGCGTATCTCGTGCTCTACCCGCGCTCGCGCGTGCTGATGCTGTTCCCGTTCCCGGTGATCCTGTTCGAGCTGCCGGCGCTCGTCTTCCTGGGGATCTGGTTCCTGGTGCAGTTCCTGAACGGCATCAATCAGCTGCCGGTGTTCGAGCGTAACGCCATCTCGGGCGGCGTCGCCTTCTGGGCGCACGTGATGGGATTTGTCGCGGGCCTGATTCTGGTCCTGATCATGCGGCGGCCGGAACGCACGCGAGTGGAATGGTGGGACACCATTCGATCTTAGATTTCAGATCTCGGATCTCAGATTTGGTCTAAGACTTCTTTCGAATCTCGGCCGACACCTGCGCGAGCTCGAGCATCAACTTCTCGAACGTCGTATTCCATTCGGCCTCTGGCATCACGCCCCTCAGCTCCTTGTGCTCCTCGGCCTGCTGTTCGAGCGCGCGGCGGCGGCGGACGAGCGCGGCCAGCTCCGGATTCGCCGACTCCGCGACCACCTCCGAATCGAGATACGCAAGGCGCGCGATGCCGCCGTCAGGGCCTTCAGCGGTCGCTTCCCTGCCCTTGCCGTCACCGTTGTCGTCGATCAGCGCCCGTTCGGTGGTGAGCTGCCCGCGCTGCTCGTAATGTTGTTTCACCGCGGCGCTCGCGGCCGTGAACACTTCGAAGAGCGAGGTGCGGCCGTTCTTGTCGAGATCCGTTGACGCTTCCTTGATCGCCTTGACGAAGTACTCGGGGAAGACCGTCGCGTATTTCTGTGCCGGGGAATCCGTCGCGGTGATCACGACGCGGCCCTTCGAGGCCAGCGATTCGAGGAACGGAAAGCTCGCTTCCGTGGTGTTGACGAGCGAGACGCGGCCCTGGATGCCCGCCATCACGTCCGTCCAGTCCTTCGCGGTCATGTCGGGACCGACCAGGTTGAACTTCGCGACGTTGCCGTCGTAGGTGCCATGCCCGATCAACACGATCAACACGAAATCGTCTTTGGCCGACGACTTCTTCAGCTCGGCGAAAAACTTGCGGACGTTCTCGGCCGTGCCCTTGTCGCCGGACGCCGCCGTTTCGTCGACGAACATCTTCACGAACTCCGGCTTGAACTGGTAGCGATCGACGAGCGCGGCGCGCAGGTCGTTGCGCCAGGTGGTCATCTGCTCGGCGTACTTCTCGCCGCCGGACGCGCCGGAAATGATCACGGCCCATCGCGACTCCGCGAACGCGGCGGAGGACAGGCTCACCAACAGTGCGGCAATCGCCAGCGATCTCTTCATCACGCCAATCCTACCCTGCGTCGACCGACCCATTCGGCGGCAAGCAGGCCGACGATTGCCAACAAACTCCACCCATTGTGCCAGAGGTCGCGCATCTCCGGCGTGCCGGCTTCGGCGCGCGATGCTCGCAGCAGTGATGGCAGTTGCTGCACCTCGTCCGCGGCAAGGTAGCGGCCACTGCTCTCGGCCGCGAGGCGCCGCAGCACCGCTTCGTTGAGGCGCGGCTGCGTCATCTCCAGGTCGACGCCGCCGACCAGCACCGGCCGCGAGGCACTGCCGATCCGCGTGCCGCCGCGCGTGGCAGTCGCGTCGATCTTGTAGACGCCCTGCTGGTCGAATCGCGCCGCCACCCCGTAGCGGCCATCCTGCGGGCTCGACAGCGCCGCCGGCAGCTGCCGTTTCTCGCCATCCGGCGCGGTCATCTCGATGGCGACCTCGGCATTCGCGACCGGCTTGAAGTCGTCGTCGCGGACGATGATGCTGATGCGATCGGTGATGCCCGGCACCGCCGGACTCATCGCGCCGATCGTGACCGGGCCCTGCGCGCCGGCGGTCACCCATCGTGCGAGCTGGCGCCAGATCGTTTCGTAGCTGGTGTCGGTGGCCGGCCGCATCATCCGCCACCGCCACGATGCTTCACCCGCAAACGCCACCGAGCGGCCCTGGCCGTAGCGCTGGGCCGCGATCAGCGGCTGCGGGGTTCCTCCGGCCGTCAACGCGACCGCAAGAATCTGCGCGCCCGGCCGCGAACCGCCGACGTGAGCGACCGAGGCGAGTGCGGGCAGCGCTGCCCACTTCTGGCGATTCTCTTCCGGCGTCACCGCGAGCCGGGTTGCTGGATGCGTGGCGCCATCCACCGTCAACGCCGGCGTATTGGGTTCGCTATCGGACTTCATGAGCGGCGCCTGCGCCGATGCGAGCGCAATGCTCGAGCCGCGATCCGTGAGATCGAGCGGCAGCGCCTGCTCGAGCGCCGTGCCGGCGAGGCCCTGGCGATCGAACGAGCGCGCGCCGAGCACGAGCAATCCGCCGCCGCGCTGCGCGATGAAGTCGTTGGTGAGCTCGAGCTGTTCGCGCGTGAAGAAGTCGGCTTCGATGTTGCCGAAGATCACGCCGTCGTAGGCGAACAGCTCCGAGCGCTTGAAGGGATAGCCGCTCGACAGCGCCGCCATCCGAGAGGGATCGGCCTGGACATAGAAGGTGTCGCGGCCATCGTCGTTCTGGCCCTTGCGCACGACCGCATCGATCTCGAGGCCCGGGTCGTCGGACAACGCGCGCTTCAGGAACGTGTGCTCGTAGCCGGGCGCGCCTTCGACGACCAGCAGCCGGCGCTTGCCGGTTTGCGGCGGCACCAGCACGCTGCGGCGATTGTTTTCGGTGGCGAGCTCCCCGGCCGCGTCGGGAATCTGCACCGTGTAGACGGTCGGCACGTCGGGCTCCGGCGACACCGTGAAAACCGCGTGCACCGGCGCGCCGTCGACCGACGGCGTCAGGCGCCGCACTTCCACCGGGCGGCCATTGGCGCTGACGCGCAGCTCAACCGGTTCGGTGCCGAAGCCGGTGCTGGTCGCCGACACGCTCACGTCGATCGAGGCCCCCGGCAGCAGCGGCTCGCCGGCGGTGAGGTTGACGATCTCGCGATCGCGCGGCGCGGTGGCGTTGCCGATGCCGACGGTGAACACGGGAGCGCCAATGCCGCGTCCTTCTCCAGACTCGATCGGCGCCGTATCACCGCCATCCGAGAGCACAATTACGCCGGCCATCGCGCCTGTCTCGCCGGAGCCTTTTGGCGAAGGCGGACTCCCCGTCCCGTAGCCTCGACCCGGATACCGCTCGGCCAGATCGGCAATCGCTCCGCTGAGATCGCTGCGCCGCGCCGTCGCGGCCACGCGATCGATGTCCGTCGCCGCCGCCAGCGTCTCGCCGAAGGTCAGGATCTCGATTCGGTATTCCTTGCCGAGCTGCGCCTGCAGGTCCCTGACCATTGCCTGCGCCCGCTCCAGCCTCGACGGCCCCTCGTCACCTGCCCTGAGCGAAGTCGAAGGGTCACGGAGCCGCATGCTGCGCGACACGTCAACGAGGATCGGCAGCAGGCTGTTCTTGGCCGCGGCCGGCGGCACCATGACGACCGGCCGCAACAGGATCACGATCAGGAGGAGCAGCGTGACGGTGCGAAGCGCGCTGAGGCCAAGCCGCCGTCCCGGCGTCAGCATCACGGGCACGCGCGCGTAGGCGAGCCAGCCGAGGATGACCGCGGCGCCAAACGCCAGCGCGTAACCCCACCACGGCAGGACGACGGCGAACCTCATTGACCGTCGGTGCCTTCTGCGCCGTCTGTGGCCATCTATCGATTGGGTCTTCTTGGCGCCGCCAGTGACTGGTAGTAGCGATCGACGAGCGCGCGATAGGTGTCGGCGACCGCATCATGCCGGCCCGCGTTCAGCCGCTCGCGGCTTTCACGGGCGCGCAACTGATCGGACAGCTGCGATTCGGTCTGATCGAGCGCGACCAGCAGGTTCTTCTTCAGCGATTCCCACTTCGCGAAATCTTGCTTGAAGGCCTCGGTGCCCGGCGCGGAGACGCTGCGCTGCCACTGCTCGGGCGTCGAGCCGCCCTTCTGCATGCCGGGGTTCTCGCGCTGCATTTCCTCGGCAAGCTTCTGGGCTTCGCGCATCTGAGTGTCGGCCTCGCGCTGCAGCTTTTCGAGCGAGCCGTCGCGTCCGCCCGCCGATGACCCCTGCTGGCCGGTCGATCCTTCCTTGCCTTGCTGACCAGGCTGATTCGAACCCGGCTGCTGGCCTTCGTTCGCCTTTGCGAGATCTTCCATCGTGCGCTGGAGGCGACTCAATCGATCGCGGAGATCCTGCGTGCGCGACAACTGATCGGACAAGCGGGAAGCCTCGGCGTCGCGCTCGCCTGCGGAGCCAAGTTGATCCGCGACCTTGTCGAGCGCCTTCGCGATCTCGTCCGAGTCATTCCGGCTCCCGGCTCCCGGCTCCCGGCTCCCGGCTCGTGGCCCCTGCCGCATCGCCTGCGCGGACTCGCGCATGCGCCCGGCGACGTTCTGGCGATCGAGCTCGCGGGCGGCCTCTGACATCGCCTGCTGCTCATCGGGCTGGGCGCCGTTGCCGCTGGCCAGCTGCTTCACGGACTCGCCGAGACGCTGCGTGCGATCAGCCAGCCGCTCCTGCTCGCCGGCAAGCCGGCGGCGTGCGTCCTCGCCCGCGCTGCCCGGCGTGGTTTGCGACGCTTCATTGCCCAATCGGCGTTCCGCGTCGGCGAGCTGGCGGGCCTCGAGCTGCAGATCGCCCATCGCGCGCTTCCGCTCCTCGGGCCGCGCGCCCTGCATCTGCTGCTCGATGCCGCGCAGGCCCTCGCCGGCCCTGGCACCGCGCGAGCTGGCCTGCTGCGGATCCTCACGGCGCAGATCGGCAGCGGCCTGCCGCATTTGCTCGGAAGCCTCTCGCAACTGCTGGCTCTCCGCGTTGGAACTACTGGAACCGTTGGAACCCTTAGAACTGTTGGACCCGCTCGAAGCCTGCATCTTCTTCGATAACTCTTCAGCTTCACGCCTCAGCTCTTCCTGATCGCGGGTCAAACGTTCGAGCTGCCGCTTGACGTCCTCGGCGCTCATCTGTTCCCGGTTCCTCGCCAGATCGCGCTGCTGCTTCGCGAGCGCTTCCTGCCGGCGCGCCAGCTCGCGAATCGACGCCAGCGGATCCTGTTCTTCCCGGTTGTCCTGCTGCGCGGCATCCGCGGTGGTGCTCTGCTGCTCGTAATTGGTCTGCTGTTGCTTGCGCAGCTCCTGATCGAACAGCGTCGACAGGTCCGGAGACTGCCGGTTGCCGTTGCCGCCGCCACCGTTTGCCTGCTGCATCGCCACCTGGCGGCGCCGGATCTCGGAGGCCGCCTTCAGCAGTTCCGCGAGCGCCTGCTCTTCGTGCGGCAAGGCCGTCGCCACCTTCAATCGCTCGAGCTCGCCGGCGGCACGGCCCATCGCCTCGACCGCGCGCGGCAGCGGATCGTCGCCGGGGCGCGTCAGCGTTCCCGGTCCGCGACGGCGGCGACGCTGCTCCGACATGTCCGCGGCCATCTGCGCCGCCACTTCCTCGGTCGTCGCTTTCAGCGCCGACTGCGACTGTGCGACCGCGCGAATGTCAGGGGCCGACTGCACCCCCGCGCCGCCGCGCCGCGCCCGCGAATCGAGCTTCCAGGTCGCGGCCATGATGTCTTTCTGATGCGCAATCAACTCCTCGAGACCGGTCTGCTGCGGGCCTGACATGCCGCCGGCGCTGCTGTCCGCCGCCACGAACTCCTCTTCGTAGGGCTTCACCTCGAGGAAGAAGATGTCGCTCCGCGACTCGGTGGATTTCCGCCCGCGGCCGACGTCGGTCGCCCGCGCGTGATAGGTCACGACGTCGCCGGGCTTGACGTTGAGGTCTTCGAGAAAGACCGTGTGCATCCCGCTCGCGACCGATCCGCGAACCGGCGTGCCGATCGCTACGACCTTCTGCTTGCCGGTGGCCGACTTGATCACGAGCTCGAGCGAATGCACGCCGTAGTCGTCATCGGCGCGCGCTTCGATCTCAACTTCCTCGAGCGGCGAGACCTGCTTGTCGCCGGCCGGCCGCATGATGCGAACGTCCGGCGGCCGATCGTTCAGCATGCGAATGAAATACTCGGTGTCGCCGGCGTTCGAGAAACCGTCAACATCGTTGAGCGCGATGCGATACGAGCCGTCCCTCGCGACCACCAGGCTGGCCGTCAGCACCTGGTTGTGCCCCGCCAGCGCGATCGCCGGGCCGTCGCTCATCGCCAGCTGGCCGCGCGACACCGGCTTGTCGGTCGTGATCGTGAGCTCGACCTTCGTGCCGGCCGGCGCGTAGATGTCGCCGCCGTCTTCTTCGGTGTGTGACTCCAGCCCGACGCCGGGCGCATAGTCGTACTTGATATCGATCCGGGACACCCGCACCGGACGGATGATCTCGATCTCGTATTCCTTCGATCGCGCCGAGCCGGCCGTCACGACATACGGAAACGAGACGGCGATGTTGTTCAGCGTGATCGTGAATTCGTCAGGGTTCGGCCCGGCGGCCATGCGCGCCGAGCGCGCCGCCTCGCCGCGGCCGACGGTGATCATCGGGACCAATCCGCCACTGCTGCCGGGAATGCGCGCCAGCACGGTGACCGGCTGGCCTTCGCGCACCTTGATCGATCCCGGCATGACTTCGATCGTGTAGAACCGCGGGAACAGGTAGGAGCCGGCGAAGTCAATGGCGCGTTCGGCCGACGGCGCGAAGAACCAGAACGCGACCAGAAATGCGAGGCTGCCAATCGCGGCGCCCACCGCTGCGCGCAACATCGTGTCGCCGGGCACGATGCGGTGCGCATCCACCGTGCGCGCCGCGCGTATCGCATCGCCGACGAGCCAGTCGACGACGGGCCCCGGTCCGCTATCGAGCTTGTCGACCGCGGTGACGACCACTTCGTCGAGCCCGCCGGCCTGCTCTTCGATGAAGCGCGCGATCTGCCGATCGGAGGGCGGCGACCGCAGCGGCAGCAGCGCGAACGAGAGCGCGACGCCGGCGACGATGCCGACCGTCCCCACCACGAAGACGAGCGGGATGCCTTCCTGCGCGATCAGGAACACCGCGAGCAGGCCGACCATCAGCATGGCGGCCGCGGCCCACGCGCCGACCATCCAGCCGCGCAGGAACGCGCGGCGCGACCAGCGCGCCCGCACGCCGGCGAGAATGGCCCGAAGTTCGCTCGCTCGATCGGCCATAAACGATTCTACCGGGCCAACAGGCCATCAGGCCATCGGGCCATCACGTTGTCCGCCTTCCCAGAACAGACTCACCAGCCAGCGCAACCAGCATGATGACCAGCCCAATTTGCCACCAACGCTGGCGATCTTCGATGTCCCGCGCCGCATTCGTCGCTTCGAGCAATCCCGCGCGCGTCGTGCGCTCGATGGCATTCGTAAACTCACCAACCGTCGTCGCTGCCGGGTTCGATTCCGCCGCTTTCGCCCCTTCAGGGCTTCGGCGCGCCAGGCTGCGGGCCCGCGTCAAATAGCGGGCGGTTTCGACCGCAAACGGCACGAACGCGGGATTCAACGGGAAGCGGCTCCACTTGTTATCGAGATCCGACGTGAACACGATCAGCCGGCCCTCGCCCGCCGCCTGCTCCGTCAACGCCGCGTCCCCGCCCGAGAATCGCGCCAGCACGGTCCGCTCCGCCTGATCCTTTAGACGCCGGTGCTGCTCCACTTGGACGTCTCCCAACGCGCCCGACGGGTTGAGAAACGGCCGAAAGATGGGATGACGGCCGTCGCTTGCAATCATGGTCGCCCCCGGCGTTCGCATCGGCGGCTCCTCGAACGACAGCGGCGTCCCCAGGACGTCGCCCAGCGTGCCCGGATCGACGTCAGGTCCCGTGGCGATCAACACCTGCCCGCCGCGTGTCAGGTAATTCCTGACGGCGGCGCGGCCATTGCGATCGAGCGTGCGCGTGCCGAGGATGAACATCGCCGCAATGCGCGACAGCTCGGCCTCGGTCAAGCTGGCGACGTCGCGCCCATCCCGGACATCGACGTCGAACTCGCGGCCGTTGCCGGCGACCATCAGGGCGCGCTCGACATACAGGCCGCCGGTCGATCCGGTCGGATCGGCCACCACGACGGCGATCTGAACCGCCGGCGTCGGATCGAGCACCACCTTTCGCGTGTTGTCAGGCTGATAACCGGAGACGTCATCGACGCGCACCTCGGCGTCGCCACCGCCCGGCAGCGGTCCGAGCAATTCCGCGTCGGCCGAGCCGCGGGCCGCCATCGTGACATCAGCCCTGGCGATCTCCCTGCCGCCGGCGAACAGGCGCACGGGCGCGCGCACCTCGCTGTTGCCGTAGTTCTGGATCGACGTCACGATGCGGCGATCGCGCCGCTCCGCTGAGGTGACCGCCAGGTTCCCCGTCGGCGGCGGAACGCTGATCACCTCGACGCCAACACCATCCGGCAACCCGCCATCATCGTTCGACTCCCATCCGGACTGCTGCAGATCCGTCACGATGACCACGTCGCCTTCGCGGGTGCCGATGATCTCGCTGGCTCGTGACAGCGCGGTGCGGAAGCGGGTGCCGGTCGGGTTCGCGCTCAACTGCGAGATCGCGCTCGCGATCGCGGTTCGATCGGTCGTCGGCTCGATGATGACGGTGGCCGAGTCGCCGAATCCGATCAGCGCCAGCGCGTGCGACCCGGGGGCAGCCGATGCCGCGCGCGACGCCGCATCGCGCGCGCGATCCATCTGCCCGGGCGCCGTCATGCTCATCGAGGTGTCGACCGCGATCACGGTCAGCGGCGCTCGGTCCGGGGCGGCCGCGCCGGCGAGATACGGCCGCGCGAACGACAGCGCCAGCAGCAGCAACGCCGCGACCCGCAGTGCCAGCAACAACAGCTCGCGCAGCCGCCGGCGGCGATGCTGTTGCACGGGCGCGCGTTTCAGCAGGCTGACCGCGGGGAAATCGATCACCACTTCGGTCTTGCGATGAAACAAATGCAGCAGGATCGGGACCGCGGCCGCGATCGCCGCGATCAGGAACAGCGGCGACAGGAAGGAAATGCCGCCCATTACAGCACGCGCCGGCGCGTCATCAAGTACGACATCAACCCGAGCTCGAGCGGCTGTGACGTATCGAGCTGGCAGTAGTCGATGCCGGCGAGGCCGAGCTCCTTGCGATAGAACGCGATCCGCGCTTCGACCTTGTCGATGTAGTCCTGGCGGATCGAGCTCGGCACCGCCGTCACTTCCTCGGCGGTCTCCATGTCGCGGAAGCGCGCCGCGTGCTCGAACGGGAACTTCAGCTCGTACGGATCGAGGATGTGAAAGACGATGACGTCCGTGCCGCGGTAGCGAAAATGCTTCAAGCCGTCGAGCACGTTCGCGGGCTCGTCGAGCAGATCCGAGATCAGGACGACCATGCCGCGCTTGCGGACGGCGGCGGCCAGGTCGTGCAGCGGCTTCGCGACGTTGGTGCGGGCGCCGATCTGGACCCGCTCGAGCGCGAGCAGCAGCGTGCGCAAGTGGCCGGCACGCGCGCTCGCCGGCAACAACGCCGCGATGCTGTCGTCAAACTCGATCAGGCCGAACGAATCGCGCTGCCGGTGCATCAGGTAGGCGAGCGCGCCGGCCAGGTACGACGCGTATTGCAGCTTGGTGATTTCTCCGGAGCCGTATCCCATCGAGCCGCTGACGTCGAGCATCAGGTGGCACGTCAGGTTGGTTTCTTCTTCGTATTTCTTGACGAAGTGCCTGTCGGACCGCGCGAACACTTTCCAGTCGAGCGTCGCGAGATCGTCGCCAGGCAGGTATTGCCGGTACTCCGCGAACTCGACGCTGAAGCCCTTGTACGGACTGCGATGCAGGCCCGTCAGGAAGCCTTCGACGACGGTGCGCGCCTTGAGATCGATGGTGCCGAGCCGCGCGACGATCGCCGGGTCAAGGTAGCGCGCGGAGCCTGGCACGGCTATAACCCGCTGGCGGGCAGGGGCACGGCGGCCAGCAGCTGATCGACGATGCGATCCGGGCTGATGCCTTCCGCCTCGGCGTAGAAGTTCGGCAGCACGCGATGGCGGAAGATCGGTTTCGCGAGCGCCTGGATGTCCTTCACCGACACGTGATGGCGCCCGTGCAGCAGCGCGCGCGCCTTGGCGCCGATCACCAGCGCGTGCGACGCGCGCAGGCCGGCGCCCCACCTTACCCACTTCTCGATGAAGTCGAGCTTCTCGCCGCGGCCGGGACGCGAGCTGTCGGTAAGCCGCACCGCGTAACGGACCACTTCCTCGGCCACCAGCACCTGGCGCACGTAATCCTGGATCTCCAGGATGTCGGCGCCGTTCAGGACGCGCGCCGGCTCCGGCCTCTTCATGCCCGTCGTATCCGTCACGACCTGCACCTCATCGTCTTCGGAGAGATACGTCATGACGACGTTGAAGAGGAAGCGATCGAGCTGCGCTTCCGGCAGCGGATAGGTGCCTTCGAGCTCGATGGGATTCTGCGTCGCGAGCACGAAGAACGGCCGCTCGAGCTGGTAGGTGCGGCCGGCGGCGGTGACGTGATATTCCTGCATCGCCTCGAGCAGCGCCGCCTGCGTCTTCGGCGGCGTGCGGTTGATTTCGTCGGCGAGGATGATCTGCGCGAAGATCGGCCCCTTGACGAAGCGCAGCGCGCGCGTGCCGTGATCCTCGTCGAGGATCTCGGTGCCGGTGATGTCCGCCGGCATCAGGTCGGGCGTGAACTGGATGCGCTTGAACGACAGGTCGAGAATCTGCGACAGCGTCTTCACCAGCAGCGTCTTGGCGAGGCCGGGCACGCCCGTGATCAGGCAGTGGCCGCCGCAGAACAGCGACATCAGCACTTCATCGACGACATCGTCCTGGCCGACGATGACCTTGCGCAGTTCCGCGAGGATCTTGTTGCGGCTGCCGGCCACCTTCTCGGCAAGGCCTTCGACCGCGACGCCCGTAGTGTTCATGAGACCTCAGTGAGTCAGGGAATAGATCACTTCGTTGATCAGCATCTGGTAGGCCTGCGCGGTCCACTTGAGGTAGCCCTGGTATTCCTGCGCGTTCGACCACTCGACGCCGTCGCCCATGTCGGTGTTCCAGTTAATCAGCACCATCGGCCGGCCCTTGTCGTCGAGGATGCCCCTCAGGTGCGCCGTGAAGCCGCCCTTCTCCCAGGTGCGGCCGCTCAGGAACGATCCGAGGCCGGGAATCTGCGGGTACTTGTCGATGCGATAGAAGCACGAAAAGATCGGGTGCGGCGGCGCGATCTCGACGATCTCGCGATCCGGAAAGACGCGCTTCAACTGCTTTTCGGTAAGCTCCCACTCGAACGGCCCGTGAAAGTCATCGAAGGTCAGCGTGCCGCCGCGCAGCAGGAACTCGCGCAGGATCGGCACCTCGGTGTCTTTCAACACCAGGTTGCTCGGCTCGACGATGTAGATCCAGGGGTTCTCCCACAGCTTCGGATCTTCGAGCGTGAGGACGACCGGATCGCCGACGTCGATCGAGGTGACCGACTTGATCCGCCTGGAAAGATTCTGTTCCGCGGCCGGCGCATCGATCGCCCACGGCTCATCCCAATACTGGAGACGCGATGCCTGGGAGCCTTCGTTGTCGTAGGTGCCGTATTTGATGCGGACGAACGTCCACTTGAGGCCGGCGAACTTTTTGCCGTCGATCACCGGACTTTGATCGGGCGAACTAAAGGTCGCCCCAACGTTCGAGGGCGATAGAGACACGCCCGCCGCGACCACTGCGGCGGCAAGCGTCCATCGCATCAGCACTAGCGGCTTCCCTCCTGCAGCTTCAGAAGCAAGTCCTGGGCCCTGGTGTATGTCGGCGCGATGAGCAGGGCTTCGAGCACCTGCTTGCGTGCCTCGTCGCGCTGGCCGGCCTTGAGGAGCGCCTCCGCGAGGTCGGCATGCGCGTTCGCCTTGTCGAGTGGCTTGGCCGCCAGTGCCACGCGAAACAGGCGAACGGCCTCGGCGGTGTCCCCGCCGCCCAATGCGAGTTTGCCCAGCTGCGAATGCGCGGCGCCGTCAAACGGATCGACGGAGACGACGCGGCTGAGGGCGACGCGCGCTTTGGCCGGCTCCTTCGCGGTATCCAACAGCGACACCAGCTCGCGCGCGGATCGGATGTCGGTGTGGCTATACGACACCAGCGTTTCCAGGGCCCGCGCCGCGCGCACCTTGTCGCCCTTCTTCATGGCGATGGCGGCAATCGCCGCCTGCGGGCTGTCCTCGCCGGGAACATTGGGAACCAATTGCGCGGCCCTCTCGAAGGCCGCGATCGCTGCATCCGGATTGGCCGCGGCCAGCGCTGCGCCAAGCGCCATCTGTGCCGGGAAATTGTCGGGATTCGCGGACGCCAGTGCCTTGACCTGATCGACCGACATGTCTTCTTTCAGGCCTTCGGGCGCTGTCAGCGTGCGGCGCAGCGCCGCGTAGCGCTTGTCGAGCGACTGATCGAAGCCCTTCTGCAGCTCGTCGATGTCGATGCCGAGCGCCTTCTTGATCGCGGTCTCGGTGTCGCTGCCGTCGGCATACGACGCCACCAGCGCGCGCAGCCTGGCCTGCCCGTAGCTGTCGTGGATGTGCTCCACCACCAGCGACGCCTGGTAGTAGGCGAAGTTGATCGTCTGCGAGCTGCTGAAGCCCGAGTTCAATTCGCGAATCTTGATCACGGCGCCGCGATCGATGGCGCGCGCGAACGGCAGATCCATTTCACGGCCCCAGTCGGGCCGCGCCCGCCGCTCTTCGAACACCGACGTGCCTTCACTCAGCCAGCGCGGCAGCCGGTTGCCCGAGAGCTGCAGCGTGATGACGTGCGCCATCTCGTGCCACAGCGTTTCGCCCCAGTTGAAGAACCCGGGCTCGCGCGCCGTCGGCGAATCGAGCGTGACGACGCGGCCGAAGCACGCGCCGAGCGCGCCGATCATGCCGGGCAGGCCGAGCGTGCGCACCGCGAAGTCGTCGTGCTTCGGGAACATCTCGACGAGGATCGGCCCCTTCGGCGTGAAGTCCCAGCGCTTGCTCAGCGCGTCGAGCGATTCGCGCGCCAGCATCGGCACGTAGTTCTTCATCACCGGCGACTCGTCCGGCGCCAGCCGGATGATCATGTCGCCGTCCTTGATGGTGTCGAAGGGCTCGAGGTTGTCGAGCAGCTCGAGCAGGTTGTACGTCTGCACGTCCCAGCGATCGACCCGGAACGCCGCTTCGAGATTGCGGCGGGCGTTGCGCTCGTCGCCGGTGCGCATCAACTGCGCGCCAAGGTCCGCGACCGCGCGGATGTTCTCGCGATCGAGCGCGATCGCCTTGCGAGTGTGGTCGACGGCCTCGTCGAAGCGGTAGTAATGGGCGGTGACCTCACCGACGATGCGGTGGATCTCGCCGTAGCTGGGATGAATCGTCAGCGCCTCGGCGACCGCCGCCTGGTATTCGTGATCACGGCCCTCGACGTAGGCCATCGCCGCCCGCATCGACAGCGCCTCGAGATGTTTCGGATTGAACTCGAGGATCTGATCGAGCGCGGCTGTGACGTCCGGCTTCTTGTCCTGGTAGATCGCGACCTGCGCCAGCACGATCTTCGCGCCGGCGTCGTTCGGGTTCTGCTTCAGCACGCGCTGCGCGAACGCCACCGCCTGCGGCGGATTCTCATCGGCCAGCGCCCGTGCCATGCCAAGCAGCGCCGCGGCATATTCCGGATCGACCTTGAGCGCTTCCTGGAACGACTTTGCCGCTTCGGCCTTGTTGTATTTCTCGAGGAACAGCTCGCCCCACTCGGTGTTGATGCGGGCGTCGGTCGGCGCCAGGCCAATCGCATCGCGGAAAAACGACTGCGCGTCATCAACGCGATTGAGCGCGCGCGACGCGCGCGCGGCCCGCAGGTATGCGCGGGCGCTGGGATTGGCGCCGTCGGCCATCAGCACCAGCGTCAGCGCGCGCCGGCCCTCGGTGCGCTTGCCGGTGTTCAGTTGCAGCAGGCCGAGCTCGAGCGCGGCCTCGCCGCCGCTGGTCGCGGTCGCGAACGGCTGGAGGATCGATTCGGCCTTCGCGTAGTCCCCGCGCGCCGCGACGCCGAGCGCGTGATACACGGCAATCGCTTCGTCCCTCGGAAACGCCTGGGCGAGCGTCTCGACTTCGGCGTAACGCCCGGCGCGAAATGATTTGTCGGCGTTGGTGCGCGCGGCCGTGACGTTCTGGCCCTGCTCTGCCGTAAGGCGCGGCGTCAGCCCGGCCGTGAGGATGACCGCAAATGTCAGCAGTAAGAGACGACGGAACATCTTCTGTGGAGTATAGACGACGCCGTCAGTACAACGGCCGCCAGGTAAAGAACATCACCGCGACGAATCCCTGTAATAACGCGAACAGACCGATCCACGCGACGCGGTGGCGCGCCGGCACCGCGGCGCCCAGCCAGAGGAAGACGGGAAACAACACCGACGTCACTCGTCCCATCGATAACAACCCGCCCGCCGACATTGGCGGCAGAATCGTGATCAGGATGAACACCGCGAACGGCAGCCCGAAGCGGCGATACACCGGCCAGACCGCGGCCAGCGCGAGCAGGACCGCGGACGAATAGAACAGATCGATCGTTTGCGTGGACGCATACGAATACAGACCATTGGTCGCGATGAAGCCGACGCGATCGGACACCAGCGAGTCGAGGCTGCGGTAGACCCGTCCCCACGCGACATTCTGCACCGTCCACATGAACGGGTTGCCCGTCAGCCGGTAGATGAACGCGGAGAACACCAGCATCCCGAACCCGGGAGCGCCGGCCGCCAGCAACCGGCGCACGATCGCGCCCCAGCCCGGCGGCGGCGGCAGGATCGGGCGCCAGCGCACGGCGTCCCACATTGGCGCCACCGCCATCAACGCCAGCACGATCGACAGCAGCGATCCGTTCGGCCGTGTCAGGCCGCACACCAGGCCCCAGAGCGCGGCGCGCACCAATTGGTTCTTGTGGAAGTGATAGACCGCGCCCATCAACGTCAGCAGGAACAGGCCCTCGGTGTAGGCGGCGCTGAAAAACACCGCGAACGGGTAGGCCGCAAACAGCGTCACCGCGGTGACCGACTGCTCTTCGTTCTTCAGCAGGTCGCGCGAGAGACGCAGGAAATAGGTCAGCGCCAGATAGAACGACACGATCGAGATGGCGACGCCCGCCCACAGCGGCTGGCGCCCGAGCAGCACCGACAGGTAGCGCATCGACATCGGGAACGCCGGAAAGAATGCGATGTTCTGCTGATAGTCCGGCGCCGCGTTGGGGAGGTATTGATAGCCCTCGGTGGCGATCATCAGGTACCAGCCGGTGTCCCACCGGCCCGGCAGGTCGAGGAGCTCGTTCGAGTAGATCCGCCAGCGGTTCGCGGCTTCCGGAGGAAACCCGATCAGGATCACGGCGAGAAAGCCCACCAGCAGCACGCCGATGCGCGACGCCAGGTGGATCGGCAGCACCACTTTCGTGTCGGGCGCGCGCCACCACTCCAGCACGCCGCCAATCACGCGCTGATGAAGGGGGTGTTGCCGGACGAGCGCGTGGCGAATCGCGATGGCGATCGCGCTGATCAGCGCCGGCCGCCACCAGGCCGTGACGGACAGGCGGCTGTCGAAGATCCAGATGCGAAAGCCCCCGCCGATCGCGACCGAGATCGCGACCAGGGCCATGACTACCGCGATGACGTCGAGCGTCGTCGCCCATTTGGGCAGTCCGCCTTCGCGCTGCGCGCTACGGCGAGACAGGCTTTTCATTGGCCGCTATTTTATCCGCCTTCGCGCTTCGCGCTTCGGCGAGACTTCGCGCGGGTTACTTCGCGCTGCGTCCAAGGGCTTTGTCTTCAATTCGAATGCGCGCGATCATCAGCCAGCCGAAACCACACGTCGCGAGCACGCCGGTCACCGGCGCCCAGACGATTGCCGCGACGCTGGCAATCTCGCCGGCGACGGCGAGGTAGTTCGGATGCGAGATGAATCGATAGGGGCCGGAGGTGACGAGCGGCGCGCCGGGCACCACCAGCACGCGGTAGCTCCAGCGCGATCCGAGCGACGAGATCGCCCAGATCTTCAGCGCCTTGGCGAAGCCGAACAACGCCAGGCCGCCCATCAACACGTCCGGCGGCGCCGGCCCGGTCAGCGCGCCCTCGATGCCCATCACGATGAACGCGCCGGGATAGGCCCAGCGCATCGCTCCGATCACGTCGCCTTCGGGCTCAATCGCGCCGCGCCCGCGGAGCAGCCGCTCGTTGAACGACGACAGCACCGCCTCGCCCGCCATGATCAGCAGCGC
>JAYWEJ010000075.1:0-5323 GCA_043779345.1 Acidimicrobiia bacterium | reverse complement strand
CTGCCGATGGCGGAGATCGTGCGGATGGTCGGCGAGGGCGCGCCAATCCTGGTGGGGCGCGCGCTGGCGCGGTCCGGACTGAATCCGCAACCGGCCGAGGCGCTCGCGCGCTTCATGACGATCTACGACCGACGGCTGATGGACCACACCGTTCCCTACGACGGCGTCGCGGAGAGCCTGGCGCTGGCGCTGCGGCGCGGACCGCTGGCAGTGCTCACGAACAAACCGCTCGGGCCGTCGATTGGCATCCTCGAAGCGCTCGGGCTGCGCGGATTCTTCTCCCGGATCATCGGCGGCGACAGCGACTACGGGCGCAAGCCGGATCCCGCCGGACTGCTCGCCTTGCAGGCGCTTGCGCCCGGCGATCAGATCGTGATGGTCGGTGATTCGCCGGCGGATTGGAAAGTCGCGACAGCGGCACAGGTGCCGTTCGTATTCGCGCGCTATGGGTTCGGCGCGTCGAAGTTCGGCACGGCGCCGCCGGAAACGGAGTTTGTGATCGACCATGCGCGCGAGCTCGATCGCGCGCTTGCCGCTATTCGGCGGTGACCAGCAGCTTCGATGCGGCGCGGGCGCCGATCGTCATCCGCTTGTCGTCCTTGCCCTTCAAGCGAACGCTGCCCGAGATCTCGTCGCGCTCCTCGACTTCAATCGTCTGCCCCGGCTTGAGGTGGTGGCTCTCGATGAAGCGCAGGAACGCCGCGTCCTGATCGGTGACCCGCGCGACGGTGACGGGCGTGTTGAGCGGACAGGTCAGCAGCGACTCGAGCGCTCGATGCGCGAGCCGGCCGTCGGCGGTGGGAATCGGATCGCCGTGCGGATCGAATTCGGGACTCCCGAGCATTTCGTCGATGCGCTCGATCAGGCGATCCGACACGACGTGCTCCATCTGCTCGGCGTCCTCGTGGACTTCGTCCCAGTTCATGCCCATGACCTGCACCAGGAACAACTCGATCAGGCGATGGCGGCGAAGGACCCGCGCGGCGAGTTTCTGACCGGCGCTCGTGAGGCGCACGCCGTTGTACGGCTCGTAGGTGACGAGGCCCGACTCCGCCAGCGCCTTCACCATGGTCGTCGCGGTGCCCGGCGCGATGCCCAATGCGGCGGCCAGTTGACCCATCGGCACGAGCTTCTGCCCGGCGGCCAGGTGGGTCTCGCCGACGAAGATCGCCTTCAGATAATTCTCGACGGTACTCGACGGAAGCATTGCGTTTTCAGCATGTTACCAAACTGCTTTCCGTCCAACATTGACTTTTTGCCCGGCAAACACTAAAGTTTTGATTAGTCAAAATCATGTGGCTCGTCCTCCTCTTCGCGCTACTGGCCCTGTTGGTCCTGCTGCCGAACCACGGCATTGCCGCGCAAGTGCGCGTTCGCCGCGCGGCCATGGTCCGCGAGCGCACCGAGAATGCGCTCAAGCACCTGCTTCGACAGGCGACCGATGGACATTCCGCTTCGTTCAGTTCGTTGAAGGGTGAGCTGGGGCTGAGCGATCGCGTGCTGCTGGCGTTAACCGAGCGGCTCGAACAGGAGGGCTTCATTCAGAGTGACGGCACGCACCTGAAACTCACGCCTGAGGGCGAACGCGTGGCGTTGCACGTCGTCCGCGCGCATCGGCTGTGGGAGGTCTACCTCGCTGAAGAGCTCGGCATGCCGCTCGATCGCGTGCACGTGGCTGCGGAGCGCCAGGAGCATCGCCTGAATCGACAACAGCTCGATCGCCTGTCTGCGGCGATGGGACACCCCGGAGTCGATCCGCACGGCGACCCTATTCCCGAGGCCGAAGGGCCGCTTCCCGAGGTGCCGGGGACCGCGCTTGGCGCGTGGCCGTTATCCACACCCGCGCGCATCGTGCATCTTGAAGACGAGCCGCCGCTCGCGTTCGCGCAGCTGACCGCGGAAGGATTGCGCCTCGGGCAGGTGGTGCGGGTGATCGAGCGCACACCCGCGCGGATCGTGCTCAGCGACGGCGAGAACGAGTTCCGGCTGGCACCGATGCTCGCCGCCAATGTTCATGTGGCCGCAACCACCGCTGAACCGCGGGCCGCGCTCGAGGGGGTGATCCCCTTGACGGATTTACCGTCGGGCATTGCCGCCGACATCGTCGCGCTCGATCCCGCGTTCCGCGGCTTCGCGCGGCGCCGCCTGCTCGATCTGGGATTCACTCCTGGAGCGCGGATACGCAGCGAGCTCGCCACATTCACCGGCGATCCGCGCGCCTACCGGCTGCGCGGCACCACCATTGCTTTGCGGCGCGAACAATCCGATCGCGTGCTCGTGAAGGCGCTCGCCGCCCCAGGAGGACCCTGATGGCTGCCGACTCGCAGGCATGTGAAACCTGTCCCATGCACACCGAGATGGCGCAGCTCGGCGCCGTCGTCGCCGGCTTTGATTCGGTGGTCGCGCTCGCCGGCAATCCCAACACCGGCAAGTCGACGCTGTTCAACGCGCTGACGGGACTCAAACAACACACCGGCAACTGGCCCGGCAAGACGGTGACGCGCGCCGAGGGCGCATTCCAGTTCGGCGGCAAACGCTACAAGCTGGTCGACCTGCCGGGCACCTACTCGCTGCTCTCGGCCTCGGAAGACGAAGAAGTGGCGAGGAACTTCCTGCTGTTCGGCCGTCCCGACTGCACGGTCGTGGTCGTCGACGCCAGCGCGCTCGAGCGCAATCTCTATCTGGTGCTGCAGGTCCTCGAGATCACCGATCGGGTGGTGGTGGCCGTCAACCTGATCGACGAAGCGAAGCGTCGCGGCATCGCGGTGGATGCCCGTTCGCTGTCGCGCGATCTCGGCGTGCCGGCCGTGCCGATCGTCGCGCGCACCAGCGAGAACGTGATGGGGCTGCTACAGGAAGTCGCCAACGTCGCATCCGGTGCTACGGTGACGAAGCCGCTGCGCTCCAGGGGCACACCCGAATTCGAGCGCGCCGTGACCAGGCTCGTGCCGATGATTGAGGCCGCCGCTCCGGGCGTCCCCAACGCGCGCTGGATTGCGATTCGCCTGCTTGACGGCGATGCGTCGGTGGAAGAAGCGCTGACGACGGGGCGCCTCGCCGAGCTCGTAGCGAAACAGCAAACCCCCGATCAGCGGTTCAGCCGCAAGATCGCGCTGCAGGGGGCACAATGAGCGACACCCGCGCCATCACCCCGGCCGACATCATTCGCGAAGCCACCACGCTGCGGCGCTCGCTCACCGGCGGCTTCCGCGACGAAGTGGTGACGTCGCTCTACGGCGAAGTGGAGCGCGTGTCGCGGCGCGCGGTTCGCGATGAAGGTGCGCGTCCGCTCGAGCTCGATCAGCGGATCGATCGCATCGTCACGTCGCGCTGGCTCGGCCTGCCGTTGATGCTGCTGATCCTCGCGGCAGTGTTCTGGTTGACCATCATCGGCGCCAACGTGCCGTCGGCGATGCTGGCCACGGCGCTGTTCGCCGTCGAAGACTGGGCCGCGGCGGTGTTCACCAGCTGGGGCTCCCCCTGGTGGCTGACCGGCTTCATCTGGCACGGCGTGTTCCGCGGGCTGGCGTGGGTCATCAGCGTGATGCTGCCGCCGATGGCGATCTTCTTTCCGCTGTTCACGATCCTCGAGGATCTCGGCTACCTGCCGCGGGTGGCCTTCAATCTCGATTACCTGTTCAAGAAAGCCGGCGCGCACGGCAAGCAGGCGTTGTCGATGGCGATGGGCTTCGGCTGCAACGCCGCCGGCGTCATTGCCACGCGGGTGATCGATTCGCCCCGCGAGCGGCTGGTGGCGATTCTGACCAACAACTTCGTGCCGTGTAACGGCCGGTTCCCGACGCTGATCATGCTGGCCACGGTGTTCGTGGCCGCGGCGTTCCCGCCGGCGGTGGCCTCGCTCGTGGCGGCGGGTTCCGTGCTGGCCATCGTGATGCTGGGTGCGATCTTCACGCTCGCGGTGTCGTGGGTGCTGACCCGCACGATCCTGCGTGGTGAAGCCTCCGCATTCACGCTGGAACTGCCGCCGTACCGGCGGCCCAGCTTCCTGCGCATCGCCTACACCTCCCTGATCGATCGCACCCTGTTCGTGCTGTGGCGCGCGATTCTCACCGCGGCCCCGGCCGGCGCGGTGATCTGGCTGCTTGCCAACATTTCCATCGGCGGCGTCAGCCTGGCCACGCGCATCGCGAGCGCGCTCAATCCGCTTGGCTCGGCGATCGGCCTCGACGGCGTGATCCTGCTGGCCTACATCATCGCCATCCCAGCCAACGAAATCGTCGTCCCGACGATGCTCATGGTTTATATGTCGCAGGGCATGATGACCGAGCTCGACTCGATGGACGGCTTGCGCGCGCTGCTGGTCGATCAGCACGGCTGGACGATGCTCACGGCGGTGAACCTGATGCTGTTCTCGCTGCTGCACAACCCGTGCGCGACGACCATCATCACGATCTACAAGGAAACCCTCAGCAAAAAGTGGGCGGCGATCAGCGCCCTGATGCCGCTCGCGATCGGCTTCATCGTGTGTTTCATCACCGCCACGGTGTGGCGGCTTTTCTTCTAGGGCAGAATAGTGTGGCGACGAACCGTTAGGTTGGTCGAGCCACCATGTCACTCGACGACGCGTTCCAGAGTCCCCAATCCAAGCGTCAATACGTCCGCACGCTGTTCGCCACCATTGCCGACCGATACGACCTCATTACCGCGGTCCTGTCGTACGGGCAGGATGCGCGGTGGAAGGCGAAGCTGGTCTCCCTCGCGGCGGTCCGTCCTGGCGAGCGCGCGCTCGATCTCGCCGCGGGCACGGGTGACATTGCCTTTGCCGTCGCGGCGCGCGGCGCGAAGACCATCGGCCTCGACATCACGCATCGCATGTTGCAGCTGGCTTCCGCGAAATCCTCCGCGGCTTCATTCATCACCGGCGACATGGCGAGCCTGCCATTCCGATCGACATCGTTCGATGTGGTCACGACGGGATACGGCCTCCGCAACGTGCCCGATCTGAATGCGGCGATCGACGAGATCGCGCGCGTGTTGAAACCGGGCGGGCGGCTGCTGTCGCTCGACTTCAATCGTCCGGAGAATGCGATCGTGCGCGCCGCGTATCTCGGCTATCTCACCGTGGTCGGATCGACCCTCGGATTCATCCTGCATCGCGACCCCGACACCTATCGTTACATCCCGGCGTCGATCCGGCGGTATCCCGGCGCCCGCGGCGTCGCCGATCGTCTCGCGGCGCGCGGATTCGATCGCGTGACCATAATTCCGCTACTCTTTGGGTTGATGTCCCTCCATCTCGCCGTGCGCGCGCGATAACGGTGACAGCGCAAACGGCCGATGAGTCTCTATGAGTTACGCGCGA
>JAYWEJ010000074.1:0-5327 GCA_043779345.1 Acidimicrobiia bacterium | reverse complement strand
GAGCAGCTTCTGCCGTTCTTCGAGGATCCAACCTCCTACGATCCCGAAGGAGTCAAGAAGCATCTCTCGGCTGCCGGCGCCGCCGACCACATTCGCGCTCTCGAGAAAGCGTTCGAGCAGTCGGATTGGAATGAGGTCGCGCTCGAGAAGGTCCTACGTGAATTGGCCGATTCACGAACGGTGAAGGCAGCCGTGTTGATTCACGGCACACGTTTGGCGCTAACGGGACGTATGGTGAGTCCGGGGCTTTTCGAGATGCTGGTACTGGTAGGACGTGAGGCCGCGCTGAGGCGCCTTGGTCGTCTCGCTGCATCATTATGAAGCGTCGAGATTTCATCAAGGCACTCGGTGTCGCGCCCCTGGTTACGCGCACCAACCAGTCCTCGCGAACGGACTTCGACTACATCATCGTCGGCGCGGGATCGGCCGGCTGCGTCCTCGCCAATCGGCTGTCTGCTGATTCGTCGGTGCGAGTGCTGCTGCTCGAAGCGGGGGGACCGGCGAACGGCGATCCCGCGATCACCACGCCGGGCAAGTGGGTGACACTGCTCGGATCGCGGTTCGACTGGGGCTATGCGACCGAGCCCGAACCGGGCCTACAGAATCGCCGCATTGCGTTCCCGCGCGGCAAGGTGCACGGCGGGTCGAGCGCGATCAACGCGATGACGTTCATTCGCGGCCACCAATTCTGTTTCGATCGCTGGGAGCGCGCCGGCAATCCGGGCTGGGGATACGACGCGCTGCTTCCGTACTTCAAGAAGTCCGAGCGTCACGAGATGGGCGAGACGCCGTACCGCGGCGGCGATGGTCCGCTCGCGGTCTCGCTCTGCACCGATCCGCATGCCGGCCACCGGGCGTTCCTGGCCGCCGTCGCCCAGCAGCAGTTCAAGGTCGACGCCCGCTACGACTTCAACCAGCCGACGCCGGTGAACGTCGCCGGCTACTACCAGAAGAACATTCTCGACGGCAAACGGCACAGCGTCGCCGATGCGTTCCTCACTCCCGTGCTGTCCCGTCCGAACCTCGAGGTCCGCTCGTACTGTCACGCAACCAAGATCGTCTTCGAGACCAGGAAGGCCGTCGGCATCGATTACCTTCGTGACGGCAAGCCGGACACGGCGCGCGCATCGCGGCAGATCATCCTGTCCGGCGGCGTCATCGATTCGCCGAAGCTGCTGATGCTCTCGGGCATCGGACCCGCGGATCACTTGAAGTCGCTCAGCATCCCGGTCGTCGCCGACGTCCCCGGCGTGGGGAAGAACTTCCAGGATCACCTGAAGCTGTCGATCCGATGGAACGGCAAGACTGAGCTGGCGGGATCAACCGTGACCGCGGGAATGTTCGTGCGCTCGGACCCGGCGATCTACGGCGATCCGCCCGATCTGCAGTTCTATGTTGGTCGTGGGGTGGAGACGCCCGATCGCTTCATCACGATTACGGTGTCGCTGGTGTTCCCGAAATCCCGCGGCGAGATCACGCTGCGCTCGGCCGATCCACTGGCGCCGCCGGTCATTCGCGCGAACTACCTTCAGGAGCAGGCGGACGTCACGGCGCTAGTCCGCGGCGTCAAGCTCGCGCGCTACTTCGGCGAAGCGGACTCGTATGCCGATTTGAAAGGTGATGAGCTGGTGCCGGGACCGGCAGCGAAGAGCGATGCCGATCTCGCCGCGTTTGCGCGGCGCGACAGCGACACCATCTATCACGGCGCCGGCACCTGCAAGATGGGACCGGCCGGCGACAAGACGGCAGTGGTCGATCCGTCGCTGCGCGTCCGTGGTGTTGACGGGTTGCGCGTGGCGGACGGATCGATCATGCCGGAGGTCGTCAACGCCCCCACCAACGCCGCGTGCGTGATGATTGGCGAGAAGGCCTCGGACTTAGTGCGTCAGCGCTGAGTCCTTCGAAACCTCGCGGACCATTTCGCCGGTTTCGGTCTTGTCGGCGCAGCGCGCGACGTCGGCCTGAGAGATGATGCCGCAGCAGCACCCGGTCGAATCGACGACCGGCACGCGGCGGATCTGGTTCTCTTCCATCACCGACATGACGTCATCGAGTGAGGTGTCCTCGTTGACGACGACCACCGGCTCGGTCATGCATTCACCCGCCGTCACATCGCACGGGTTTTTGCCCTTGGCGACGACGCGGATGACGATATCGCGATCAGTGATGACGCCGATCAGGCGGTTCGACGCGTCCGTGATCGGGATCTCGCCGCAATCCGCCTCGAGCATGAGGCTCGCGACTTCATTAAGTGAGGTGCCGGCGGAGCAACATTGTGGCGCCGGGGTCATGATTTCTTTGGCAAGCTTCGACATGGAGCCCTTCGATGCAAGTTTCTGACCATACCCACACCTAATTGTTATTGGACATGGGACGGCCTCCACCTATTCAATACGCGCATGAATAACGCGGACACTCATTCAGCAGACATCGCGTGGGTGCTCCTCTCCACCGCCCTCGTGTTGCTGATGACGCCGGCCCTGGCGTTTTTCTACGGCGGCCTGGTGCGATCGAAGAACGCGCTCAACACCATGATGATGAGCTTCGTGGCGCTCGGGCCGGTCGCGGTGGTGTGGGCGCTGCTCGGCTACTCGCTGGCGTTTGCTCCCGGCAATCCCTTCATCGGCTCGCTCAGCTTCGCCGGCCTGCGCGGCGTCGGCATGGAGGCACAGGGCACCATTCCCCACCTCCTCTTCATGGTGTTCCAGGGCAGTTTCGCGATCATCACGCCCGCCCTGATCTCGGGCGCGGTGGTCGAACGGATGCGCTTCAACGCCTATCTCGCCTTCATCGTGCTGTGGGTCCTGGCCGTGTATGCGCCGGTCGCGCACTGGGTGTGGGGCGGCGGCTTCCTGGCGTCGATGGGGGCGCTCGATTTCGCGGGCGGCGCGGTGGTTCACGTCAATGCCGCCTCGGCCGCGCTGGTCGCGGCGATGGTGATCGGCCCGCGCAAGGATTACGGCCGTCACGCCATCCTGCCGCACAACGTTCCGTTCACGATGCTGGGCGCCGGCCTGTTGTGGTTCGGCTGGTTCGGCTTCAACGCCGGCAGCGCGCTATCAGCCGGCACGACTGCAACGCTCGCATTCACGAACACGCTGCTCGCGCCCGCCGCGACCCTCGCGGCGTGGACGATGATCGACCTGATCCGCGGCGGCACCGTGACCGCCGTCGGCGCCGCCACCGCAATCGTCGTCGGCCTGGTCGTCGTCACACCGGCGGCCGGCTACATCAGTCCTGTCTCGGCCATCGTGATGGGCGCCCTCGGGGCGGTGCCGAGCTATTTCGCGCTGATCTATCGCGCCAAGACAAAGCTGGACGACTCGCTCGACGTCGTCGCCGCGCATGGCCTTGGTGGCGCGACGGGCGCGATCCTGACCGGGGTGTTTGCCGACGCGGCCTGGAGCGGCGGGGCCAGTGGGCTGATCGCCGGCAATCCCTCGCAAGTGCTGACGCAGGTGGCGAGCGTGCTGATCGTGATGGTCTACAGCGGCGGCGCGACCTTCGGCATCCTCAAGCTGCTGGCGGTGGTGATGCCACTGAGGATCACCGGCCGTGACGAAGGCCTCGGCCTCGACGTCAGCGATCACGGTGAAGAGGCGTACACGCACGGCGACGGCGCCATCCTGGTCAAGCCCAAGGCATCCGCCGCGGCCCAGATCGCGGCCGACGCGATCGCGGTTCAAAGTGGAGGCCCCTCGACTTCGCTCGGGGCAGGCGGCCGATGAAACTCATCGTCGCAATCGTGCGCCCGGAGCAGTTGAGCGAGGTCCTCGAAGCGTTGTTTCACGCCGAGGTGCGCGGCCTCACCATCAGCCGCGTGCAGGGCCACGGCGGCGAGATGGAACACGTCGAGAACTACCGCGGCACCAGCGTGAAGATGGCGCTCGCCGAGAAGGTTCGGCTCGAGATCGGCGTGTCGAACCACTTCGTGCAGGCGACCATCGACGCGATCCTGGCCGGCGCGCGCACCGGCGAAGTCGGCGACGGCAAGATCATGGTGCTGCCGATCGAAAGAATCGTGCGCATCCGCACCGGCGAGGAAGATCAGGACGCGGTCACGCCGATCCAGCAGGTCGAGTGATCCATCTGTTTTATGCACCGATTGTATCGACATATTGCGCTTTGGTTATGCGTCGTGATTCTCTTTAATAGCGATTCAGGTTGGGGAAGCAACCATGGATCCAGGTGACCAGCGGGGCCTCTATCGCTCCTGCGACGAACACGATGCGTGCGGCGTTGGCTTCGTGGCCAACATCAAGGGCGCGCGCTCGCACCAGATAGTCCGCTCGGCCCTCGACCTCCTCATCAACCTCGAGCATCGCGGCGCGTGCGGATCCGATCCCGGCACCGGCGACGGCGCCGGCATCCTGATCCAGATGCCGGATCGGTTCCTGCGGAAGGCGGTGACGTTCGATTTGCCGCCGGCCGGTTCATATGGCGCCGGGCTCGTGTTTCTTCCCCATGATCCGGCTGCGCGCGCGAACTGCAAGGCGATCGTCGAGCGCGTCGTCGCTGAAGAAGGCCAGACACTCCTCGGCTGGCGCGACGTGCCGGTCGATCTGTCGAAGGTGGGCAAGAGTGCCGCCTCAGTCGCTCCTGCCTTCGAGCAGGTTTTCATCACCGGCACAGAGCTGCAGCTGTATGTCATTCGCAAGCTGATCGAGCGCGCAACCAAGGACCTCTACCTCTGCAGCCTCTCGTCGAAGACGCTGATCTACAAAGGCATGCTGACGGCGTCGCAGATCGAAGGGATGTTCCCTGATCTCTCGGACGCCGCCGTTGAATCCGCGCTCGCACTCGTGCACCAGCGGTTCTCGACCAACACCTTCCCGTCGTGGCCGCTCGCGCATCCGTATCGCTTGGTCGCCCACAACGGCGAGATCAACACGCTGCGCGGCAACATCAACTGGATGAAGGCGCGCGAGGGGTTGCTCAAGTCGAGCGTCTTCGGCGACGACTTACAGAAGGTGCTGCCGGTGATCGCGCCCGGCGGCAGCGATACGGCGACCTTCGACAACGTCCTCGAGTTCCTGGTGATGGCGGGGCGCTCGTTGCCGCACGCGATGCTGATGATGATCCCCGAGCCGTGGTCGGGCAACCCGGCGATGGATCCGGCGGTGCGCGCGTTCTACGAATATCACTCCTCGCTGATGGAGCCGTGGGACGGCCCGGCGTCGATCACGTTCACGGACGGCCGGATGATCGGCGCCATGCTCGATCGCAATGGCCTGCGGCCGTCGCGCTACTGCATCACCAAGGACGACCTCGTGATCATGGCGTCGGAGGTGGGCGTGCTCGACATCCCCGCCGACAACGTGGTCCGC
>JAYWEJ010000073.1:0-12728 GCA_043779345.1 Acidimicrobiia bacterium | reverse complement strand
GCGCCCACGCGGGATCGCCGAGCACGTCACCGTCAATGGTCGGCGCTACCGTGGCACGGGTGGCGGTTGCGATGTTCGCGGCGGCGGGTGGCGGCGTCGCGTTAGCGGCGGGTTGCGCCACGGCGGCGGCAACGGCGAACAACTGGATGGCGGCGGCGACGAGCAGACGATTCAGATACATACGGTGACAAATCCGCGGGATCGGTGGCTGACCAGATTACTACAGTCGCATTCCCCTTCGCCGCGGACCGGCGGTTCCTAGATCGACAGCACCTCCGTTGCCGCGTAGTTCAGCACCTCGACGAAATCATCGAAGTGCGCGGCCTTCGCGACCATCTCGCGGAGCTCGTCGGCGCCGTGAAACTGCGTCAGCACGTCGGGGTCCTTGTAGATCGCGTCGTGCAGCGCCTTCCGGAGGTCGTCGAGCTGATAGAAACCGGTCGATCGGTACTCATACTGCGCGATGAATCGCGGGTTGTAGAACGTCGCCGCGAGCAGCTTCGACATCGGCGGCAGCGGATTCTCAGTCTTGGCGCTCTCGACTTCGTAGAGGTAGCCGTTGCGGTGATAGATCTTCACGCCGCGCCACCACGGCTTGTGAAAGCTTTGCGCGGTGGTGGCGCGCTCCGCGGGCAGATCGCGCGCCATGTCGGTCCAGCCGTTGTCGCCGACGAAGATCGCCGAGATGTCCGATGCCATTGCCAGGTCGAAGGTAGGATGAATGCGGTGCGAAAGCAATACTACTTTCTGCCGTCTGCACGGGGCCTGCTGGCATGGGACGTCGACCGGTTGATCGAATTGTCCGCAAACTTCACGCGCACGCACGTGCGCATTACGGATCTGGGGGAGCTCGAGCGAAAATGATCGGGCGATGACGAGGGCCAGACCTGGCTCCACGTGAGAGCTAGACGCTGTCGCGCTGATCGAGTTCCAGCACCGTCCTCAACAAGACATTCGCGCCGTTGGCGCAGTCTTCCCAGGTCGACAGCTCTCGCGGCGAGTGGCTGATGCCGCCGATGCTCGGCACGAAGATCATGCCGATCGGGCACAGCTTCGCGATTTGCTGCGCGTCGTGCCCGGCGCCGCTCGGCAGCCGCATCGTCTTCAGGCCCGATCGTTCCGCGGCCCGCCCAATCGCGTCCTGGATGCCGCTGGTGGCCATTGCCGGAACATTCGTGCTCGCAAGCGTGAACGTGATCGTGGTGCCGGTCTCTTTCGCGATCGCCGCGCCGCGCGCCCTGACCGCGTCACCCAGCTCGCGCAACACCTGCTCAGACAGATCGCGGAACTCGACACTCATCGAGGCGCGCCCGGGAATGACATTCGGAGAATTCGGTTCGATCTCGAACCGGCCGACCGTGCCGACCTGCCGGCCCTGCCGGCGCGTCGCGATGTCACGCACCGCCAGCGTCAGTTGCGCGGCGGCCACCATCGCATCACGTCGCTCGGTCATCGGCGTCGTGCCGGCGTGATTGACCATGCCCTCGATCACGACGTCGTAGCGGTGAATGGCGACAATGCCCTCGACGATGCCGATCGGAACCCTGGCTTTGTCGAGCGTACCGCCCTGCTCGATGTGGAGCTCGACGTACGAATGCCACGCGCCCTTGCCGCGCACCGCGGTCTCGATCTGCGCGGGATTGCCGGCGATCTTCCTGATCGCGTCGGCGCGCTTCATGCCGTTCCACACGCGCTCCATGTCGCCGGCCTGCAGGTCGCCGGCGACGATGCGGCTGGCCGCGGTGCCAATGCCGAACGCCGTGCTTTCTTCGTGCGCCCACACCACCATCTCGAGGGGATGGCGCGTCTGGATTTTCGCCGCCTGCACCGCCTGGATCAACTCGAGCCCAGCGAACGCGCCAAGGTCGCCGTCGAAGTTGCCGCCGGTCGGAACCGAGTCGATGTGCGATCCGAAGAGGATCGCCGGCTGGTTCGGCTGCCCGCCGTAACGCGCGAAGATGTTGCCCGCGGCGTCGATGCGCGGCACGATGTCGGCCGACTTGATCTCATCGATGATCCAGGCGCGCGCCGTGAGGTCGGCGACCGAGTAGGCGACGCGATTGACGCCGTCGGCGAACGTGCCGCCGGGCGCGCGGCCGTGATAGCTCAATCGCTCGAGGCGATTGCGCAAACGGGCCGCGTCGATCGAGGGTGTGGATTGCGCGAAACCAAGGGCGAATGCAGGCCTGGCGAGCGCCGACGCGCCCGCCAGGGATAGAAACGAACGGCGTGTAATCATTCAGCTACTGTTTCGGACGTTCGGCAACCGCGCCCCAGAAGCCAATCATCATCTCTTCAAACGTCTGATCGCCCCACCGGACGTCTTTGGTCGGATCGGGATTGAACTTGTTCTGCGGCGAGTTGTCGAAATGCGCGACGACTTCAATCTCGGTGCCCTTCGGCATCCGCTTGGCTTCCTTCAACTGATAGGTGATCTGCCAGTTGAAGTCGTAGTTCGGCACCGACAGCAGGACTTCGGTGCGGCCATCGGGATACTTCGCCGTGTAGGTCATGTCCTTGCCGCGCACGTGCATGTGCGGCGTGAACGACGTGATGATGGTGTCGGCCTGCAGCACGCGCGAGCCGCGCACTTCATGGGCCGGCGCACCGGCAGGAATCACGAACCGCGGCTGGATGACGCTGCCGCCGCGCTGCTGCAACATCGGCGGCTCCTTCAGGAAGCGCAAGCCGACCTGTGTTTTATCAGTAGTCGCCTGGCCGTTGGTCGTGTAGTGCATCTGCAGCACGATGTCGGAGTTGCCGCTCAGCATGCGGCCGACGCCCGGATCGAACACGACCCCAGGCTTGTTTGGCGTGACGCCGCCGATGTTCCCCGCTCCAAGCGCGCCGCCTTCGGTGATCGGCGATCCAGCCGGCACCGTGAAGGCGATCACGTGATGGACCTGCGCGCGCGCTTCCGGCTTGATCTCGATCGCCGCGAGCCACTTGTCTTCGGTGATGCCGGTGGGAATGCGGATGTACTGGTACTCAACCGTGCCGCTGGCCGGGATCTGGAACGCTTCCTTCATCGCGAACACCGCGTCGGGCTCGCCAATGGTCCAGCCGTCCACGAACGTCGGCAATGCCGGCAGATCCTTGTTGTCGCCCTTCGGCGCGCCGCCGTCGGCCCACGCGAGGATCGTCGATATTTCCTTGTCGCTCAGGCGCGGATCGTTCTTGAACACGCCGTGCGCCGGGTCGGCGCCCCACGGCGGCATGGTGCGCGCCGCCACACGGTTGCGGATCGATCGTGCCCATGGACGCGCATCGTCAAATTTAACGAGCGACATCGGCGCGAACATCGTCGGGCGATGACACTCGACGCACTTGGCGTAGAAAATCGGCGCCACGTCCTTGGCGAACGTCGGGGTCTGCGCGCCCGCCACGGCCGGCGCGAGGATGAGCAGCGCGAGGACGACAAAGGTGCGAGCCATAGGCTTGCATCTTAGGCCGCAGAACGGCCGGACGCCACAGAATCTTCAGCCGCAGACGGCGCAGAAGCCACAGAGGATGTCGTAAGATGACGGGCCATGAAACAAGCCTTGTTCGCCCTTGTTACGCTGCTGTTTTTGCCCGGTTCCGCGTTTGCCACCTGGTCGGTGATCGCCGTCGATCGGGCCACCGGACGCGTCGTCATCGCCTCGGCGACCTGCGTCGATCGCGACGATCAGTTCCTGATGGGCGTGCAGGCGGTCGTCGTCCCCGGCAAGGGGGTCGCCGCGTGCCAGGCCGGCGTCGACGGTACGCACAAGAACCAGATGCTGGTGTTCGAGGAGCTGAAGAAAGGCACGGATCCAAAACGCATCATCGAAATGCTGAGCCAGGACCCCGCGTTCCAGAGCCGGCAGTTCGGCATCCTCGATCTGCAAGGCCGTAGTGCGGGCCACTCCGGACTCACCAACGGCTACGTGTCGCAGGACACCCAGGGGCAGGTGCCGGGGACCGAGATCTTCTATTCGATCCAGGGCAACATCCTGCGTCCCGGCCTGGTCGTGCCAAACGCGGTGCAGGCCTTCATCAAGACGACGGGCACGATCACGGACCGCGTGATGGCGGCGATGGAAGCCGCGGATGGATCCGGCGGCGACAGCCGGTGCGTGTGCCCGGCGTGGCCGAGCGACGGCACGGCGCCGATGATTGCGTGCGACGGCCGGACCTCGCACATTGCCTACATCCTCGCCTCCGATCCCAAGGACAGCAACGGCGATTCGCACAACAACGGCAACTACGCGATCTACCTGACGACGTCGCAACCGGGACCGCAGAAGGGCGCATATCAAATCAAGGCCGGCGAGAACCTGAACCCGGTCAAGACGCTGCGCCTGCGCTACGACGCGTGGAAGAAGACGCAGCACGCGCCCAACGCGGGATTGCCGAATCCCCTGCCGCCGCCCGCGGCGCCGCAAGGTGGAGGCGGCAACTTCCAGAATCGCCGCGGCCCGATCCAGACGATGGCGTTGACGACGACGGCGTGGAGCGATGGCGGAACGATTCCGGCGAAGTACACGCAGGCTGGCGAGTCGATGTCGCCGCCGCTGGCGTGGAGCAACGTGCCGGACGGCACGACGCACTTCGTGCTGATCGCGCACGACGTCGATGCCGCGGTCGGCCAGGGCACCGACGACATCCTGCATTGGATGGTGTGGAACATTCCCGCCTCGGCGCGATCGCTCGCCGAGGCGATTCCGCAGGGCAATCAATTGCCTGACGGCTCGCGTCAGATCAGCGCCAGCGGTCCGTACTATCGCGGCCCGGGCGCGCCGGCGTCAGGCCCCGCGCATCACTACGTGTTCGAGATCTACGCGCTCGATGCGGCAGTGGATGTTCCGGCGGTCGGTCAATCGCCGCCGCTGACGCGCGCCGCTGTCGAAGCGGCGATGGTTGGAAAGATTCGCGCACGAGGCACACTCGTCGGATTATTCAAGAGGTAATCACATGACGATCCTCCGCCAGGTTCTCGTTTGCGGCGTGTTGCTCGTCCCGGTGGCGGCGAGCGCACAGTCGGCGACGGCCGCTCCACCCGACATCCTGCGTGAGCTGCTGACGGAAGTGCGCGGGCTTCGCCTGGCGATGGAGCGCGCCGCGACCGTGGGCGCGCGCATTCAGCTGCTGGTGGCGCGCGTGCAGCTGCAGGAGCAGCGGATCTCTGAGCTGTCGCGTCGGATAGTGGCCGTACGCGACGAAATGTCAAAGCTGGACATTCAGGCGGTGGAAATGCAGCGCCAGGTGAAGTTCTTCGACAAGTCGGCGAGCAGTGCCACGGCCCCCGCCGACGAACGGGAGCATATGGTTCGAAACGCCGATGATTGGAAAGCGAAGCTGGCGACGGTCGACAAGCGTCGGCAGGACCTGGCCAGCGAAGAATCGATGCTGGCGCAGCAGATCGCCGCGGATCAAGGGCGCTGGTCCGACGTCAACGGCCAACTCGACGAGCTCGAGCGATCGCTGACGCCGCGCAAACAGTAGCCCGCGGAACGCTGGCCGGATTGTTCACACGCCGATCAACGCAGCTTGCTCTGCCAATTGACCACCACGGTGATCACGGGCGGCGGCGCCAGTGGACGGCACGCGGCCAGAAATCGGGTGCCGTCGGCGGTCAGATCGATGTACTGCTCCGCGGGCTCCGAGTCAAAATCCAGTTGCTGATCCGCGCACGGCGAGAATAACGGCGCCGGCCGCCCGACCAGGACCAGGGATTGCTCTCCGAGCGTCGCGTGTATGACCTGCCCGCGCGTGTTCAAATAGAACAAATCGCGATTGCTCGAGCCCCACAGCGGGCTCGAGCCGCCATCGGCCGACACGCGAATCCGGCGCTGACCGTCCACCGACATCACATAGATCTCGCGCGCCCCGGTCGCGATCGAGGTATAGGCGACGCGATCGGCCGCGGGCGAGAGACGATTGAGATTGACGCCAAATGGTTCGTTCTCGACCACCACGCGCGGTGTGCCACCCTTGCTGGGCATCAGCAGCAACGTCCTCGCGCGTCCCTGCGGATCGTCCTTGCTCACCATCAGCTGGGTGCCGTCCCGCGACCAGTCCGCGGGAAAGACGCCGCCATCGGGATCGCGGAGGATCAGTGCTTCGCCGCCGGCGCCGTTCGCCGAGGCGCGCATGATGGTCGACGCGCCCGCGCGATCGGTGGCAAAGGCAATCGTCGATCCGTCAGGTGAAAATACGGCGCGCCAATCAGTCGCCGTGTGGGTTGTCAACCGGCTCAGCGCCTGCGTGGCGGCGTCCAACACCCACAGATCGCGAGTGCCGTAGCGATCATCGGCGAGCTCGACGGCGACCCGCCCGCCGTCGGCGGAAAGGCGAAATCCGCGGTACGGCCGCTCCGGTCCAAGGCGGCCGAGCGGCTTGCCGGCTCGATCGTACCAATAGAGCGCCGACACCGGGCGCGTCCCTGCCATGTAGGTCAAGACCCGGCCATTCAGCGATGCATCGAAGATCCCGGAAAAGCTCGGGCCGTTGTAGATCACCGGCGCCGCTATCGGCTGCGCCGAGTCGCGCAACGTCCAGGTCGCCGGATCGATGCGCTGCGCCATCAGCGCTTCGTCTGGCGTCATGAACAGCAGCCAGCCGGGCTCGACGTAGACGCCGGGTGAGGCCACGCTGACCAGCGTCCGCACATCGGCAGAGTCGAGCGCGCCGATCTTGATACCGAGGTTTTCCGGTCGATCGCTGCGGACGGTGAAGAGGAAGTGCCTGCGGTCGGGCAGCAGCTGCGGCCAGCGGTGCGAGTTCTCTTTCTCGACATTCAGCGTGGTCAACGGGCGCGGCGTTCCTCCGCTCGCCGTCAGTCGCGAGAGTGACGTGCGATTCGCAAGCGCGACGACCACCTCGTCGCCGCCGCCCCACGACAAGCCCAGGTTCGCGACCGCTTCAGGCACCACGGTAATCGCGGGCCCCCCTGCCACGCTCATTCGCTTCCACGACCCGCCCGCGTAAAACATCAGCGACTGGCTGTCGGGCGACCATCGCGCGCTGATCGCACCTTCAGTGCCGCCGAGGCGGCGCGCCGAACCATCGAGCGGGCGGATCCAGATCGAGCTGACTTGATTTGCATCGACGGCGCCAAATGCCACCTGAGTGCCGTCCGGTGAAGGCGCCGGCGGCGCTACGACCAACCGATACCCGTCCGGCGCGCCAAAGGTGAACTCGACTGACGGGGCGGCGGCGGGCCCCGGCCGGCCCGGCCAGTTCACGGCGGCATATCCGCCGAGAGCGAGTGCGAGGAGCGTGGTCCCGATCAACCACGGCAATCGCGTCGTCTTGGGCACCGGTGCCGGACCGAACGACGTTACGTCATCGAGGGCGGCCCGCACGTCCGCAATGTCGCGCGCGCGGCGCTTCGGATCTTTGTCCAGGCATCGCTCGAGCACCCGCCGAACGTGCGGCGGCGTCGATCGCGGCAACGCCGACAGCTCCGGCGCCCGCTCGATAATCGCTGCGATCACGTCCGAGGTCGTCTCACCATTGAACGCGCGCTGGCCGGTCAGCATCTCGAACAGCACGCAACCAAACGCCCAGATGTCGGTGCGCTTGTCGACCCGCTTGCCGCGCGCCTGCTCAGGACTCATGTAGGCGGCGGTGCCCAGGATCACGTTCTGCGAGATGCCGTGCATCGTGATGGTCGGCGAATTCGACGGATCGACATCGGGTAACTGGCCTGCGGCGACGGCGATGGCCTTGGCCAGGCCGAAATCGAGCACCTTGATGCGGCCGTCTTCGGTAATCTTGATGTTGCCGGGCTTCAGATCGCGATGCACGATGCCGGCTTCGTGCGCGGTATCGAGCGCCTCGGCGATCTGCCGTGCGTATTCGACGGCAAGAGTAATCGGCAACCGCGCGGAGGCGATGCGATCGGCGAGGGTGTCGCCCTCGACGAGCTCGAGCACGAGGGCCAGTTGCCCGCTGCTGTCGATGACGTCGTAAATGGCTGCGATGTTGGGATGGTTGAGGGCGGCCAGGGCGCGCGCTTCACGTTCGAATCGAATGCCGGCGTCGCGATCGGAGGCGATCTGCGGCGCGAGAATCTTAATCGCGACGTCGCGGCCGAGCCGGAGGTCGCGGGCGCGATACACCTCGCCCATGCCGCCCGCCCCGAGAGGCGCAACGACTTCGTATCCGCCGATACGCGTTCCGGATGACAGGGGCAAACGGAACGGAATTATCTCAGATTCAGATGTCGAATTGCAGATCAATTTGCGATCGTAGATCGACGTTCGTCAATTGATCCGAAATCCGAAATCCGAGATGCTTCGTCTACCAGTTGATACGCGCGACGAGCTGGATCAATCGCGACGTGTTGGTGCCCGTCAACGTCGTCACTTCGTACTGCGCGATCGAGTTGCCCTGCGGCTGGCCGGCCTGCGAGCTCGAGCCGATCCCCACCGGGATGAAGTTGGCCTGGTTGAAGGCGTTGAGCGTTTCCACCGCGAACTCGATGTCGGTGCGGCCAATGAGCTTGGTCCGCTTCGAGAAGCGCAGATCGGTCTGGCTGAACATCGGTCCGGTCAGCACGATCGACCGCGACGCGCAGCCGCCATAGTCGGCGTTGTTGTCGACCTCGATGCAGTCGGGCCCGTTCGCCGGCGCGAAGTAGCGGCCGGTCGGGGCGGCGCCTGAGTAGCCGCTGGCCGAGGTCGGGCTGACGCTGAACGCGGCGAGGGTGTTGTCGATGACGTCCTGCGGCAGCATCCACACCTTGCGGCCGCCGTCATCGAAGCGCAGCTTGAACATGCCGCTCGCGTCGTCCCTGGTCATGCCGACCATGCGGACGTTGCCAAGATCGATCAGGCGGCCGGTCTGCAGGCGCGTGTTGATGCCGACCTGCCAGCCGCCGACGATGCGATCGACGAAGCCGTTGCTCTGGCTCGCCCAGCGGCGGCCGTTGCCGAACGGCAGGTCATACACGATGTTGGCCTTGATGGCGTGCGACACGTCGCCGGGTGAGCCGGCGTCGCGGATCCACTGTTGCTCCTCGCGCCAGGTTTCCCAGTTCGTGAGGTAGCCGCGCCCAAACACGTAGCTGGTCTGGAACAGCAAGCCGCCGGCATAGCGGCGGCGCAGCTCGACCTGCAGCGAGTTGTACTTCGACTCGCCGCTGTTGGTGAGCAGGTTCGCGCCCAGCAGCAGATCGGGATTGGCCACGAAGTAGTTGGCCGGAACACCCGCCGACGCGGCGTTGGCGCGCAAGGTGGCGCTGCCCATCAGCCCGTTGGTGCCGGCGTTGGCGAAGCCGAACGGATTCGGATTGCGCTCGGCCAGGAAGTTGAGGAAGGTCGAGCTGGTCCAGTTCGCGCCGGTATAGAGCGCCGCGTTGCCGGAGTTGGCGGCGTTCTGCGCGTTGAAGAACGCGAGGAACGTCGGCAGCGGCGAGGTGCCGGGCTGGCCGGTGTAGGCGAACGTGGCCGTGCCGGTGGCCGCGATGTTCGCGCGGAGATTGCGCTGCGCCAGGCGGAACTCGTCGATGAAGCGGTTCTCGAAGATGTTGAACTCGTTCATGTCGAGCGTGCCGGCGCCGTTGCCGGCACTGGCGCCGTTGTTGCCGTTGACGATGGTGCGCCATGAGTCGTGGCCGCGCGTGCCGACGTAGCGAACTTCGAGGGCCATGTTCTTCGAGATGCCGCGCTGCAGGCCGATCGAGAAGGAGTCGGCGCTCGGCACCTCGATGTGCGGATCGATGACGTTGACGTCCTGCGACACCACGTCGGTCATCGGATACACGGGCTTGCTCGGGAAGGTCGGGATGGTGAGCCGCGCGGAGTCGCGCAACAGCAGCGGCGTCGCGCCCAGGTTGGCGCTGGCTTCATCGCGGTTCTGGATGATGCGGATGCCGGGGTTGGCGCCGAAGATCGACGTGAAGTCGTTGAGGCCGGCGCGGCTGAAGGAGCGCGTGTAGCCGCCGCGAATCACGAAGTCGTTCTGCGATCCCATCAACGCGCCCAGGACACCCGAACGGGCCTGCGGCGTCCACGCAAAGCCGACGCTCGGCGCGATGTTGTCGTAGTCGGTGTCGTAGATCTTGGTCCCCGCCGTCAGCTGCTTGAACGTCGGCGACGTCCCCGGCATCACGCCCGGCTGGAACAGGTTGCACTGGTTGTCGCTCTTCTTGCCCGATCGGCCGCACAGATCGTCCACGGTCGCATACGAGTACAGGCTGTTGAGCGAATAGAACGGCAGCTGCACGTCGTAGCGGACGCCGGCGTTGATCGTGACGTTGTTGCGAATGCGCCACTGGTCCTGCAGGTAGATGCCGCCTTCACGGAGCCGCCCCGTCTCGCGGCCCTGGCCCACCCACTTGTACTCACCGGTGGCTTCGTCGATGCGCGCGTCGCCGGCAATCTGCTGGATGCGGCCGGTCAGCAGCGCATACAGGTTCGCGGCCGCGGTGATGTTCGCGGCCGACGCGCCGGGAAGGTTCGCCGCCGAGAACATCGCATTGGCCGGGTCGCTGGTCAGCACCGCGAATCGCAGTTGCGGCACCAGCATCTCGTTCTTCGCCCAAATGTCGTACTGTGTGAACGACGCGCCGGCGGTGATGCTGTGCGAGCCCCTGAGCCATGACAGCGTGTCTTCGACGACGATGCTGTTGGCATTTCTCGAGGACGGGTTGGCGGTCGGGCTCGGATTGGTCAGCGTCGCGTTGATGGTCGGGAACACGATCTGATACCCGGCCTGGGGCACCTTCGCGCCGCTGAACATTTCGGTGTTCAGCTGGCCGAAGAATTTCACCGGCGCGCCGCTGTAGCCGAAGCGCGCCTCGTTGACGATGTTCGACGTGATCACCGAGCGCACCGGCGCGCTCCAGCTCAGTCGCACCGATTCCTGGCCGGCCTCGACCGGGAAGCCAGGGTAACTGGCGTCGCGGTTGTTCAGCGTGTCCGGGAAGTCCGTGAACTTCTGGTAGTTGTACGAGAAGGACGCGCGGTGCCGCCCCGACAGGTTGTAGTCGAGGCGGAACGTCGGGTAAATGCGCTTGGATTCAACCGGGACGTTGAAGGTGAATCGATCGAGGTTGGGATCGATGACCTGAAGGGAGCCGCCGGACGTCGCGGTCGCGATGTCGGAGAGGATTTTGCCGATCGTCGGATCCAGCGTCGAGGTCTGACCGTTGCGCGCGGCGAGCTCGAGCAGGTTGACGGTCGTCGAGCCGTAGGTGAAATTGCCGGCCGCCGCGGGGCCATTCAACATCGTGCGCTGCCGCGTGGTGTCGCTCGGCGTGCTGACCTGCTCGAAGTTGCCGAAGAAGAACGCCTTGTTGTGGCCGTCGAAGAGTCCCGGGATCACGATCGGGCCGCCGACGCGGCCGCCGATCTGGTTCTGCCGCAGCTTCGCTTTCGCGACGCCGTTGCGGTTGTTGAACCAGGTGTTGGCGTTGAAGCGATCGTTGCGGTTGTAGTAGTAGCCGCTGCCGGTGAAGGCGTTGGTGCCGGACCTGGTGACGAACTTCACCTGCACCGCGCCCTGGCCCGAGTCGCCGGCGCCCTGCGTTGCCGTGGTCACGGTGACTTCCTCAACCGAGTCGAGACGCGGGCTGACGATCGCGAAGAAGCCGTCCGTCGATCGCAGCGTGTTGTCCTGGATGTTAACGCCGTCGAGCGTGATGTTGATCATGCCGCGCGGCAGGCCGTTGATGGTGGCGTCGCGGTTGCCGGCCGGCGTCGAGACGCCGGGCAGGAAGTTGACGAAGTCCATCGCGCTGCGCGAGGTCAGCGGCAGCTTGGTGATCTGCGTGCTGGTCACCGTCGACGACACCGTCGGCGACTGCGTCTGCACGATCTCCGACGATGACGTGACCGTCACCTGCTCGCTCAGCGCGCCGACTTCGAGCGTCGCGCGCACGTTGGCCGGCGCTGCGGAGGTGACGACGACGTCGTTGATGATCACCGTCCGGAAACCGGTCAGCGCCACCGTCACCGAGTAGTTGCCGGGACTCATGCTCGGGAAGGCGAACGAGCCTTCGTTGTTGGTGGCCGATTCCTGCGTGACGCCGGTCGCCTTGTGGACGACGACGACGCTCGCGCCGGGAACGATCGCGCCGGTGTTGTCGATGACGACGCCGGAAATGGTGGAAGTCACGCCACCCTGTCCGGCGGCCGGAGCCGACAGGACCACAGAAACAAGCAAACTGAAAACCGCGACAAGGGATCGTCGTGCCACTCGGGTAGCCCTCGATCAAAGACGGGTGCGTGCCTGTGAGGGCAACCGCCAAAATGGGGACGAATAGCCACTCAGCAGGTGCGAATGACTATCAGGCGGGGGGGAAAGTAACCCGGCGCTTAGCAGATTGTCAACGAATGTAACGAGACGGGTGAGGCGAGTGAGACGGGTGAGGCGAGTGAGACGGGTGAGGCGGGTGAGGCGTTTCACTCGCTTCACTCGCCTCACCCGATTCACACGTCTCACCCGCCTCACCCGCTTCACCCGCTTCACCCGCCTCACTTGCCTAGAAGGAGACGCGAGCGCCGATACGCGCCGTGCGCGGCGCCAGCACCGCGGTCGGCCGCAGGAACGCGGTGCCCGTCGTGATGGTGCGCGTTTCGACAGAATTGCTGTTCGTGATGTTGAACAGATCGAAGAGGGCGCGGACGCGCACGCCGCGGCCCAGCGCGAAACCGCGATCGAGGCGCACGTCGACGACCGTGATGTTGTCGTGGCGATTCGAGTTCAGCGGCTCGACGTTGATGGTGCCGCTGAAGATCGCGCCGGCCGCGGTGGCG
>JAYWEJ010000072.1:0-5347 GCA_043779345.1 Acidimicrobiia bacterium | reverse complement strand
CGCTGGAGCATGAGCCGCGGCGTCCTGACGACAGACTCGCGAACCACCGGCGCGGAGCGCCGTTAAGGCAATGCTGCGCGCCAGCCTCCGCTACTACGCCGCCACCAACACACTGGTCGTCCTCGGCGTGGCCGTGGCCGTCGCCGTGCTTGCAGGCGCCTTGCTGGTCGGCGCCTCCGTGCGCGAAAGCCTGAAGCAGATCGCGCTCGGGCGGCTCGGCAACACCGACATCGTCGTGTCGTCGCCGACGTTCTTCCGCACCGCGCTGGCTGACGATGTCATCGCGAAGACGCCATCACTGAAAGCCGCTCCGCTGATCGTGGCCGGCGGCGCGGTCTCGCATGAAGAGTCGAAGCGATCGGCCGGCCGCGTGATGGTTTACGGCGTCGACGCCCGGTTTGGCGAATTGCAGTTCAGGCAACTCGACGGCGTCGCCTCGAGAGCCGCGGAGTTTCCGCAGATATCGGGCCGAGAGGCGCTGGTCAGCGAAGCGCTCGCCAGCGAGCTCGGGGCGAAGGCCGGCGACTCGATCACGCTCCGCATCGCGAAGCCCACCGATATTCCGTTGTCCTCATTGCAGGGACGCCGCGACACCACCGGTGAGCGCATCCGCCTGACGATCGCGCGCGTGCTTTATCGGTCGTCGCCTGCCCTGAGCGGAGTCGAAGGGCTCGGCGAGTTCTCGCTCGCGCCGTCGCAGGGGCCGGTGCTCTCGCTGTACGTCCCGATGGAGCGCCTGCAGCGCGACCTCGAAGTCGGCGAGCGCGCCAACACCATCCTGATGTCGATGCCCCCCGCCGCCCCCAGCGCCCCCGGTGAAGTCGAGGTGATGCGGCCCGATGTCCTGCGTGACTTCTTCGCGCCGGCGGTCGCGCTCGACGATCTGGGGCTGCGCATGCGAGCGGCGCCGAATGGCGACGCCATCGTCGAGACGCGGGCCGGCCTGCTGACCGATCAGCTGGCCGATCGGCTCACCGAGATCGCGCGCGCTGACGGCCGCACCGTGTCACCCGTGCTGACCTACGTCGCCAACACGATTCGCGCCGGCGATCGCGAGATCCCGTATTCCACGGTGTCCGCGATCGAGCTGCAGATCGAAACCGGCGACGCGTCGCTGCCGCCGATCTGGCTCAACGAGTGGGCCGCCGACGATCTCGGCGCCACACCAGGCGAAGAGGTCACGCTCGAATACTTCCTCTGGTCCGATGAAGGCGGGCTCGACACGTCGAGCGCGCGGTTCCTGGTCGCAGGCATTCTCCCGATGAGTGGCCTCGGCGGCGATCAGACGCTGACGCCCGACTATCCCGGGATCAGCGATGCCGCCGACATGACCTCCTGGGATCCGCCGTTCCCCGTCGATCTCAAGCGCATCAGGCCGAAGGACGAAGACTACTGGGATCGCCATCGCGCGGCGCCGAAGGCGATCGTGCCGATCGCCGTTGGCCAGCGGCTGTGGGGATCGCGATACGGCAAGGTCTCGTCGCTGCGACTCTCCGGCAACGCGCCGATTGGCGCGCAGGCGATCGCGCCGGCCGTCGCCGGATTCGCCGCGCGCAATGTTCGTGATGACGCCACCGCCGCCGCGCAGGGCACCACCGACTTCGGCCAGTACTTTCTCTATTTCAGTTTCTTCCTGGTCGTGGCGGCGCTGATCCTCGCGTATTTGTTCTTCGCCGTCGGCCTCGAACAGCGGACCACGGAAGTCGGGGTGCTTGCGGCGATGGGCTTCTCCTCAACCGCCATCCGCCGCGTCTTCGTGCGCGAGGGCGCGATCCTGGCGGTGACCGGCGCCGTCATCGGCGCAATCGCCGCTCTCGGATACAGCTCGCTGATCCTGTACGGCCTGCGCACGTGGTGGGTCGGCGCGGTCGGCACCACCCAGCTGACCCTGCACGTCGCACCTGGATGGCTGGCCATCGGCGTCGGCGCTGCATTGCTGGTGGCGCTCGCAGCGTTGTGGCTTGGCGTACGGGCGATGAGCCGCCGCTCGGCGCGCGCCTTGCTCAAGGGCGATCCCGCTTTGCGATCGCCGCGCGCGAAAGCGGTCACGAAGATCGTCGCGGTCCTGCTGGCTGCTACAGGCGTCGCGTTACTCGGGCTGGCGATGAGCGGCCGCATCGATGCCACCGCCGGCTTCTTTGGAGCGGGCGGCGCGTGGCTCGTCGCGGGCCTGTGCGCCGCCTCAATCCTGCTGCGACGGCGCCGCTCTTCGACGACGTTTGGCCACGGGATGGCTGCGATGTTCTCCCTGGGGACCCGTCATACCTCGGTGCGGCCGGCTCGATCGGTGCTCAGCCTGGCGTTGATCGCGTTCGCCAGCTTTGTGCTCGTCAGCGTCGGCGCGTTCAAGAAAGATGTGTCGGCGGGGAGCCACGAGCCGCGCTCCGGCACCGGCGGGTTTGCATTGATGGCCGAATCGGTGGCGCCGCTGATGCACGATCCCAACACGACTGAAGGTCGCGACGGGCTCGGTCTCGACGTGAACGATCCCGTCATTGGGACCACCGCGATCACCCGTTTCCGTTTGCGGCCGGGCGATGAAACGAGCTGCCTGACGCTCTATCGTCCGACCAACCCGCGCATCATCGCGCCCGAGCCGCGCTTCTTCGATCAACCCCGGTTCTCGTTTGCCTCGTCGATGGCCACTACCGGCGAAGAGATCGCCAATCCCTGGCTGCTGCTGAAGCGAACGTTTCCGGACGGCGCGATCGCGACCATCGCGGATCAAACGACGTTGATGTACGTGTTGCACCTTGGCATCGGCGACGACTTCAGTTTTACTCCGGACGGGCATCCGCCCGTCAGGCTGCGCATCGTCGGCGCGCTCGCCGACAGCTTCCTGCAGTCGGAGCTGATCATCGGCGAGCCGGCCTTCATCCGGTTGTTCCCGAAGCACGAGGGCTATCGCGTGTGGATGATCGAGACGCCCTCCTCCGCGCCAGGCGCTACGGAGGCCAGGCCGGCCGTGGCCGATGTCACGACGCACCTCGAGGATCGGCTGTCCGACTTCGGCGTCGACGTCATCGACACGCAACAGCGGTGGGCGTCGTATCACGAGGTCGAGAACACCTACCTGGCGACCTTCCAGGCGCTTGGGTCGCTGGGATTGCTGCTCGGGACCGTCGGGTTGGGCGCGGTGCTCGCGCGTAATGTGCTGGAACGCCGTCGAGAGATCGGGCTGCTGCGCGCCGTCGGCTTCTCGCCCGCCGACGTTCGCAGCATGGTGTTGTCGGAGGGATTTTCCCTGGTGGCCGGCGGGCTGCTGCTTGGCGCGGGATGCGCGCTCGTGGCGATCACGCCGGCCCTCCGGGATCGCGCGCAGTCGTTACCGTGGGCGAGTTTGGGGGCACTATTGATCGCGGTGCTGGTCACGGGGTTGATCGCGTCATTGTTCGCGATCCGACTCACGTCGGGCACAAGCGTGGTTGAGGCAATCAAAGGCGAATGACATGCGTACAAGATTTAGCTTCGTGACCTTCGTGATCTTCGTGTTATTAGCAGTGACGGCCGCGGCAGATTGGCCGCAATGGCGCGGTCCGGCGCGCGACGGCGTCGCGGCCTCTTTCACGGCGCCGGCGACGTGGCCGGCGCAGCTGACGAAGAAATGGCAGGCCACGGTTGGTCTCGGTCACGCGTCGCCGGTGATCGCGGGCAATCGCGTCATCGTGCACGCGCGGCAAGGCAATCGCGAAATCGTGGCCGCCTACGATCTGGCTTCGGGCACGCCGCTGTGGCAGGACGGCGTCGACGCGCCCTACACGATGAATTCGGCGGCCACGGGTCACGGCCCCGGACCGAAATCGACGCCGTTGATCGCCGATAGCCGCGTCTTCACGCTCGGCATCAGCGGGATTTTCTCCGCGCACGATCTCTCGACCGGAAAGCTGCTGTGGCGCAAGAACGCGGCGCCGACGCCGCCCGAGTTCGGCACGGCCAGCTCGCCGATCGCCGACGGCGCCAACGTGATCGCATTCCTCGGCGGCAGCGGCGCCGGCGCGCTGACGGCAATGGACGCGGCGACCGGCACCGTGAGGTGGCGCTGGACCGGCGACGGTCCCGGTTACTCGTCGCCGATCATCATGAATAGCGGCGGCATGCCCCAGATCATCACGCAGTCGCAGACCAGGCTGGTGGGCGTGGCCGCCGCCGACGGACAGTTGCTCTGGCAAGTGCCCATCAAGACGCCGTACGAACAGAATTCCGTCACGCCGCTGGTCGTGAACGACGTGGTGATCTCCGCCGGCCTGGAGAACCCGACCACCGCGTACTGGATCACCGCGGGTCTCGGCAAGGGATGGTCGGCGACACCGCGCTGGCGCAACGATCAGGTGTCGATGTACATGAGCTCGCCCGCCGCGAGCGGCTCGACGATCTTCGGGCTGTCAAACAAGAACCGCGGGCAGTTCTTCGCGATCGATGTCAAAACCGGTAAGACACTGTGGGTCGGCAAGGGCCGCGAGGCGGAAAACGCGTCGATCGTTCGCGCCGGCGATTTCCTGCTTCTCGCGACCACCAACAGCGAGCTGATCGTCGCCAGGGCGAGCGCGAGCGCCTTCGAGGAAGTGAAGCGGTATACGGTGGCCGACTCGGCGATGTGGGCGCACCCCGCATTCGCCGGCCGGAACATCGTGGTGAAGGACGTCGATAAGCTGATCGTGTGGAGCTTCTAGCGGGCCATCAGGCCATCGGGCTACGTTATTTCTTCCGACGCTCGCCGATCGCCCACAGGAACGACGACGTGCGCATGAAGAGCTGGCCTTCCGAGACCGCGACCGTGCTGAAGCAGTACGGCGCGCAGTCGTTGAGCAGCCGGTTCGACGAGATGATCTCGAACTTCGGACCGGCGCGGAACACCGTCGTCAATCCCTCTTCTTCCGTCGTCACGTAGATCTTGCCGTCGGCCAGGATCGGCGAGGCGCTGTAGGTGCCCGACGGCAGGCGCACCGGACCGTAGACGATCTCGCCGGTATTGACGTCGAGCGCGTGCACGATGCCGTTGTCCCGCACGACATACAGGAGCTTCCCGTCGCTGACCGGCGTCGGCACGTCGGGTCCCTGCGAGAACGTCCAGACAACGTGCGTCTTCGCGACGTCCCCACTGCCGCCCGGCTTCATCGCCACCAACGGGTTGACGCGCGTCGGCGCGATGATCAGGTTGTTGACGATGGTCGGCGACGCGACGATGCGATACGCGCCGTTGCGTTGCGGATTGAGCACGTCGGCGCGCCAGTATTCCTTGCCAGTAGCGGGATCGTGGCCGGAGACGACGTCGCCGCCGGTGATGATCAATTCCGCGCGGCCGTTCGCTTCGATCCACGCCGGCGTGATGTAGGCATCGGGCGATTCG
>JAYWEJ010000071.1:0-12774 GCA_043779345.1 Acidimicrobiia bacterium | reverse complement strand
GTTCGATGATGCGCGCTTCGCGCCGCTGGTGCGCCCGCTCGACGTCGATGTCGTCGGCGATATCGGCAACATGCTGTGGATCCTGCTCGGCAGCGTCGGTCTCGTGCTGCTGGTGGCGTGCGCCAACGTCGCGAACCTGTTCCTGGTGCGCGCCGAGGCGCGCCAGCAGGAGCTGGCGATCCGGCTCGCCCTCGGCGCCGAAGCGCGCCGCGTCGCGTGGCAGCTGATGTCGGAATCGCTGTTGGTCTCGTTGATGGGCGGCGTGCTGGGCATCGCGCTCGCCTACGGCGGCATCCAGCTGCTGCTCTATCTGCAGCCGACGCAGCTGCCCCGTCTCAGCGAGGTCACGCTCGACCCGATCGTCCTGCTCTTCACCCTCGGCATTTCGCTCGCTGCCGGATTGCTGTTCGGCGCGATCCCGGTTCTCAAGTACGCGCGGCCGCAGATGGCGTCGGCGCTGAAGGACAGCTCCCGCGGTTCGAGCGAAGGCCGCGAGCGTCATCGCGCGCGCAACACGCTCGTGGTCGCGCAGGTCGCCCTCGCGGCGATCCTGCTGGTCGCGTCCGGCTTGATGGTTCGCACTTTCATCGCGATCCGCGACGTGCCGCCGGGCTTTCGGAATCCCGAGAGCATCCTGACGCTTCGCATCTCGATCCCGACGCCGATCGTGAGCGATCCGGCGCAGACCGCGCGCACGCACGAACAGATCGTGCGCAAGCTCGAAGCGATCGGCGGCGTCGAATCGGTCGGCGTGACTTCCGAGGTCACGATGGGCGGCAATAACAACAACGATCCGGTCTGGGTGGAGGATTTCCCGGAGCAGGACACCGGCATCCCGCCGCTGCGCCGCCACAAGTACATCGCCGACGGCTACTTTTCGACGATGGGCAATCCGGTGATCGCCGGTCGAGGGCTGACCTGGAACGACGTCCATACGTGGGCGAAGACCGCGCTCGTCAGCGAGAACCTCGCCCGCGAGTGGTGGGGCGAGCCCGCGAGGGCAGTCGGGAAGCGGATCCGGCGATCGACGAAGTCGCCCTGGTACGAAATCGTCGGCGTCGTCGGCAACGAACGCCAGGACGGCGCGACGCAGCCGTCGCCGACGATTGTCTATTGGCCGATGCTGAACGGCGACCAGGCCGATCCAAGAGGCATTTACGTCCAGCGCTCCCTGGCATACGCCATTCGCTCGTCGCGATTGGAGTCGCCGGGATTCCTCGGCGAAGTGCAACAGGCGGTGTGGAGCATCAACCCGAATTTGCCGCTCGCGCGCGTCCGCACCATGCTGCAGGTCTACAACGAATCGATGGCGCAAACCCAGTTCGTGCTGGTGATCCTCGGCATTGCGGCGTCGGTGACGCTGCTGCTCGGGCTCGTCGGCATCTACGGCGTCATCGCCTACATCGTGTCGCAACGCCGCCGCGAGGTCGGCATTCGCATGGCGCTCGGCGCGCAGGGCGAATCGGTGCAGCGCATCTTCGTGACCCGCGGGTTGACGCTCGCGGCCGCGGGCCTGGTCGTCGGCCTGATTGGCGCCGCCGCGCTGATGCGGCTGCTGTCGTCGTTGTTGTTCGGTGTCGATCCGTTCGATCCGCTGACCTACATCGCGGTCACGGTGGGATTGGGCCTGGTGGCGCTGATCGCGACCTGGCTGCCGGCCCGCCAGGCGACGCGCATCGATCCGATGCTGGCGCTACGCGCCGAGTAGTCTGGCAACTGGCAACTGGTAACTACTTCCCGAAGATCAAGAAGTACTGGTACTGAAGAAAAGGCTCCTGGCGAATGAGCCGAAGTCCGGCCTCTGCGGCATCCTTCACGACCACATCAGGGCTGACGCGCTCTTCCGGTGACGGCCCCGGGCCGGTGCCATCCAGCTTGAAATCGACGACGCCGATGCGGCCCTGCGGCTTGAGCGCGCGGGCCAGGCTCGCCAGCATCGCGACGCGGTTCTCGACCTCGTGATACGCATCGACGATCAACACCGCGTCCACTGGCTGCGGCAGGCGCGGGTCGTTCTTGAGCCCGAGCACCGGCCGCACGTTGGTGAGTCCCTCGCGGCTGACGCGGCGCGAGATCGCGTTGATCATTTCCTTCTGCACGTCTTCGGCGAAGACGAGGCCGCGCGGGCCGACGCGGCGCGCCAGCCGGATCGTGAACCAGCCGCTGCCGGCGCCGATGTCGGCGACGACCGACGCGTCGGCAATCCCCATCGCGTCCATGATCTGATCGGGCTTCTGCCACAGATCGCGATCCGGCGCGTCGAGCAGTCCGAGATCGGACGGCGGGAACAGGCGGCCGGGATGGCCGCCCTGTTGCCGCGTCTGTGCGCGAGGAGACGTTGAGAGAACGCCGAGAACAATCGCGAGGAGGATAGCCTGCCTCGCCGAAGCGCTGGCGCGAAGGCGGGTCAATGCCTCAGGAATTTCCATGCTGTCGGCAGCACCAGACCCGCCGCGACGACCTTGACCACGTCGACGATGATGAAGGGATAGAGGCCCGTCGCCAGCGCGGCCGGCATGCCCGCGGCGCGCGCGATCCACAGCACGCCGCCGGCGAAGATCACCGAGAGGCCGGCGCCCATCGCGAGGATGGACGTCAGGTAACGGCGATCGAGCCCGCGCTCCGCGAGCAGTCCCGTCACGAACGCCGCGATCGGGTACGCCATCAGGTAGCCGCCGGTCGGGCCGATCAGGCGGGCGACGCCCTGCGGCAGCTCGGGCGAGAATGCAAACACCGGCAGTCCCGAGACGCCGAGCATGAGATAAAAGATCTGTGCGAGCGCGCCGAGGCGCGACCCGAGCGCGGCCGCGCCGATCAGCACGATCATCGGCTGGATCGTGAACGGCACGGGCGTGAACGGGAGCGGGAAGCTGAGCTGCGCCGCGGCGGCGGTCAGCACAGTCACGAAGAAGACCGACAGCATCTGCACGCCCGTCCACGCGTTGGCGGAGGCGGCGCGCATGCTGACCTGATCGAGAATTGTAGACGCATGCGACACAGAAGGTCGAGATGTCATGGCTGAGAATCTTACCGGCTTGCCCCGAGCGAAGTCGAGGGGTATGCCTACCGCGCTGACAATCGCAGGGTCCGACTCGGGCGGCGGCGCCGGAATCCAGGCCGATCTGAAGACCTTCGCCGCGCACGGCGTCTACGGCACCTCCGCGATCACCGCGTTAACCGCCCAAAACACCGTCGGCGTCACCGGCGTGCACGTCGTGCCGGATGATTTCGTGACCGCGCAAATCGAAGCGATTGTCTCGGACCTGGGCTGCGACGCGGTCAAGACCGGCATGCTGGCCAACTCGACGATTGTCGAAGCGGTCGCGGCCGCGGTCGAATCACTCGAGCTGCCCAATCTCGTCGTCGATCCGGTGATGGTGGCCAAGAGCGGGGATCACCTCCTCGACGAAGAAGCGGTGCACGCGATGCGCTGGACGCTGCTGCGCCTCGCGCGCGTCGTCACGCCGAACATCCCGGAGGCAGAGGTGCTCGCGAAGATGTCGATCACGTCGGTCGCCGACATGAAGGAGGCGGCGCGGCGCATCGCGATGCTGAAACCGGCGGCGGTGGTGATCAAGGGCGGGCACCTCGCGGGGCCGGACGTGATCGACATCCTGCTCGAGAAGGGCGCGTTCCACGAGTGGGTCGGGCCGCGCATCGAGGGACCCAACACGCACGGCACCGGCTGCACATTTGCGGCAGCGATTGCGGCGCATCTCGCGCGGGGCGCCTCGCTCCAGGTCGCGGTGCCGGCCGCCAAAGCGTATGTCGAAGGCGCGATGCGGCACGGCATCCCGCTCGGAAAGGGCCACCGCCCCCTCGACCATTTCTGGAACGTCCGCCGCCCGGTTTGAGGTCTACAACTCCAGCAGCCACGCTTTCGCCAGCTTGAGCGCCGCCGCCGTGGGCGCTTCACCGGCGCGGAAGCAGGCCTTCCACATCGCGCCCTGTCGCTCGTCGGCCGCGTTGACGAACATCGTCTTGCCGCTCTTCTCGACGGTCGGCGCGTTGAAGTTCACCTTGGACGCGATGGTTACGAAGGCCGTGAGGTTTTGCTTCAGCCGTCCCTTGAGGTTGTGACTATCCCATGCCGCCTGTTCCTTCTCGGCGTGGACGCGCTTGTGGATGGCCAACACCGCTTCTTCGGTGTCCGGCCCTTCATTGTCGACCGACTTGATCACCGCATAGGCCATGAGGAATCGCTCATCCTTCGCGGGCAGCGCGTCGAGCGCTTCGGCCCTGGCCACGAGCTTCTGGTATTTCGCGCGATCGCGCAGCTTCACGTTCGCGGCGTGCTTCTTCCAGCCGGAGAGATCATCCGCCAACGCCTGCTTCAGGAACTCGGGCGGCACCGTCCGCACCTGGTCCACGCCCATCGCGACCACCTCCCGCAGCTGGATGGCCTCGATCGACTTGAGATCGTTTTTCTTCAGGGCCTCCGCAAAGCCGACCACACCCTTGAGGCCGTGGTCCACCGCCTGGTGTTCGCTTTTGATTGACGCCTGATGCTCGGCCTGGAAGGCCGCCGACATCACGAAAGTCTTGAGCGCCGCACCGACCGTTTCGACCAGCGTGACCTGCGCCGAATCGCTCAGGGCGTAAGCCGCGGCCGTGGCGGCGGCAGGAATGGACGGCAACTGATTCCAGTCGCCATTGTCGCGCGGCCCGTCGTCGCCGCGGAGCACCTCGATGGCCGACTGGCGCACCGGCAACACGCTCACGTCGAGCGGCGATACGGCGGCCTTCTTTTCGGCGGCCGGAGCGGCCGCGGTCCTGACCGGCGCCGCCGGTGGCGTGGCCGGCGGCGGCGTCTCCGCTGCCGGAGCCGGTGCCGGCGCCGCGGTTGGCGGCGGATCGGGCTTCTTCTTCAGCGCCTCGGCGGCCTTCTTCTTCAGGAGGCCACCGAGCTGCGCGTCGAGCCCGGTCGATGCGGTGAGCAATGCGAAGACCACAATCAGGCCAACATGGCGCGTCATACGTTTCCCTTCGGTACTGGACCTCCCATGCTTGGGCAGTCGTCCGTATTGAGAATACGTGCGGCGGCCGCCGTTCGGAAGAATGCCCGGTACCTTCTATACTGAAGGACTGTGCCCTCCGCCACCCTGATCACCGTCGCGCCGCTCGATCAGCAGGCCGTCATGGCGGCGCTCGAGACCACCGGTATTGGGGCCGTGTCGGTTTTTCTCGGCCTGGTGCGCGACCACAACAAGGGCCGCACGGTGCTGCATCTCGAGTACGAGTGCTACGAGGCGCTGGCACTGCGCGGGCTCGATTTGATCGTCGCCGAAGCGCTCGAGAAGTGGCCGGCGGTGCGGCTGGCGATTCATCACCGCATCGGGAAGATGGCGATTGGCGAGGCCAGCGTCGCGATCGCGGCGGCATCGCCGCATCGTGCCGATGCGTTCGCGGCGAGCCGCTACGCGATCGAGCGCATCAAGCAGATCGTGCCGATCTGGAAACACGAGTACTTCGAAGGCGGCGACGTCTGGATCGAGGGCGCGACCGCCGATCCGGACAACGCCGCGGCGCGCGAGGAGGCGCTGCGGATCGCATGCGCGTGACCGTTCGCCTGTTTGCCCGCCTGCGCGACATCGCCGGCACCGGCGAGCTGACGCGCGACGCGCCCGCCGGCGCCAATGTCGCGGCGGTGTGGTCGTCGCTCGTCTCCGACTATCCGGAGTTGTCGGCGTACGAAAAGTCGATTTCGTGCGCGGTCAACGCCGACTATTCACGATTTACGGCCGCGGTATCGGAGGGCGATGAAATCGCGTTCCTGCCGCCGGTGTCCGGTGGTTAATGGCTGACATGTTCGACAAGATCGCCTCAACGGAGGCGAAGTACGAAGAGCTGATGGCGTCGCTCGGCACCGCCCAGGTGCAAAGTGACGCCAACGAGTATCGCAAGCAGGCGAAGGCGCTCGCGGAGATCGAACCGCTGGTACAGAAATACCGCGAGTACCGGGCGATCCAGGGCGAGCTCAAGAGCGCCGAGGAGCTCGTCAAGGGCGGCGATCCAGAAATGCGCGACCTCGCGCTCGAGGAGCTCAACGACCTCAACGTCCGCAAGGAGCGGCTCTCCGACCAGCTCAAGTTCCTGCTCGTGCCGAAGGATCCGAACGACGAGCGCAACGTCATGCTCGAAATCAGGGCCGGCACCGGCGGCGAGGAAGCGGCGCTGTTTGCCGGCGATCTCTATCGCTGCTACACGCGCTACGCCGAGCGCCAGCGCTGGAAGATCGAGCTGATGTCGCTGAGCGAAGCCGGCCACGGCGGCATCAAGGACGTCGTCGTCAGCATCGAGGGGCGCGGCGCCTACAGCCGGCTGAAATACGAGAGCGGCGTGCACCGCGTGCAGCGCGTGCCGGCCACCGAGGCCAGCGGCCGCATCCACACCTCCGCGGCCACCGTCGCCGTCCTGCCCGAAGCGGACGAGATCGACATCCAGATCCAGGACAAGGACATCCGCATCGATTGTTGCTGCTCGAGCGGTCCCGGCGGCCAGAGCGTCAACACCACCTATTCGGCGGTTCGCATCACCCACATCCCCACCGGCATCGTGGTGTCGCAGCAGGACGAGAAGTCGCAGGTCAAGAACAAGGCCAAGGCGATGAAGGTGCTGCGGTCGCGGCTGTATGAAGCCGAGTTGCAGAAGCAGAACGACGCCATCGCCAAGGAGCGGAAGGGCCAGGTCGGCACCGGCGATCGGTCGGAAAAGATCCGGACCTACAATTTTCCGCAGAGCCGCGTCACCGATCACCGGATAAACTTTACGACCCACCAGCTGCAGACCGTGCTGGACGGCAGTCTTGACGAAATAATTGGCGCCTTGACGACTTACTACACAGCGGAGAAACTTCGCGAAGTCACGGAGACCAAGTGAACATCCGCGAAAAGATCAACGCGTCCAGGGCGCGGCTGGTGGCGGCCGGGATCGACAGCGGCGAAGCCGGCCGCGACGCCAACCTGCTGGCCCGCCACGTGCTCGGCTGGGATCGCGCGATGGTGTATACGCGCGAGAACGATCAGGCCGATGCGACGTTCTGCGAGCGCCTCGATCAGCTGATCGAGCGGCGGGCGCGCCGCGAGCCGGTCGCCTACATCCGCGGCATGCAGGAATTCTGGAGCCGCGACTTCCTGGTCACGCCGGCGGTGCTGATCCCGCGGCCCGAAACCGAGCTGATCGTCGAGGAGTTCCTGGCGCGGCTGCCGGCCGACGCGCCCAACCGGCCTCGCCGCGTCGCCGACATCGGCACCGGCAGCGGCTGCATTGCCGTCACCGTCGCCGCCGAGCGCGATTACGTGGCAGTGGTCGCAACGGATGTTTCGGAGGATGCGCTCAGCATCGCGCACCAGAACGCGGGCCGATACGGCGTGGCCGATCGCATCGCGTTCCGCGAGGCCGCGTATCTGACGGGCTCGACGGACAAGTTCGACTTCATCCTCGCAAATCCCCCCTACGTGACCGAGCGGGAATACCAGAACCTCGCGCCCGAAGTGCGCGAGTACGAGCCCGCACTGGCGCTGGTCGCCGGCGAAGACGGCTTCCGCGACATCCGCCAGATCGTCGACCTCTCGACCGTCTGCCTCGCCCCCGGTGGCACGCTGCTGCTGGAAATCGGCCATGACCAGGCCGATGCCGTCGTCGATCTGGTCGCGAGCTTCCCGGCGCTGCGCCTCGCCTCGATCAGTAACGACCTGCAAAACATCCCGCGCGTCGCCATCATCGAGCGGAAGATCGTATGACGTCCTGCCTGTTCTGCAAGATCATCGCGGGCGAGATCCCGGCGTCGAAAGTCTACGAGGACGATCGGATGATCGTGTTCAACGACATCAACCCGCAGGCGCCGATGCACGTGCTGGTGGTTCCGAAACAACACGTCGTGACGTTGAACGATCTCACGTCCGCAGAAGATGATCTGGTCGGGGCGATGGTGCGGACGGCGGCACAGGTCGCGAAGGATCGCGGGCACGATGGTCCCGGCTTCCGCACCGTCTTCAACTGCAACGCGCAAGCCGGTCAAACGGTGTTTCACATCCACCTGCACGTGCTCGGTGGGCGTGTCATGACCTGGCCTCCCGGCTGATTATTCCTTCGCTAACAGATATCTTCCGAATCCGGCTTCGCGCTGCAGCACGAAATCCACGGCGCGATAGCCCTTCGCCAGGTACTCGTCGAACATCTGGCGCACGTCCATGCGCCACGCCAGCGCGCGGTCCGGCGCGCGTTGTTGCATCTCGGTGAACCCCGTCGGGATCTCGATCCACAACCGCCGTTCCTTGATCGTCAGATCGATCTTCCTGGTCTTGCGCCACTCGCCTTCCACGACGGTGGCATTGACGATCGGCGCCTCCGTCACCTCGTGCGACTTGATGCGGAGCGCCGGTGACGATTGCTCGATGCGGCGGACGACGTGCGGCTCGGTGATCTTCCAGCTCAGGACGACGCGATCGGTCGGCGTGCCGCGATGCAGGGCGCTCGTCGACTCGCCGTAGAAGTTCGGCGCGTACTCCTCGACGACGCCGCCGAGCTTTGCGAAATTGAAATGCGCGTTCATCGCCTGCAGCGGATCGAATGTCCATTCGATCAGGTCGTAGCCTTGCGCGAGCGCGCGGTCGCGCTGCGCGAGCTTGAGGCGGAAGCCGAGGCCGCCGCGGAATTCCGGCAACACGCCCGCCATGTGCGACCACATCATCGGCTTGCCGCTCTTCATGCCGACGACCGCGTACGCGAAGCCGACCATCTTTCCGCCGGTGCCTGCCCTGAGCGACGCGGGGTCCGAGCCTGCGCTCGGAGCCAGCGGAGTCGCAGGGTCAAACGCGCCAATCAGTGTGGCGCCGCGATGCACGGTGAAGATGAAGACGGGCACCGTGACGAGATCGCCTTCGTCGGTGTAGCCCCAGATCGCCTTTTCGAGGCCGACCACCTGCCGGAACTCGTCGATCGAGGTGAGATCTCGAATCTGGATGTCGCTCATGCAAGTAACGGCAGCAGTTCCGGCAAGGTCCTAATCACAGGCAGGTCATCCGGCAGCCGGTATGGTACTTCGCCCGAGCGCCGCAGCAGCACCGCGTGCCATCCGGCGTTCAGCGCCCCTTCGATGTCGTGCCTGAAGCTGTCGCCGACCATCATCGTCTCGGCCGCCGTGACCTTCGCGCGCTCGAGCGCGGTGTCGAAAATGCTGCGGTGCGGCTTCATGTAGCCGTGCTCCGCGCCCGACACCGACACGGTAATGATGTTGGCCAGCGAGAAGTGCTCGCGAAACGCGTCGAGGCTGCGGTGCGAATTCGAGATCACGCCGACGATGGTGCCCTGCTTCTGCAAGGTCTCGAGCACCGGCGCCACATCGTCATACATCTCGAAATGATGGTTCACCGACCACTGATCGTACATCTCGCTGGCGACCTGGACGACGCCGGCGCCGCGGCCGCCCATCTTCTCGATGATCGACGCGGTGTAGTGGATGAAGATGTCGTGCTTGTAGATCTGCTCCTCGACGTCGTCCAGGATGAACGACGACGCCGCCGTCGCCTCGTCGAACTTCGCGGGATCGACGTCAATCCCGCGCGCGGCGCAGGCGCGCCGGTAGCCCTCGGCCTGGAACGTCGGGCCGGGATAGATCAGCGTGAAATCGACGTCGAAAAAAACCGCGCGGATCAAGAGCCTGAAAAGCCTGTCTCGTCGGAGTTTGCCAGATCTACAGCGGGCGGAGACGGCGGCGAGGGTGGAGGTGGAGGTGGAGGCGCGGGCGCAGCGGCAGGCACTGACGGGTTCCACGGACCGGCGACCGCAATCGTCGCGCGCGACGGATCGAGGAGCTTCTTCGCCGCGGCTTCGGCCGACTCCTTCGTGATCGCGCCAATCAACCCCGGCAGACGCTCGTCGTAGTCCATGCCAAGATTGAAGGTGTCGACGGTCAGCAGGAAGGCTGCGATCGCGGCGTTGGTCTCGAGCTGCCGCGGAATCGCGCCAATCATGTAGCTCTTCGACTCGTCGATCTCCTGCGCCGTGAAGCCCTTGTCGAGAATCGCCGTGAGCTCCGCGTCGATCGACGCGATGGTCTTTTCGACGTTCGCCGCGGACACGCCGGCGCGGATCGAGAAGGGGCCCTGCCCGAAAGTCGCATCGAGCGCGCTGAACACGTAGTACGCCATCCCCTGCCGCTCGCGAATGCTGTCGCCGAGCCTTCCGCCAATCGCGTATTGCCCGAGCGCGTTGTTCATCACTGAATACGCGGTGTAGTCGGGATCGGATCGGCGAATGCCGACGAAGCCGTAGACCACGTCCGCCTGCGACTTGTTCATCATCGGCACCGCGACCAGTTGTCGCTGGGAATTGACGGCGGCATCCGGTACCACGACCGCCTGCCTCGCCGGGCCCGCGGCGGAGGCGGGCGCCTTCTTCGCGGGGGACCAGTCGCCGAACAACTTCGAGACCGCCGCGATCGCGGCGTCTTCCTCGACGTCGCCGACCACGATCACGCTGATCGCGGATGGATCGAATCCCTTCTGGTGGAAGCGGACGAGATCCTGCCGGCGAATCGTTTCGATGCCCGCGATGGTGCCGCGCACCTTGCGCCCGTACGGGTGCGTGCCGTAAAGCGCCTTCGCGAACGCGTCGCCGGCCATCGCCGCCGGGTTGTCTTCCTCCTGCCGGATCGACGTGATCAGGTTGTCGCGCCGCGTCTCGATTTCGCCGTCGGCAAACCTCGGGTGCCGAGCGATGTCGGCCGCGAGCGTCAGCACCGCGGAAAAATCATCGGACAGGCACGTCGCCGCAATTGCCATCTGGTGGCGGCCGGCGGCCACCGACAGCGACGCGCCGCGCCCGTCGAGGTCGTCGGCAATGGCGTCCGCCGAATTCGTCACGGTGCCGCGATCCAGCACGCGGGCGCACAACGCCGCCGTGCCCTCGCGCTCCGGCGGATCCGAGTAGGCGCCGTTGCGCACCCCGACCAGGATGCTCAGGGCCGGTGTGGTGTGGTTGGATTTCGCGATCACCGTGACGCCATTGTCGAGCGTCACGCGTTTGGGGTTCAGGCCGGGCACACGAACGATCCTATGTCACGTGCGCCCGAACTGATATGCAGGACTTACTTTCTGGGCGCCGCTTTGTAGACGGCGTCCGTGACCGGCTCGAGCCACTGCACTTCGCCTTCGTAGATCGTGAGCTGGACCGAGTCCTGGTCGGGCGCGGCGCCATGCCAGTGTTCGACGCCGGCCTTGGTGTAACGCGGCACACCAGGCAACATTTCGAGCAGCGGACCGTTGCGGTCCTGGGTGCGGCCCAGCCCTTCTTCGAGCATCAGGAGCTGGCCATGAGAATGGCTATGCCAGTTCGAGCGGCTGCCGGCCGGGAACTTCAATCGCAGCGTCCGGACCGCTTTCGCGTCGAGCTGCGCGGGCGTGCCGCCCATGAAGTTGCTTTGCTGCGCCGCCGCGCTCGCCATCGTGATTGCGATCCCGGTAGCGATGAGCGCCGTGAGAATCCTGCCGCGATTCATGTGTGCCTCCCAGTAACAGAGCCGGTCTAGCGGAGCCTGTCTCGCCGAAGCGGGCGAAGCCCGCGAAGGCGGACGAAGGCGGACGCAGTATACTCCGGCCCGCATGGGGCCGCGTCCTCGCTGCCCGGCCCGGCCTCACTTCGGTGATTTCGTCGCGGCCTTGTCGAGCGCTCGCGCGCCCCTCAGGATGTTCTCGATCGCGTAGTTGCCTTCGTGGCACGCGTACTCGTAGATGCGATAGTCCGGATCGGCCGAGAGCGGAAACGCGATCGTCCACGGCCGCGCATACATCGCGGGATCCGTGATCGTCGCCGAATAGTTGATCACGTCCTTCGAGACTCGCCTGAAGCGTTCGATCACGTGCAGCTGGTCGCTGTGCGGAATACCCTTGATGCGGCCGCTCGCCGCGCTGGTCGTGATCCACCCCTTGTCGTGGTAGTTCATGGTCTCGACGACGAGGGTGTCGCCGTCCCAGCGGCCGCGTGGTTCGCCCATCCACGTCTGCATGCGCGCGGATCGCGGGCGGTTGTCGAGCGGGATGATGCGCGCGTCGTGAATCATCTCGTAATGGATGGTCACGTATCCCGGCGTCTGGATGATCTGGTACGCGTTGTTGTAGCCGGCCGGAAACATCGAGCCCGGAATGCCGCGCGTGATGCAGCGATCCCACGGGCTCATGAACTCGTAGCTGTCGCTGTTGCGCGCCGCGTAATCGTCACGCCTCGCCTCTGCTGACGGCTTGACGGGAACGCGCCCATCGCCGGGATCGACGACGAGCGAGGTCTGTCTCGTCGCCAGCACCCTGGTGCCATCGTCGTACCACGCGCGGTTGTAACTTCCGGATGCGAGCGGACCCATCTTGTCCGTCGCGGCCCGATTCTCGGCGGTGCGCTTTTCGATCGCCGCCGCTTCTTCTTCGGTGAGGAAGGCCTTGTCCTTCATCGACGCCGGCCGCTCGAGCGGGGTGAGCGTGGCATTGGTCCAGATGCCCTGAAGATCCGGCTGGCCGCCGGCCGTGCGTGGCGCGCTCCATGGCGCCGGTTTGGTCTGCGCGTGCGACGGGATCGCGGGCCACTGCAGCGCCAACACCAAAACGGCAATCGACGATCCTCGCAGCATCGGGACTCCTTTCGCAGGCCCCATGCTACCCTCATCCGCGCGTGAACGACCTGCGATACAGCCTGCGGTCGCTCTTCGCCAATCCTGGCATGACGGCAGCGGCCGTGCTGACGCTCGCCCTGGGCATCGGCGCCAACACCGCCATTTTCAGCGGC
>JAYWEJ010000070.1:0-12805 GCA_043779345.1 Acidimicrobiia bacterium | reverse complement strand
CACGCGCGCGCGCGGCCATGAAGCGTATCCATCCTGGGCGCCCGACAATTCGCGCGTCGCGTTCTACGCGGTGCGTGAAGGCATCGGATCCGTATGGGTGGCGACGGCGGAGCCGCCGCGCCCGGAGCCGGCCGAAGATCCGATCGCGCGCGCCAAGCCGGCCGCACCGCCGCAGCTGGTGTCGCGCCGTGGCGGCGCGCCGGCGTGGTCGCCCGATGGCAAGACGCTGCTGGTCACCGGCCTGCCGGATCCGGAGCCTGTGTATAACGGCAACCCGCTCCGCAATGAAACGGAAGCGCCACCGCTGTTTTCGCTGAACGCCGCATTCCAGTTGTGGCGCCTGCCCGCGCCGCTGCCGGTGCACGAAGACGGCGGCATGGTGCCCGCCGAGATTGCGGCGTCACCGGCCCTCTTCACCGCGGTGTTCGATCGCGTGTGGTCGACGTTGCAGTCGCTCTATTACTCGTCGGGATCCGCGAGCGCGGAGTGGGCCGGCGCGCGCGAGCAGTTCCGTCCCCGCGCGACCGGCGCGAAGAACGAAGAGGCTCTCGAAACGGTGATCGATGAAATGGTCGCGGCCCAGCCGCTGATCAGGCCCGTCGTGACGTCGAACGGCGCCGTGGTCGTCTCCGGGCATCCGCTCGCCTCGGAAGCCGGCCGCCTCGCCTTCGAAAAAGGCGGCAACGTCGTCGACGCGATGATCGCCGTGTCGTTCGCGCTCGGCGTCGTCGAGCCTGAAGCCTCCGGCATTGGCGGCGACGGTTCGGCGGTCCTCTTCCTGAAGGGGATGAAGAAGCCGACGACGATCGAATACAAGGACATGACGCCGATCAAGGCGACGCCGGACAACCCGCTGATCATGCAGGACGGCCGCATTGTCGCCGACGGTCCCGCGGCCGCGAACATTCCCGGCGTCGTCGCCGGCCTCGACTACCTCTATCGCACCTACGGTAGCGGCAAGGTGAAGTGGGAAGATCTCGTCGCCCCGGCGATCGCGCTCGCGGACGAGGGGTTCATTCTCGACGAGGGGCTGCCGTCCAGCATCGCCGAAGGCCGCCGCTTCCTCGACAAGTGGCCCGAGGCGAAAAAGATCTACCTGCCGGACGGCAAGGTGCCGCGTCCGGGTGATCGCTTCTTCAACAAGGACTACGCGACGACGCTGCGCGCGATCCAGAAGGGCGGCGCCGACGCGTTCTACAAGGGCGAGATCGCGAAACAGATCGCCGCCGACATGGCAGAGAACGGCGGCATTCTGACGTTCGCCGACCTCGCGCAGTATCGCGCCATCGAGCGCGCGCCGGTGGCCGGGCACTATCGCGGCCACACGCTCTATGCGGGCGGCCCGCCGCTGTCGACCGGCATCCAGTTGTTCGAATCGCTGCACGTGCTCGAGAACTTCCAGCCGAAGCCGGGGGCGCGCGCCTCGTCGGATCCCGACTACCTCCACTACCTCATCGAATCCTGGAAGGTGCGCGATCCGCTTCGCCGCGTCGCCGATCCGGAACGCTGGCCCGTCGAATTCGAGGAGCACCTCACCGACGAGCATGCGAAGAAACTGTTCGCGAAGATCGATGCGAAGAAGGCATTACGATACGAGCGGACGCCCCCGGATGACGCGCCGACCACGCCTACGGCGCCGGCGCCGCGCATCAGCACCGGTACCACGTCGTTCGCCGTCGCGGATGCCGACGGCAACATGATCGCGGTGACGCAGACGCTGAGCACGTGGGGCGGCACCTTCTACGTGTCGAAGGGGCTTGGGTTCCTCTACAACAATCACCTGCGCTCGAATCGCCTGACCGCGGGCGCCTACGGGAGCCTACTGCCGTTGACACGATCGTCGACGTCCGCGGTGCCGACGCTGGTGTTCGAGAAGACGGCCTCCGGTGAGGAAGTGCCGAAGCTCGCGGTCGGCTGCGCCGGCAACGCGTGGATTCCGCTGACGGTCTACAACATCATTACCGGCGTGATCGACGGCAAGCTCGGTGCGCAGGCGGCCATCGAGGCGCCGCGATTCCTGCCCGGGCGCGATCCCGCCGATCCGCTCGAGAACGGCGAGCGCGTCGAGATTGAGGATCGTTTCCGGCGCGGGCTGCTGACGAACCTGATCGATCGCGGCCACAAGTTCCAGAAGATCGGCCGCAAGGGCGAGGTTCGCTACGGATACGCGGCGGCGATCACGATTGACATGGCCGCGCGCAAGGTCGAAGGCGGCGCCGAGCCGCGTCGCTCGCACACGGCCGTTGCATTCACCCGCGGCTCATCGACGACGGCACAATAATCCTAGAGGCGGGACTGTAGTCCCGCCTGCGGAATACAACAATGATTGAACCCGGAAAGAAAGCGCCGGCGTTTTCGCTGCCGGATCAAGCAGGCAAGACGCATTCGCTGGCCGACTACGACGGCCAGCCCGTCGTCCTCTACTTCTACCCGAAGGACGACACGCCTGGCTGCACGAAAGAATCCTGCGCGTTCCAGGACCACCTGCCGAAGTTCAAGAAGAGCAAGGCGGCGGTGCTGGGCATGAGCGTGCTCAACGCCGCCAGCAAGGCGAAGTTCGCGGACAAGTACGGCCTGAAGTTCCCGCTCCTCGCCGATGAAGACCACGCGGTGATGGAGAAGTACGGCGTGTGGCAGGAGAAGTCGATGTACGGCAAGAAATACATGGGCGTGGCGCGCACGACCTATTTGATTGGCCCTGGCGGCAAGGTCGTGAAGCGCTGGGACGGCGTCAAGGTCGATGGGCACGCCGAGGAAGTACTTGCCGCAGTCCAGCAGCTCTGAGATCCGGCTACATGTAGCGGGCATGGATTGCGCCGATGAAGCGGCGCTGATCCGTCACGCGCTCGCCAAGCCGGGCATCGAGTCCCTCAGTTTCGATCTGGTCGGCCGCCGCGTCGACGTCAGGTTCAGCCCCGAACGCATCACCAGCGAGGCGATCCTCGCCGCGGTCGCGGCCACCGGCCTCGCCGCCCACTCACACCAGGCCGGCGATCACGTCGGCGACGATCATCACGCCCACGATCATCATCACGACCACGCGCGCTGGTGGACGCTGGTCAGCGGCGTGGTCTTCGTGATCGGATGGGTCATCGACGGCGCCTATTCCGACAGCTGGACCGAGGCGATCTTCGGCCACGCCGACGATCCCGGCCACTCCCATCATCCCTATGCGGCACTCGCCTATGGCGCGGCCGCGTTCACCGGATTGTGGCCGATGATTCCGCGCGCCATCACGTCGCTGCGCTTCGGCCGCCTCGACATGCACGTGCTCGTCTGCCTGTCGGCCGCCGGCGCGGCGGCGATCGGGCAATGGGCGGAAGCGGCCGCCGTCGCGTTCCTGTTCGCGATCGCCCACCTGATGGAAGCATGGAGCATCGAGCGCGCCCGCCAGGCGGTGAGCACGCTCGTCGGGCACGAGCCCGGGTGGGGCGATGACGGCGGACACGAATCGGCGCCGGTCGAGCGGTGGATCGAAAAGTTCGCGGCGATCTACACGCCGGTCGTGACGTTCGCCGCCGTGGCGGTGGTAGTGGTGCCGCCGCTGATTGATGGCCAGTGGGGCGTGTGGTTTTATCGTGGTCTGATCTTCCTCGTGCTGGCGTGCCCGTGCGCGCTCGTGATCTCGACGCCCGTCACCGTCGTCGCGGCGCTGACCTCCGCCGCTCGCCGGGGTGTGCTGTTCAAGGGCGGCGGGCCGCTCGAGCGCGTCGCCACCGCGAAATCGCCGACGCTGCAGGCGGTGCGCGAAGCCGGCGTCGCCGTGCAGTGCCGCACCAGCCCGAAGCCGCTGGAGCGAGTAGACGTGATGCTGACCTGCGATCACGACGAAGACATTCAATTCCTCGTCAGCCACTCGAGGCGCGCGATGCGGGTGATCAGGCAGAACGTCTTCCTCGCGCTGGCGACCAAGCTCGCGTTCCTGATATCGGCCGTGCTGGGCGGCGCCCCGCTGTGGCTGGCCGTGGTCGCCGACACCGGCGCCACGGTCGCGGTGACGCTGAACGGGCTGCGGCTGTTGCGGGCCCAAACGCGACAGTGACTCTTTCTGCACAGTCCGCGGTCGTCTCGAGCGTATATGCTGCCCGGTATGACGTGGCTTGGCTGGCTCGGAGTGGTCGTCCTGATCGTCGCGGTCGCCGCCGTGACCGGCATCAAGCCCAGGGGCACGCGCCACGTCGCGCGCACGCGCCTGATGGGCGGCGCCCGTCTCGCGCTGCTCGTCATCGTCATCATCGTTGCGTATCTCGCTTACCGGGCGCGTTCCGGCGGCTAGCGTCAGTCGATTCACGCGGTTCACAAGGAGGACGGCATGGCGGTAAATGTGCAGAAAAACGTGGGATTGCTGTTGCTGGCGGTCTGGCTGATTCTCTATGGGCTCACCGGCCTGGTGGCCTTCGCCTTGCCGGGCCCGGTGATGGCGGTGCTCGCGTTGCTCGCCGGGATCTTGATTCTGGTCGGCCGATAACAGGGATCAGGGATCAGGGATCAGGGTCAGGGTCAGGGTCAGGGTCAGGGATAGAGGCTCGTCCCTTTAGACGTCGGCGCAGGCTTTTGATCAGCCCGTGAAGCATTCGACCGATTTCGCTCGCCATCGATAGCATCGGCGCGACCTCGTCCTGGGTCGCATATTGTTTCATCACGGCCACTTTCAGCTGGGTCTTCAGTTCCGCTTCTGAGCCAAGAGCGATGCCGAGGTGGTTGATGTAGGCGCGAGTCGGCCGCGCCCAGCCTTCCGCGATATTGAACGGAATTGACGTGGTGGAGCGCCTGAGTTGCGACGCGAGTGCGTACTTCTCACACGGCGGCAATCGCAAGATCAGCGGCTGAACCAGAACCGCATGGCGCGTTGCCAGACGACAAGATGCTCGTGCGATTCGATACCCATGCGGTCCTGCAGTGCAGTCCGCGGGCCGAGGGAATTCTCGTGAGAAAGCCGAGGACTTGCTGCCGGTCGTGGCTGAAACTGCCCTGTGCCGACCCTCGCAACGGTGCAAGAATTGCGCCCTGATCCCTGATCCCTGATCCCCGATCACTGACCGCGCTTGCGCGGTCTGCCTTCGCGCGTCGTCCGCGCTTCCTTCAGCTTCGCGAGCTGTTCCGACGTCAGCACCTGCATCGATTCCAGCCGCACCTTCGCGTTGAGAATCATCAGGTCCGCTTCCGCCGCGGCGATCTCCGCGCTCTTCGCGCGAATCGCGCCTTCGTTGATCGCGTCGCCGTCGACGAGCGCGCGCATCGACTCGCGAGCGGTGCCGATCTTCTGGCGCGCCGCCTCGAACTCGGCACGGTGTGAATCGGCGATCGCCTTGAGCTGCGCCTTCTGATCGTCGGACAGGTCGAGCTCACGGAAGCCGGGGCCGAAGCCGAGCGGTCCACCGCGACGCATCCCCGGCCCGCCGCCCGGCCCACCGGGACCGCCGACCTGTCCGCCGAAGCCTTCGCGAAGGTGGATGCCAGGTCCCTGGCGCCGTTGCGGCTGATCCTGCCCGGACACCGAAGCCTTGGCGGAGGTGTCCGCGATCAACATCGGCGCCGCTGTTGCCATGGTGACTGCCGCCACCGCGGCAGCGAGAGAAGTCGTGAATCGTGTCGTCATGAAGCTGCTCCTGTAATCGCCATAATCGCCCGGCCGGAGGCCGGGCCAAGAGACGCTGCCTATCGAGGCAAAGCCGCAAGGTTGTGCGCGGCGGAGCCTCGTTATTTGATTGGACGGGATTGTCGTGTCAGGTCCGTGGCCGCGGTGTGATAAATCCGTGGCAACGCCCGGCCCGGAGGGCCGGGTAGGCAAAATATGGAAGACTACCTTCGTGTCCCGGGTGCTCGTCGTCGAAGATGAAGCGCACATCCGCGAGCTGATCCAGCTCCACCTTGGTCTCGAGGGTCTCGAGATCGAGGCGGTCGGCGACGGCCAGGACGCGCTGGCGCGCGCCAACTCGCAGCCGTTCGATTTGATCATCCTCGATCTGATGCTGCCGGGCGTTGACGGCATCTCGATCTGCCGCGCCGTGCGGCGCGACGGACCGAACCAGGATGTGCCGATCCTGATGCTGACCGCGCGTCGCGAGGAGAGCGACAAGGTCCTCGGACTCGAAAGCGGCGCCGATGATTACCTGGCCAAGCCGTTCGGCATTCGCGAGCTGGTGGCGCGGGCGCGCGCGTTGCTGCGGCGGCCACGGCGATCGCAGCTGCAGGCCGAAGCCGACGCCGCGGCCGCGGGTCAGCGGCCGCTCGAAATCCACGGCCTCCACATCGATCCCGCGCGTCGTCGTGTCCGCGTCAACGGTCAAGACATCGATCTGACGGCGCAGGAATTCCGGTTGCTCTTCGTGCTCGCGTCGCACCCGGGGATCGTGTTCAGCCGCGAAGTGCTGCTGACGCGCGTCTGGCTCGATCACACCTACGTCACCGAGCGCAGCGTTGATTCGCTCGTCAAGCGATTGCGCCGCCGCATCGAGAAGGATCCCGCGAACCCAGGGATCATCGTGACGGTGTGGGGCAGCGGGTATAAGGCTGCGGATGTCTAACAAACCGGCAACCGGGAGCCGGGAACCGGGAGCTGGCAAACGCTCATTTGCGCGCAGCCTGTACTGGCGCATCGGTTTCGGTTTCATTCTGTTCCTCGCGATCACCCTGACCCTGCAGGTCGGCCTGTTCATCTGGGTGGCCGGCGAAACCGAAGGCGGCATGCCCGAGCGCATGGGCCGTGACTTCGCCGAGCTGGTCGCGTCCGAATTCGAAGCCGCGCTCGCGCGCGAGGCCCAGCTCGATCTCCGCGCGTATGCCGAGCGCCGCGTCAAAGAGCTGCATCGGCCGGCGGCGATCATTTTCCCGGATGGATCCGCCGTCGCGCCCGAAGGCACGGAAGTGCCGCGAGGCATGCGATTCCCCGGACCGTTCCGCCGCCGCGGTGGCGGTCCAGGCGGACCTGGCCGCGGCGGCCCGGACGATCGACGCGGTCCGCCCGATGGCGTTGACGGCCCTCCGCCCGAAGGCAGCCGGCCACGAATGCCGTTCGGCCAGCCTCGACGCGGCCCGGTGATGGCGCCGATTCAACAGAACGATGCCGTGGTCGCCATGGTGTGGGTGCCGCCGCTGACGGGGCTGCGCCGGGTCGCGGACACGCTCGGCACGCCGCTCGCGCTCGGCGTCATCCTGTTGCTGATCGCGGGCACCGCGGTCGCCGCGCTCGTGATCTTCAGGCCGGCGCAGGCGCGGCTGCGCGCTCTCGAAGACGCCGCCAATCGATTCGGTGAGGGCGACCTCACCGCCCGCGCCCCGGCGATCGGCGGCGATGAGGTCGCGGCGGTCGCCGACGCTTTCAACCGCATGGCTACCGATCTTGCCGCGCGCCAGGCCCAGCTCGTCGAAGCCGATCGCGCCCGCCGTCAGCTGCTCGCCGACGTGTCGCACGAATTGATGACGCCGCTGACCGCGATTCGCGGCTACGCCGAAACGCTGGCGCTGCCGCAGTTCGTGCCGGCGACGAAAGAAGGACAGCGCGCCGTCAAGGTGATCCAGGAAGAAGGCGAGCGGATCGAGCGCCTCGTGAAGGATCTGCTCGACCTCGCGCGCTTCGAGGCCGGCGGCATTTCGCTCGCGCAGGAAAACGTCGACGTCGACGAAATTTTCGAGCGCGTCTCCGAGCGCCACGCCAAGGCGGCGGAGGACAAGGGCGTCACCATCGCGATCGACCTGCACGACGATGACATTCGGATGGTGGGCGATTCAATGCGGCTCGAGCAGGCGGTGCAGAACCTCGCGGCGAATGCGCTGCGGCACACGCCGCCCGGCGGCACGGTCCGGCTTGGCGCCAGCCGGGAGGACGGCCGCATCAAGCTGACCGTCGGCGACAGCGGTGTCGGCATCGCGCCGGAGCACCTGCCGCACGTGTTCGATCGGTTCTACAAGGCCGATCAATCACGGCTGCAATCGGGCGGATCGGGGCTGGGACTGTCGATCGTCAAGGCGATCGTCGAGCGTCACGGCGGCACCGTCGCCGTCAGCAGCCGTCAGGGCGTCGAGACGGTGTTCGAGATTGTCTTGCCGGAACGCCGCAGCAGCATCGAGAAGATGCCTTGAAGCAGATCGGTGTGATCGGCGAGCAGCTCGAACAGCCCGCCGCGATCGATGCGGAGCAGGCGCGCCTCCGTAATGGCGGTGACCGTGGCGCCCATCGCCGACCCGGCCAGTGTTTCGTAGATCCCGATCACATCACCGGTGTCGGCGGTCTGCGGGCCCGCCGGCCCCTGAATATTCAGCGAGCCCGATAACACGATCAGGATCGAGGCGTCGCTGCCCTTGGGCAGTGCCTCGGCTCCGGCCGCGACCGTGGCTTCGCGGGCGATCGACGACAGCCGCCACAACTGCGCCGCGGTCGCGCGCGCCAGCAGCGGGCTCGACTGCAGCAGCAGGACGCGATCGACGGGACGCAGGTGCGCGCCGGCCTTCATTTCCGGCGGCAGGTCGCCGGGAATCAGGGTGTGGCCGGCCCCGAGGTTGTGCGTGGCGATCAGCATCCGGAAGATGCCTTCGGCGAGCTCGACGTTCTCGGACAGCAGCGCCAGGAATTCATCCGCGGTCAGCGACAGCGTGATCGATCGCGATGCCGCCGTGATCGCCGACGCCATCGGCGAGCCCTCGAGCAGCTCCTCGAACCCGAGCGCGGCCGGCGCCGCCATCGCCAGGCGGCCGTCCGGGCCCTCGATGGTGACGTGCCCGTCGAGCAGGAACTGGATCGAGCTGACCTGCTCGCCGCGCGCGTAGACGGGGCGGCCTGTTTCGTAGCGCACCTGGCGTCCGAGCCGGGCCAGCCGGAACAACTCGTCGACGTGCGTGAAATCAAACAGCGGCACCTTGCGCAGGCGATCCGCGAGCTCGACCGTGGGCAGCGGCTCCTGCCACAGCTCCTTGCGCCGTTCGACCTGGACGCGATTGGCGGCGAGCGCCCACGACGCCGCCTCGAAGACATGTTGATCGCGCACGTCGCGGTGCGCCAGCACGTGCTCGAGGTCGTCGGCGAGCGACCACAGCCCCCGCTCCTCGACCAGCAGCACCGCCGCCGACGCAATCGACTGATCTTCGTCGTGGAGCAGCTGCGCGACCGTGTCCTCGACGTCGCGCGTGCGCGTGCGGTAGATGACGTTGCCCTTGCGGATGCGCTCCTCGATCGGCATCTCGTCGACCAGCGGCATCACGCGCTTGCGCACTTCGCCCTCGAGCAGGTTGTCGAGGTACTCGATCGCGCGCGAGCGCACCCGCACGTCGGGATCCTTGAGCGTATGCCTGACGGCGGCGACGTCGCCCTGCGACTGGATCAGGCCGAGCAGGTTGAACGTCCGGTTCATGGCGCGCGCATGTTTCTCGGTCAGCGCCCGCGCCAGCAGGCTGGTGTTGTCCAATCCGCCCGCGACGAACAGGTTGTAGTGCAGCGTCAGCGCGTTGAAGGCGCGCGCCGCTTCGGCGTTGATGTGCCGCGCCACCACCTTCGCATCGATCACGAGCGACGCGTCGTCCCGGCGCAGCCGATCCAGCGCCATCGTCGCCTTGAAGCGGACGAACCCATCCGGATCGTCGAGCGCGGTCGTCAGCGCCGCCACCGACGACGGGAAGGGCAGGAGCGCGAGCGTGGCGGGCACGTGACGCCGAATCCAGATGTCCTCTTCGTGATCGCCCATGAAGTAGGCGAGCGGCGCCACCACCGCTTCGCCGTAGCCGACCAGCACCGCGCGCGCCGACGACTTGAGGCGGCGATTGCGCAGCAACGACACCAGCGGCGGCACGAACAGGAAATCGCCGGCGCCGAGCGTGCCCGCGCTCTCGATCGCGGCCCTGGCGACGTCGAGGTTCGAGTCGTACATCAGCGGCACCAGCATCGGCCTGAACCCGGGATTGGTGACGTCACCGAGCGCGCGCGCCACCTGCAATCGCCATTCGGCGCCCTGCTCGCGGGGATCGCTCGAGAATTGCCGCAGCGTCTCTTCGGCGATGGTGACGTCCTCGGCTGTCGCGCTGCCGGCGAGCGCCGACGCGGCGACGATGGCCAGCGCGGGATCGTTCTTCTTGATGAACGGCCGCATCACGTCCACCGCGGCCTCGCCGCGAATCACGGCGATCGCCGACACCGCGGCGATGCGAACGGCGCTGTCCGGATCCGTCAGCGCGCGCTCGACGCGCGGCAGCCAGCGATCGGCCAGCGCCGGCCCGGCGGCCTCCGCCACTTTCAGGGCGCGGGCGCGAATCGCCGCCGACTCGTGCGACAGCAGGAGTGGTGTGACCAGCCGCCGCTTGTCCATCGCGTCGAGCAGATCGATCGCGTAGAGCACGCGTCGCGGCTCCGGGTGCGCGAGCTCGCCGACCAGCGTCTCGATCGACGACGGATCGGGATTGTTGAGGCGCACGTCGGCCGGCGCCACGGTCTGCTGTTCGATGCTCTTGCGGAACGAGCGCATGTACGAGCGGCGCGCGGCGATCGCGGTGACGATCCACAGCCCGACGAGGACCAGGCTCACGTAGCTCAACTGCTGCCAGTCGAGCCCAAGACCCCAGTCCTTGATGCAGATCAGCATCAGCACCGCGCCCACGCCTTTGGCGAACCGGTCCATCGTCACGTCGATGAACGGCTTCGCCCGGTACTTGAGATCGGCCGGCAGCGGCAGGAACAGGACCTCGCGCGAGGTCTTGTCGATCGTGTAGCGAATGGACGTGTCGATGATGCGTCCCAGGCTGGGTGCCCAGAGCGCGCGGTTGAACAGGATGAACATCGCCGCGCCGCCCATGCTCACCGGCAGCATCAGCAGCGCGAAGCCGATCCCCATCACGCGGTGGATGCGGCTCGTCAGCGTGACCTGGATGACGAAGCCGACCAGCGACAGGTAGACGATCAGCTGGCCGAGGAACGCCGCGATCGCGTCCTTGTTGTCCGCGCCCTTGAACTCCGCCACGGCCATGTTGACCTGCTGATCGACGATGTTCGAGGCCATTGCGCCGAAGGCGATCACCAGCGAGATGATCTGCAGGTGGCGTGACGATCGCAGCAGCCGGATCGCTTCGCCGCCGCTGACGCTTTCTTCCTCGCCAGTCTTCGTCGCGTCAGAGGTGCCCGCCGACTTTTCGCGCCGCACGATCGCCGTGACGATGGCGAGGCAGACGACCATAACCCCGGCCGACAGCAGGACCATGGTCTGCGAGCCGACCGACTCGACGAGGAACGCCGTCAGGCCAGCGCCCATAGCCCCGCCGAGGCTGGCGCCGCCGCCGATGAACCCGAAGATGCGCTTCGCCTGCCGCGGGTCGTAGACGTCGTTGGCGAGCGTCCAGAACTGGCTGATCAGCAGGATCGAGAGAATCTGCGAGACGATGTAAAACGCCACTGCGACCCAGTCGGCGCCCACCGCAGTGAACAAGAACCAGAACAGCACGAGCAGGCCGGCAAGCCCGACCTGTGTGGCGGGGATCAGCCAGCGCCGCGGGATCGGCGACATCAGCTTCGTGTAGCCCTGCATGATGCCGCCGATCAGCACGCCCATCGCGAACGTGACGTACGGCACATTGTCGGCACCGAAGCTGCCGATGAACTCGGAGCGGACGATCGGCTTGATGATGTTGTAGCTCGTCATCGCCAGGAACGAGTACAGGAACATCAGCAGCGCCGTCGTCGCTTCGCCGTCGCGGAGCTGTACGATCGGCCTCAGCAGGCGGGCCGTCAAGGAAGGACGCTCGGACATGCAGGGGACGCGCGAATGTTATCGCAGTCCCGCGTGTGAATCTGTGGAATCTGTGTAAATCTGTGGCCGTGTTGAGCCTGGCGGAACGGGTCCTTGGCCTGAACGGCCGCGAACTGCGCCGCGCCTTTCCCATCTTCGCGTTCCTGTTTCTCACCATGGCGTCGAGCGTGGCGAGCAAGGCGGCACGTGACGCGCTGTTCCTCGATCGCTATCGCGCCATCGATCTGCCGTACGTCGACATCGCCATTGCCGTCCTGGTCGGCCTCGCCGCCAGCCTCTACATCTGGGTCGGCCACCGCACCAACCTGCGCAACCTGCAGGTCGGCAGCATCCTGTTGTTCGCGGCCATTTCACTGGTGTTCTGGCTGTGGGCCGCGCTCGCGACCTACGAATCCGGCGCGCTCTTCATCCTGATCTACATCTGGGTCGGCGTGTTCTCGGTGCTGGCGCCGTCACAGGTGTGGACGCTCGCCAACTACGTGCTGACGACGCGCGAGGCCAAGCGATCGTTCGGCTTCATCGGCAGCGGCGCGATCCTGGGATGGATCGTCGGCGGCCTGGCGACCCGCGCCGGCGTCTCGCGCTTCGGCACCGAGAACATGCTCGCCTTCGTCGCGGTCTCACTCTTCACCTGCGCCGGCTTGGTCGTCCTGATCTGGCGCGATCGTCCCGATTACGTCGGCAACGACACGCCGGCGTCCGGCAACGTCCGCGATCGTTTCCCGCTCTGGGGCGCGATGCGGTTGATCCGCGAGTCGGCGTACTTGAGGTCGATCGCGGCGCTGATCCTGATCGCGGCGCTGACGACGACGGTGGCGGGATGGCAGTTCAAGGCGATCGCCAAGCAGGCGGTGCCCGGCACCGACGATCTCGCCATGTTCTTCGGCACCTTCAACATGATCGCGGGCCTGATGTCGCTGGTGCTGCAGCTGGTGCTGACGGGACGTGTGCTGCGCACCATCGGCGTCGGTTCCGCCCTCTTTATCGTCCCGACCGCTATGCTGATGGGATCGGCGGGCGTGCTGCTGCTCGGCACGCTGGTCGCGGCGGCCACCCTGAAGGCGAGCGATCAGGTCCTG
>JAYWEJ010000069.1:0-5375 GCA_043779345.1 Acidimicrobiia bacterium | reverse complement strand
CCTCAGGAGCTGCGTGCACCGGGGGCGGCGGCACGAAACGCTGCAGCAACCGCTGCAGCAGGAACATCATCATGAACGCGATCACGAACACGACCCAGCCCGAGAACTCGTGGAAGATGCCTTCGACTCCGGCCGTGCCGAAGTTGTGCGCCGCCACGCCGGCGCTGGCGACGCGCAGGCCGTTGGCCAGGATTGCGACCGGAATCGCCGACAGCGCGATGATCGAGCGCACCCAGACACGCTGATCGACGAAGTAGCCGAACACGATGCCAAGAGTGATGAGAGAGATGAGCGAGCGGATGCCGCTGCACGCCTCGGCGACCTCGAGCGTCGCATTGGCGAGGATCAGGACGTTGCCCTCACGCAGGATCGGAATGTCCATCGACCTGACGGAGTATTCGCCGACGTGCGACGCCAGCAGCTGGAGCGGGAAGGCGATCTTGTTGAAGATGATCGCCGGTAGCGGGATCATCAACAGCATGAAGGCCATCGGGAAGGCCAGGATGCGCAGCATCGGCCAGCCGAACAGGAAGAGCGTCGTGCCCGCGATCGTGCCGATGATCGACACCCGCGAGAGGAACAGCTCCGCGCCCAGCAGGCCCGCGACCAATAGGAAGAGGCTGCCGGCGACCACGATCGCCCCGAACATCGACGGCAGCGCTGGCGCCGCGGCGATCGCCTTCCGCCGCTCCCAGGCGAAGTACAACGACAGCGGGACGATGAAGAAGCCGTGAGAGTAGTTGTCGTCGGTGGACCAGGCCGCGATCAGCCCGGCAAGGACCGACCAATAGACGATGATCAGCGCGCCAAGCACCAGCCCCACTGCCGTAAGTTGTTGTGCCGCCCGCGTCATCCAGTCCTTGTAAAAAATTGCGAAGCGGCGGCGGTTCCCATCGCCACATACAGGCGACTCACCCGCCACCACTCCGACTTCGGGCCGGCTGAACCGCCGGGTCCCGCCCCGGCAATGAGCAAACGGATTGCCAACATGTGGCGCCGCCGACAGCCGCAAAATTGGCCGGCCGGCTGACAGCGGTGCAGCAGAGTCCCTGAAATGAGAGACTTTTGTCCGCTTCAGATGCACTTGCTTAACACGTGTGGACATTGAAAACACGTTTCCGACGGCAACGAAATTGCTCAATAGGCCGCGGGATGGCGCAGAGTCCACATCGGGCACCGGAGGGACCACTCACCGGTCACGGCGTACCAACGCTCCTGCTGATCGAGCCGGCAACGGCCAATCCGCGCGCCATTCGCGGCGTTCTCGCCGAGGCGAGCGGCATCCTCGACGTCGACCACGTCACGACGCTCAAGGAAGGGATCGCGCAGCTGGCCAGGAAGTCGGTGAGCGCGGTCCTGCTCGATCTCAGCCTGCCCGAGGCTCGGAACCTGAGCGCCCTGGATGAGCTTCGGCGCGTGGCGCCGAAGGTCGCCATCATGATCCTGGCGCGCGCCGCCGACCAGGCGCTGGCACGCCGCGCCGTCGAGCGCGGCGCCAATGACTCGGTCGTCACCGATCAGATCGACTCGCGCAGCCTCGTGCAGCTGATCGCAATGATGTTCGAGCGCCGCGCCAGCGAGGAGCAGAAGTTCGTCGAGCTCGAGCGCGCCGAGGTCACGCTGAACTCGATCGGTGACGCGGTCATGACGACCGACACGATGGGCCACGTCACGTATCTCAATGCCGAAGCCGAAAGCCTGACGGGCTGGACGCGCTCGGAAGCGTTCGCGCGGCCGCTGGCCGAAGTGTTCGACGTCACCGACGGCCTGACCGGGCAGCATGCCGAGGATCCCTCGCGGCTGGCGATCGAGAACAAGAAGAAGGTCCGGCTCAAGGGCAATTACATCCTGGTCGGCCGCGACGGCCAGGAGACCGCCATCGAGCACTCGGCCGCGCCGATTCACGATCGCCAGGGCAACATCCTCGGCGCCGTCATCGTCTTCCGCGACGTCATCGTCTCGCGCGAGCGCCGCCTGCAGATGCTGCACCTGGCCGAGCACGACGCGCTGACCGATCTGCCGAACCGCCTGTTGCTCAACGACCGCCTGGCGCGATCGATCGCGCTGGCCCGCCGCTACCGGCGCCGCCTCGCGGTGCTGTTCCTCGACTGCGACCGCTTCAAGCACATCAACGATTCGCTGGGCCACGCCATCGGCGACCAGGTGCTGCGCTCGGTGGCCAAGCGCCTGACGACGTGCGTGCGCGAGTCGGACACGGTCAGCCGCCACGGCGGCGACGAATTCCTGATCCTGCTGTCGGAGCTCGATCAGCCGGAAGACGCCGAGGCGATCGCGGAGAAGATCGTCACGTCGATTGCCGAGCCGCACCTGATCGCCGGCCACGAGCTGCAGCTGACCGCCAGCGTCGGCATCGCCCTGTATCCAGAGAACGGGCAGGACGCGCAGTCGCTAATCATGCGCGCCGACACCGCGATGTATTACGCCAAGAACACCGGCCGCAACCGCGTCGGCTTCTACACGGCCGACATGGAAGCGCCGGCGATCAAGCGATCGTCGATCGAGTCGGAGCTGCGCAGCGCGCTCGACAAGAACGAGCTCGAGCTCTACTACCAGCCGACGATCGACCTCGAGACCGGCGTCATCAGCGGCGCCGAAGCGTTGATGCGGTGGCGCCACCCGGAGCGCGGCTTGATGGCGCCCGACCAGTTCATTCCCGCCGCCGAAGCGTCCGGCCTGATCGTGCCGATGGGGCGGTGGGCGCTGAAGGAAGCCTGCCGCCAGGCGAAGGCCTGGCAGGACCTCGGCCTGCCGGCGATTCCGATCGCCGTGAACGTCTCGGCGCTGCAGTTCCGGACCGCCGGATTTCTCGAGGACATCATGCGCTTCCTCGGCGAGTCGGGCCTGCGCCCGGAGTATCTCGAGCTCGAGCTGACCGAGAGCGCGTTGATGGTGGACAGCGCCTCGACGATGGCGCTGCTCGAGGCCCTGAAGCAGCGCGGCATCATCCTGAAGGTCGACGATTTCGGGACCGGCCCGTCGAGCCTCAGTTATCTACAGCGCTGCCCGGTCGACGTACTGAAGATCGATCAGTCGTTTGTCGCCGATATCGATCTGGGGCCGGAGAGCGCGCCGCTGGTCCGCGCGGTGATCGCGATGGGCAAGAGTCTCGGCTGCCGCATCGTCGCCGAGGGCGTCGAGACCCAGCAGCAGTTCGCGCACTTGCGCGCGGAAAACTGCGACGAGGGGCAGGGCTTCCACTTCAGCCCGCCCGTCAACGCCAAGATGTTCGAGCAGTTGCTGTCGAACGCGCCGTACGCGCTTCCGGTCAGCGACAACTGACAGTAGCCACGCGGTTACTTCGACTTCGCGAGTCGAATCAGCTGCGTCGTCGAGCTGTCGTGCGGCGTTTCCGTGGCGGATGCCAGGTCCTTCGCGACCGTGGCCGCCAGCTGCTTCCCAAGCTCGACGCCCCACTGATCGAACGAATTGATCTGCCAGACCGCGCCCATCGTGAACACGCGATGCTCGTAGAGCGCGAGCAGCATGCCGAGCGTGCGCGGACCGAGCCTGCGATACACGATGGTCGTCGACGGGCGATTGCCCGGGAACACTTTGTGAGGCACCAGCTCGTCGAGCGCCGCGCCTGAATGGCCTTGCGCCGTCAGTTCGTCCCGCACTTCCGCTTCGGTCTTGCCACGCATCAACGCCTCGGTCTGCGCGAGGCAGTTGGCGACCAGCAGGCGGTGATGATCGCCGAGCTGATCGTGTGACTCGATGCCGACCAGGAAATCGGCCGAGACCAGGCGCGTGCCCTGGTGCAGCAACTGGAAGAACGCGTGCTGGCCATTGGTGCCCGGCTCGCCCCAGACAATCGGCGACGTCTGCACCCCGACGAGGCGGCCGTGGCGATCGACGCGCTTGCCGTTGCTTTCCATCTCGAGCTGCTGCAGGTATGCGGGCAGTCGCTCGAGACGCTGTTCGTAGGGCAGGACCGCGTGCGAGTCGGCGCCGAGCACGCTCGAGTACCACACGCCGAGCAGGCCCAGGATGATCGGCGCGTTCTGTTCGAGCGGCGCGGTGCGGAAATGTTCGTCCATCTCGTGCGCGCCATCGAGGAGCTGTTCGAAATGCCCGTAGCCGGCGGCGATCGCGATCGGCAGGCCAATCGACGACCACAGCGAGTAGCGCCCGCCGACCCAGTCCCAGAACCCGAACATGTTCTCTGGCGCGATCCCGAACTCTGTCACTGCCGCTGCGTTCGTCGAGATGGCGACGAAGTGCCTGGCGACGGCGGCATCGTCCTTGGCGCGAGCCAGGAACCAGTCGCGCGCCGAGCGCGCATTCGCCATCGTCTCCTGCGTCGTGAAGGTCTTCGAGGCGACCGTGAACAACGTCGTCGCCGGATGCAGCGCGCGCAGCGTGTCGGCAAGGTGCGCGCCGTCGACGTTCGATACGAAGTGCGTGCGCGGCCCTTCGCGCGCGTACGGCGCCAGGGCTTTTGCCACCATCGCCGGACCCAGGTCCGAACCGCCGATGCCGATGTTGACGACATCGGTGATGCGAAGGCCGGTGTAGCCGACCCAGGTGCCGTTGCGGACGGCTTCCGAAAACGACCGCATGTGATCGAGGGCGGCCCGGACATCGGGCATCACGTCACGGCCGTCAATCATCATCGGCCGGCGCGATCGATTTCTCAGCGCAACGTGAAGGACGGCGCGTTGTTCGGTGCTGTTGATCGCCGCGCCGGCAAACATCCGGTCGCGCAGCGCCTCGACGCCGGTGGTGCGCGCGAGCCCGAAGAGCGCCGTCATCGAATCCGGCGTGATCAGGTTCTTCGAATAGTCGATGAAGAGGTGGCCGCCGACCGTGAGGAAGAACGTCTGCGCGCGAGAGGGATCTTTCGCGAACAGCTCGCGAAGATGCTCGCGAGGGGCGAACGACGACAGCGCCTCGAGCGGTGACGGCCCGCCGCCGGCGATCTCCGGCCGATCCCAGGCGCGGAAGCCGCCTTCGAAGGCCTTGTCGTTGTGCCCGCGCCGGACCCCGTCGGGCAACGTCTCGAACAGCCGCGCGTTGCCGCCGCCGAGCACGATGTATTCAGCGGCCATGGCGGCGCGCAGCAGCTCCGCGCCTTCGAGCACCGCGGCTTTCCACGCCGCTTCGCCGAGCGCGGCGAGCCCGCGCTGTCCCAGCACGTCTTCGAGCGTCTGACCCTTGTAAGGAAAGTGAGCGAGCTCGAGTGCCACCACGCGCCCATCGTCGACGAGCGCCGTTCCGAGCCCGGAGCCAAGGCCGATGAACAGCATTCGGCCGCCTTCATCGCTACCGAGCGCCTGCATTGCCGCGTCGTTGATGATCCTGACGGGCTTGCCGAGGGCCGCGGCCCAGTCAAAAGCGACCCAGCCCTTGCCGAG
>JAYWEJ010000068.1:0-5427 GCA_043779345.1 Acidimicrobiia bacterium | reverse complement strand
GAGTGCTGCGCGTACATCTGGTCGAAGGACGTGCCGGCCCAGATGTCGGAGCCCTGCGTCTGCTTCGGGTGCGACTGGGTCAGGAACACCGCGCTCGAGCGGAAATGATCGCCGCCGATTTCCGGGGCGGTGAACGCTTCGGCCATGCGGACGTCGCTGTTCGAGATGATCGTCATGTGCTCGCGATACGGCTCGAGCGACGACAGCGCGCTGTCCGGATGGATCGTGAAACCCGATCCGGTCTCGGCCGGCGCGTAGAGGTTCTTGGAGGCGCCCCACTTGTTGCAGCCTGCCAGGCCGTGGACTTCCTCGATGCAAAGCAGGCGCGTCTTCTCCGCGGCCGCGGCCGTTTTGGCGCCGGCTCCCTTGGCCGCCACCATCGCGTCCATGAAGGGCAGCGCCACCGCAGCGCCCATGGCGCCCCGGAGGAACGTGCGACGGGGCATGTGCTTGCCGGTAATGAAATGCATCGGAGAGTCTCCTATTGGCTCGCCTTCGTTGTATCGGTCGTACTAACTTCCGGTTCCACCCGCCGCATCCGGAACGCGTCGCTCTTGACGACGCCCAGGATGAACGACGACATCTTGTAATTGCTCGCTTCCGCCGCCTTGCTGATCCCGCGAATCGCCGGCTGGTCGAAGTACTCGACGCGGCGTCCCAGCGCGTACGCCATCAGGTTCTCGGTGAAGGTGCGAACCAGCGGCGTCGGCCGCTTCATCAATACGTCGCTCAATTCGCCGAGGGACGTGATCTTGGTGCCGTCGTAGAAGTCGCCGCTGGTGTCGAGCGGCATGCCGTTCTCGCGCGTGCGCCAGCGGGCGGTGACGTCGAAATTGTCGAGCGCCAGGCCGATCGGATCCATGAAACGATGGCAGGAGTTGCAGGTCGCGCTCGCGCGATGGATTTCCAGGCGCTCGCGGGTCGTCAGCAACCGGCCGTCCTTCGAGCCCGCCGCCGCTTCCAGGTCCGCAACGTCGGGAGGAGGCGGTGGCGGCGGCGTGCCGAGCAGCACTTCCATCACCCACTTGCCGCGCAGCACCGGCGAGGTGCGGTTGGCCATCGAGCTCTGCACCAGCATAGTGCCGTGGCCGAGGATGCCGCGGCGGGTCGCATCGGGATACGTGATCTTGCGGAACTCGCGGCCGCTGATGCCCGGGATGCCGTAGTGCTTCGCGAGCCGCTCGTTCACGAACGTGTAGTCGGCGCGATACAGATCGAGCAGGCTGCGATCTTCCTTGACCAGGTTGGCGAAGAACAGCTTCGTCTCGGTGCGCATCGCCTCGGCGATGTTCTCGTCGAAGTTCGGATAGAAGTTCGGATCGGGACGCACCTTCTCGACGTCCTGCAGCCGCAGCCACTGCGCGGCGAAGCGGTCCGCGAGCGCCGACGAGCGCGGATCGGCGAGCAGCCGGCGCGCCTGCTTCTCGATACCGGCGGCGGTCGACAGCTCCTTGCGCCCCGCGGCGGCGATCAGTTCCTGGTCGGGCGGCTCGGCCCACAGGAAGAACGACAACCGCGACGCCAGATCGATGTCGGCGACGCGATAGGTGCCGCCCGAGCGCGCGTCGGTCGGCGCTTTCTCGAGACGGAAGATGAAATAGGGGCTCGCAAGAATCGCTTCGAGCGACGCGCGCACGCCGGCTTCGAAGCCATGCTTCGCGGCCTCGCCCTCGTAGAAGGGCAGGATGCGATCGATCTCGGCATTCGTCAGCGGGCGGCGATACGCCTCGCCGCCAAGCCGCGTGATGATCTGCCGCGCGCACGTGCCTTCGTCAGCGGACGATGTCGGACGGCAGCTGAAAATCTTCTTCCGGCTGGGCGTCATCGAAATGCCGGTGGTCTTGTGGGGACCGCGAATGACGACGTCGCGCAGCTGCGGCAGCGTGGTGATGCCGCCGCCGCCCGAACCGCCGCCTGCGTTCGACCACTCGTGCGGCTTGATCAGATCCTCGTACGGACCGTCGGTGCGCTTGATGAAGGCGGCCGCCACCTTGTGCTGGCCGGCCTTCACGAGCACCGGCTCCGTGAACAGCGGCGTCGCGCCGCTGCCGTCGGCGGCAATCTGCGGACCGTTCTCGTAGGCGAGCAGCGCCACGCGCTGGCCGTCGATCGAGATGTCGACGTCCTCGTAGCGCGAGTTGTCGCCGTTGGTGAACGTGACTTCGAACGCGTACTCGCCGTCGGCCGGGAACACGTGATCGACGACCATGCCGCCGCGCGTGCCGTAGGGCGCGCCTTCGACGTGATCCCACGGATGCTGCGAGACGTAGGTCTGGTTGGTGTAGGTCTTGTCGATCGACGGCGCGTTCTTGTCGCCCACCGCCATGCGGCTGATGTCGCCGGCGGCGTTGAGATACGCGTCGAGCAGCGTCGCCGACAGCGCCTGTTCGTCGGCGATGTTGTCGAAGTTCGCGCTCATCGTGTCCTGCGGCAGCCAGCTCGCCGCATTCACCTGGATGTCGAGCAGGTCCTTCACGGCGCGCGAGTACTCGGCGCGGTTCAGCCGCGGGAACGTGCGGCTGCCCGGATTCGGATTCGCCTTCGCATGCGCATCAACCGTGCTTTCGAGCGTGCGAATGAAACCCTGGTAGACAGCGGGATCGGGACGCGGCATGCCGGGCGGCGGCATCATGCTCGCCTGCAGCTTACGGATGATGCGTTCGGCGACGTCCGCTTCCTGGCCGGCCTTCGCGATGTCGAACGACGCGAGCGTGAGACTGGCGGCGCGATCCTTGTTGCGATCGTTGTGGCAACCGACGCAGTACTTTCTTACGAGACCGTTGTACTCAGCTGACGCGGATGTCGCGGGAGCACCTATAGGATGAGAGACAGCAGGCTTCGTCGCCGCGACCGTCGGCTTCGTCACGGCTGGCGCTTTCGGCACCGGCTGTTGTGCGGCCAGTACCGAAACGAGCGCGACGGCGACGCCTGCGGCAGTGACGAATCGAACCGCGGATGCGGTTCCAAACTTAATAGTACCGGCGCTCTTCATTCGAAAATTCCCCAAACGCACGAGGATCCTAGACCGCCAAAAAGAGGCTATCTCGGCCTCGTACCTCGGTCCCTACTAAATCTGCGCAAAATATACACCCAATTCCCCCTAAGCATAGATGGGGCAAGAAGATAAGACCTTCTGAGACAATCGTACACAAGCCGGGTTTCGGGGGCCGCATGGGCGGTTGACCTAAGAAAACGGCTCAGATCGTCGGTTTTGCGCGGGATTTCCTGCTTTTGCCCGGCGGGAACGAACGCGGAGGCGACTGACATCGCCCCCGTAGAACAATCCGGCTGAAGCCGGATGCGGCACTACGACTTTTTGACTGCGGTCATTGCCGACGGCGCCGAGAACTTGATGGTGCTGCCGTCCACCATGCCGGTCCACTTCTGCGACCCCGCGGTAATCGTGATCTCGTTGCCCATGAGACGGCCCTGGACCGCCTGACTGCCGAGCGTGCCCGACAGCATCTGGAAGTTCTGCGTCAGGGTGAGCGCGCCGCTCGGGGTGTTCCAGGTGCCGGCGGCCTTGGCGGGCACGACCCAGAACAGTGCCGTGCACCAGCTGCTCGAGCATCCGTCGGTCACCGTCGCGGTTTCATCCGCCTGCCAGTCTTCCATCGTGAAGGTGTTCGAGACGATGCGCGTGCCCGGCTTCAGGTCGAGAATCGTCGGCCGCAGTTTCAGGTTGATCGACGGCAGCAGGAACATCGTGATGACGTTGGCCTTCGACAGATCGGTCTCGAACAGGTCGGCTTTCACGAACGTCGCGCGATCGGTGACCGCCGCCTCCTTGGCGTTGCGGACCGAGAGCTCGACCATGTCGGGGTTGTACTCAATGCCCATCGCGCGGGCGCCGCGCTTCGCGGCGGTGATCACGGTGCGGCCGTCGCCCGACCCCAGGTCCATCACGAAATCGGTCTTCGTGACCTTCGCCATGTCGAGCATCTTGTCGACCACGGCCTGGGGCGTGGGCACCCACACGACGTCCTTGCCGGCCTGGCCGACCTGCGGCTCGAACGGCTTCTGCCCGGTCGCGGTGCCCTGGGCATGCGCCGCGCCCGTGACAGTAAGGGCCGCCAGCACCAGGGTTCCAATAACTCGTCGTTTGCTCATCGAATCGTCTCCATCACAAGAAAACAGGGCAGACAGTATACGTCTGTGGCTTACGCCCGGGTCGGGAACAGTATTTACGGCGTTGGCGTCGCGCGCTCACGGATCCGGTACAGCGCCGAGTCGGTTCGCAGGAAGATCGAACCATCGGCGATGGCCAGCGACGCGAGGTGCCCGCCGTCAAGCTTGTTGGTCGCCAGTTTTCGCGCCTCCTTCCCCGGGGCGATCACCGTCGTCACGCCCTGCTCCGCCGGAAAGTACAGGCGGCCATCCGCGAACACCGGCGACGCGGAGTAAGTTCCGCCGAGACGGCTCTGCCAGATCACTTTGCCGGTCTTCGCATCGATGCACGACGCGATGCCGCCGTCGTTGACGATGTACAACTCGTCGCCGACGACGATCGGTGAGGGCGTCAGTGGGGCGCCGCGCTTCAACGACCACGCGACGTGCGTCCTGGTGACGTCGCCCTTGCCGTCTGGGCGAATCGCCAGCAACTCGGGCTGCTGAAATCCGGTCGTGATGAAGACCAGGCCGTGACCAAACACCGGCCGCGGCACGTTCGAGAAGCCCTCGTCGTAGCGCACCCGCCAGATCTCCTTGCCGGTCAGCGGCTCGTAGGCGCGGACCCGAAATGCGCCGACGCTGATGACCTGGTCCTGATCGCCGGCGCGAATCACGAGCGGCGTCGTGTACGCCTGATCCGCCGGGAAACCGCGATTGGTTTTCCACCTGGTCTTGCCGGTGCGCTTGTCGAGCGCGATCACGAAGGCGGCGTCGCTGCCGTCGCAGCTGAAGATCAACAAATCGCCATAGACAATCGGCGAGCCGCCGGCGCCATGCTGCGACTGGTATTCGAAACGGTTCTTCCAGATGATCTCGCCCGCCGGCGACAACGCCGCGGTGCCGTCGGCGCCGAAGTGCACGTAGATGCGATCGCCGTCGATCACCGGCGACGGCGACGCCCAGCTGTTCTTCGGATTGATGTCGCGGCGATCGGTGGGGATCTTGAACACCTCGACGTTGACGACTTCCTTGCCGGTCGCCACGTCGAACGCGATCGCGCGCAGCGAGATGCCGCGCTCCACCCCAACGCGCAAAGTCCGCGCGTCGGGGGCCCCGGCCTGTTCGACCGCCGTCGTCAGCCACACGCGGTCGTTCGCGATCACCGGCGACGACCAGCCGAGCCCCGCGACCGGCGTCTTCCACGCGATGTTCTTCGTTTCGCTCCATTCAAGGGGCAGATTCTCTTCGGAGGAATGCCCCTGCGCGCCCGGTCCGCGAAACTCCGGCCACTCCCCCTTCGCCGAGGCTACGGGGGAG
>JAYWEJ010000067.1:0-5429 GCA_043779345.1 Acidimicrobiia bacterium | reverse complement strand
TGACCGACCATTCGTAGCCATGCAACGGTCTGGCCTCCGCCGAGACACGTCCCTGGTTGCCGATGTTGCTGCCGCCGTAGACGTCGGCGTCGCTGTTGAGCAACTCGCTGTAGTCGCCCGCCATCGGCACGCCCAGCCGGTAGTCGCGTCTCGGCACCGGCGTGAAGTTGACAATCGCGATCGTGAAGTCTGTGGAGCCATTGGCCTGTTGGCCTATTGGCCTATTGGCCTTTCGCATGAGCGCAATGATGCTATGTTCGTGATCGTTGCAATCGATCCACGAAAAGCCGGTGGGATCGAAGTCGTCATCCCACAGTGATGGTTGCTGCGCGTAGCAGCGATTGAGATCGCGCACCCAGCGCTGCAGGCCGGCGTGCCGCGGATCGCCGAGCACTTCCCAATCGAGCTGCCAGTCGTGGTTCCACTCGCGCCACTGCCCGATCTCGCCGCCCATGAACAGCAGCTTCTTGCCGGGATGCACGAACATGTAGCCGTACAGCGCGCGCAGGTTGGCGTGCTTCTGCCAGACATCGCCGGGCATCTTGTCGAGCATCGAGCGCTTGCCGTGCACGACTTCATCGTGCGAGAACGGCAGCATGAACTTCTCGCTGTAGGCGTACATCATCGAGAAGGTGACCTTGTTGTGGTGCCACTTGCGATGCACCGGGTCTTCCTTGGTGTAGTCGAGCATGTCGTGCATCCAGCCCATGTTCCACTTGTAGGTGAAGCCCAGGCCGCCCAGGTGCACGGGCCTCGTCACGCCCGGCCACGACGTCGATTCCTCCGCGCACACGAACGTGCCCGGGCAGTCGTGATCGATCAGCATGTTGAGCTGCTTGATGAATTCGATGGCGTCGAGGTTCTCACGGCCGCCGAACTCGTTCGGCACCCACTCGCCTTCCTTGCGCGAGTAGTCGAGATACAGCATCGACGCGACCGCGTCGACGCGCAGGCCGTCAAGGTGAAATTCGTTCAGCCAGAACAGCGCGTTGCTGAGCAGGAACGACCGGACTTCGTGGCGGCCGTAGTTGAAGACCAGCGTGCCCCAGTCCTGGTGCTCGCCCTGCCGCGGATCGGAATGCTCGTAGAGGGCGGTGCCGTCGAAGCGCGCCAGGCCGTGTTGATCCTTGGGAAAGTGGCCCGGCACCCAGTCGAGGATCACGCCGATCCCCGCCTGGTGGAACGCGTCGACGAGGAACTTGAAATCCTCCGGCGCGCCGAAGCGGCTGGTCGGCGCGAAGAAGCCGATGACCTGATAGCCCCACGACCCGGTGTAGGGATGCTCCATCACCGGCAACAGCTCGACGTGCGTGAAGCCCATGTCCTTGACGTACGGAACGAGCCGCTCCGCCATCTCTCGATAGGAGTGCAGCGTGCCGCCGGGCGAACGCTGCCAGCTGCCCAGGTGCACTTCGTAGACCGACATCGGCTGGCGCTTCCACTGATCGCGGCCGCGGCGAGCGGCCATCCACGTCTCGTCGTGCCACTGGTAGCTGCCGCTGCTCCACACGATGGAGGCGGTGCGCGGCGGGACTTCGAAATAGCGCGCGCACGGATCGGCCTTGAGCACGGTGCGGCCGTCGGCGCCGAACACTTCGAACTTGTAGTTGGCGCCTTGCGCGAGACCGGGGACGAAGGTTTCCCAGTAGCCCGACTGATCGAGCGCGCGCATCGGGTGCGCATCGCCCTTCCAGCTGTTGAAGTCGCCGACGACGTTGATCCGCCGCGCGTTCGGCGCCCACACGGCGAAGTGCACGCCGCTGACGCCGTCGTGCTCGATGACACGGGAGCCCAGCTTCTCGAACGCCTGGAAGTGGGTGCCTTCGCCGAGGAGGTGAAGGTCGAACGAAGTCAGCACAAGCCCATTATGTTTGATAACTTGTCCGCCACTCATGAACCGAAGACGCTTCTTCTCGACCATTTTGGCCGCCGGCGCCGCCGCCCCGGCTCTTGCGCAACAGCCGTCGCCCGCGCCTCAGCGAGTCGATCGCTTGCGGCTCGACGCGGCGGAGAGCCTGTTCGGCGTGGACTTCAACGAGGCCGAGGAGCAGATGGCGCTGAACAGCGTCAACCGGAACCTCGAGAGCTACGAGCAGCTGCGCAAGCTCAACATCCCGCTCGACACCGAGCCGGCGATCACGTTCAGGCCGTATCTGCCCGGCAAGCGCCCGACCGGCAAGTCAACGCCCGGCGCGAAGCTGAAGTTCGCGCGGCCGGTGGTGCCGTCGAACTTGAAGCCGGAAGAGATCGCGTTCCTGCCGGTCACGGCGCTCGCGACCTTGATCGAATCAAAGCGCCTCACCTCGACCGAGCTCACGAAAATCTATCTCGATCGATTGAAGAAATACGGCGACACGCTGAAGTGCGTCGTCACGCTCACCGAAGCACTCGCGCTCAAGCAGGCCGCCGACGCCGATGCCGAGATCAAGGCCGGCAAGTACCGCGGACCGCTGCACGGCATTCCGTGGGGCGCGAAGGACCTGCTCGCGACCAAAGGCATCAAGACGACCTGGGGCGCGGCGCCTTACCAGGAGCAAGTGATCGATCTCGACGCCACCGTGGTCGAGCGGCTGCGCGATGCGGGCGCGGTGCTGGTCGCGAAGCTGTCGATGGGCGCGCTCGCGCAGGGCGGTGTCTGGTTCGGCGGCTCGACGCGCAATCCCTGGAACAGCGAGCGCAGCTCGAGCGGATCGTCGGCGGGTCCCGGCGCCGCGACGGCGGCGGGCCTGGTCGGTTTCTCGATCGGCACCGAGACGCTCGGCTCGATCATTTCGCCGTCGGTCACCAACGGCGTCACCGGCCTGCGTCCAACCTACGGACGCGTCAGCCGCCACGGCGCGATGGCGCTGTCGTGGACGATGGACAAGATCGGGCCGATGTGCCGATCGGTGGAAGACTGCGTGCTGGTGTTGAACGCGATCTACGGCAGCGACGGCAAGGACGACACCTGCACGGATGCGCCATTCGAGTGGAACACTCTTTCTTCTGCGCCACCGTCCGGTGGCGCGGCGGGCAAGCCCGCACCGCCGCTGGCGTCGCTCAGGATCGGCTACATCCAGAAGGAATTCGAAGGTGGTGGCGGATTCGGCGGCGGCGGCGACGCCACGCCAAGCGAAGCTCAGCGCACCGCCGCCGAGGGACGCCGCGCAATCTACGCCGCAGCGCTCGACGTGTTCCGTAAGGCGGGCGCGAAGCTCGAGCCGATGGCGATGCCCGAGTTCCCCAACCAGGCGATCGGATTCGTGTTGAGCGCGGAAGCGGCCGCGGCCTTCGACGATCTCACGCGCAACAAGGAGCAGCTCGCGTCGCTCACCGGCCAATCAGCCGGCGACTGGCCGAACACTTTCCGCAGCTCGCGCTTCATCCCGGCGGTCGAGTACATCCGCGCCATGCGCGCGCGGCGGCTGCTGATGCAGGAGATGGACAAGCTGATGTCGCAGTACGACGTCTTCCTGAGCCCTGCGCCGGGCAGCAGCAGCCTGCAGGTGACGAACCTGACGGGACATCCGGCGATCGCGCTCAAGAGCGGCTTCATCGACAACATGCCGGCCGCGATCATGGTTACCGGCCGCTTGTATGACGAATCGACAGTGTGTCGAGTCGCGTTAGCTTACGAACAAGCGACCGAATGGCATAAACGGCATCCAACGCTGTAGACGTACGAGCCACGGAATCACAGAATCACGGAACTTGTAGTTAATAGAGGGTTTCCGTGTTTCCGTGGCTCGTACGTTGTTAGCGAAGTTTTGTGTTGGGCCGGACGGTCTGACTAGCCGGCGGCGCCGTACCTTTCTCAGCCCAGCGGACAAGGTGATCGAACGCTTCCCGTACTGTCGGAATGTACGACGGGCTTTCGCCCATGGCGTCCGCGACATCTTTATCGAGCTTCATCCGCGATTCGGCGGCGTATTGAAACCCGCCGACGCCGTCATCGTCTCCGGACATGTGCCACACGCCTTCGACTTGATACAGACGATGGCGCTCCTTCGGCTCGACGCGATCGCGGTAGGCGCGGATCTCGCGGATGACCAAGTCGTCCCACGTCCCGACGACCTCGATCACCGGGAGCGACGGCTTGGCAGTGGAATTTTCGACGGCGCCTGGCGGGCGCGCGGCGGCAGCTGCCGCGCCCGCGCCGGTGTAGGGCCACAGGCGCCGCGCTTCGACCGGCGTGCCGATCGCCTCGGCGTATGACACCACCCTCGGAGCCCTGATGGACAGTCCCGCATGCGCGCGCGGATCGATCAGCGGCCACAGCGCCGCCATGCGTTGTTGTCGATCGAAGCGCGTGATCACATCAGCGCCCGCGCCCGCGATGATCAGCGCGCCGTCGAACGGCGTCGGCATCGCTTCGGCAATCATCCGGGTTATTCCTCCGCCAGCCGAAAGCCCCACGATGTAGGTCCGTATGGGGCTTGAGCCTGTCTCGCCGAAGCGTCCGCCTTCGCGCTCCGTGCTCCGGCGCGACAGGCTTCGCTGCGTCACTTCGGCTTTGGCGCGCTCGGCGAAATCGATCGTCAACGCATAGCCGGTTCGCGTGCCGCCGATGCCGTCGCGATCGACGCTGGCGTAGGCGAAGCCCTGATCGAATGCGTATTGCCCAATCACGTCGTCGAGGGCGGTCTCGCTGGTGCCGTAGACCTTCCCCGCTCGATTGATGGCATCGCCGCCGCTGCCGCCGTGGGCGCCGATGACGAGGGACCCGTTCCATTTCTGCGGAACGCGGATTACAAACCGCTTGTTTACGGATTTGCCGTCGACCTCGAGGGTCACGAGGCCCTTCACCTGGCTACCGCCCTTGATGGCGGTCTCGACCCTTGCAGAGAAAGGCGCTTGTGCCCCAGCGGCGGAAGCTACGAGGATCAGGATGCTTGTTAGAATGATGCGCATGACAACCGCGACATTTGATACCTCGGAAGGCACCTTCAAGGTCAAGCTTTTTGACGACAAGGCCCCCAACACGGTGGCCAATTTCGTGGGCCTCGCCGACGGCACCAAGGAATGGACCGATCCGAAGGCCGGCCAGAAGGTGAAGAAGCCCTTTTATGACGGCCTGGTCTTCCACCGCGTCATCGACGGCTTCATGATCCAGGGCGGCTGCCCGATGGGCAACGGCATGGGCGGCCCGGGCTACAAGTTCGCCGACGAGTTCGGCCCCGGCCTGCGGCACGATCGCGGCCAGCTCCTGTCGATGGCCAACTCCGGCCCGAACACCAACGGCAGCCAGTTCTTCATCACGCTGGCGGCGACGCCGTGGCTCGACAACAAGCACGCGATCTTCGGCGAGGTCACCGAAGGCAAGGACGTCGTCGACAAGATCGGCAAGACGCGCACGGCGGCGCAGGACCGGCCGGCCAAAGAGATCGTCATCAAGTCGGTCAAGATCGAGAAGGGCTAATGGCGAACCCTGCGGAACTGATGCCGCAGGT
>JAYWEJ010000066.1:0-5482 GCA_043779345.1 Acidimicrobiia bacterium | reverse complement strand
TGCAGGTCGACGCCAATGCCGCCTACACGCTGGACGATGCGGCGCTGCTCGCCAGGCTCGATCCCTACAACCTGCTGTTGATCGAGCAGCCGTTGGATTACGACGATGTGATGGATCACGCGGTGCTGCAGAAGCAGATCACGACGCCGGTCTGTCTCGACGAGTCGATTCACACCGTGCGCATCGCGCGTGATGCGATCGACGCCAGGGCCTGCAAGATCATCAACATCAAGCCGGGGCGGGTCGGCGGGCACCAGGCCTCGATCGAGCTCCACGATCTCTGCGCCGCCCACGGCATTCCGGTGTGGCACGGCGGGATGCTCGAGAGCGGCATCGGCCGCGCGCACAACATCCACCTGGCGAGCCTGCCCAACTTCAGCCTTCCCGGCGACATTGCCGCCAGCAAGCGCTATTACCAGCCCGACCTCATTGAACCAGGGATCGAGATCGCGCGAGATGGGACAATTGACGTGCCCACCGGCCCGGGTATCGGTGTGAATATTGTGAGAGAGCGCGTCGACAAGGCGACCCTGCGGCACCTGAGCCTATGAAAAAGAGCCGTCTGAGCCATCTGTGCCTTCTGTGGCCCTGGTTGTGTCTGTGCCTTCTGAGTTGCGGCCCGAAAGTTGCGCCGGTCGTGACTCCGGCGACGCCTCCGCCGACCGTGTTCGAGCAGAAGATGCGCTGGATCCTGCAGCTCGAGGACTCGCGCCAGCTGCGCGGCGGCGGCGGCGATCTGTTGACGCTCGTGGGCGACACCGAAGCGCGCATCCGCCGTCGCTCGGCGCTCGCGATCGGGCGCGTCAAGCTGCCGGACGGCATTCCCGCGCTGACCACGGCGCTGCAATCGGACGGCGATCCGGAAGTGCGCCAGATGGCGGCCTTCGCGATGGGATTGATCGGCGATGCCGCGGCGGCCCCGGTGCTGATCACCGCGTTGTCCGATCCCGATCCGATGATCCAGGGCCGTGCCGCCGAAGCGCTCGGCCAGATCGCGCACAAGGCGGCGGCGGCGCCGATCGGCGCGATGATCGCGACGCATATCGGTACCACCACCGGACTCAATCCCGACGACATGGCGTATCCGAAGGCGTCCGGCATCGAGGCCGTTCGGCTTGGCGCGTATGCGCTCGTGCGCCTCGGGTCGTACGATGGACTGGCCGGTGCTTTCCTCGGCAGCGATGGCCGGCCGCGCAGCCGGTGGTGGCCGATCGCATTTGCCTTCCAGCGCATCAACGACCCGCGCGCGGCGCCCGTGCTACTCGACCTGTTCAACGGTGAAGGGCAGCTGACGCGCGCGTTCGCGGCCCGCGGCCTCGCCGCGACGAAAGATCCGCGCGCCACGACGGCGCTGCTCGCGGCGGCGGAGGATGCGGCGGTGCCGATGGCGGTGCGGATCCAGGCGGTGCGCGGCATCGCGGCGCTCGGCGATGCGCGCGGCGGCGCCGTGATGCGCCGCCTGATCACGTCGCCCCGCATCGATCAGAACCTGCAGCTCGAGGCGATCACCGCGCTGTCGCAGCTGCGCGACCCGGCCGCGGTGGAGCTCCTGATCGACCTGGTGTCCGCGCAGTGGCCGTCGGCACGCGCCGCGGCGCTCAACGCCCTGGCCAGGACCGACGTCGATACCTTCATCAGCGCGATCTCCGGACTCGATCCCGACCCGCACTGGTCGGTGCGCGCGGCGCTGGCGTCCACGCTTGGCAATCTGGGCCGCGAGCGCGCGCAGGCGCCGCTGACGTCGATGCTGAACGACAGCGACCAGCGCGTCATCCCGGCGGTGCTCGATGCGCTGGCCAGGGTTGGCGCGGCCGACGCCGCCCAGGCGCTGACGGCGCGGCTGAAGAATGAGGACCCGGTGGTGCGGGCCGCCGCGGCCCGCGGGCTGGCGACCATCAAGGCGCCGAACGCCGCCGCCGCGCTCACCGAGGCCTTCAAGACCGGGCAGCGTGACGGGCTCTACGTGGCGCGCACGGCCGCTCTCGACGCGCTGACCACGGTCGATCCCGCCGCCGCCCGCGCCGTGTTGACGGCGGCCCTGGCCGATCGCGACTGGGCGGTGCGTGTGCGGGCCGCCGAGCATCTTCGCAGGCTCGACGGCGCCGCCGACGTGTCGTCGATGCGGCCGGCGCCGCCGGCGTCGATTCCGGACCTCGCCGGCGTCGACACGATGATTGCGCCGAAGTTTTCGCCGCAGGCGTACATCGACACGGCCAAGGGCACGATTCAATTCGAGCTGGCGGTGCTGGACGCGCCGCGGACGGTCGCCAACTTCATCGCTTTGGTCCGCAGAGGCTACTTCCGGGGCGTGCAGCTGCATCGGGTCGTGCCCGACTTCGTCGTCCAGGACGGCGATCCGCGGGGCGACGGGGAAGGCGGGCCGGGCTACACCATCCGCGACGAGATCAACCAGCGCCCGTATCTGCGCGGCACCGTCGGCATGGCCCTCGACTGGCCCGACACCGGCGGCAGCCAGTTCTTCATCACGCACTCGCCGCAGCCGCACCTCGACGCGCGCTACACCGTGTTCGGCCAGGTCGTCGCCGGCATGGACGTCGTCGATCGCCTGCAGCAGTGGGACACCATCAACGGCATCCGCGTGTGGGACGGCGTCGCCTGGATCGGGCAGTAGGAAAGAAAAAACAAACAAGACGAAATAAAAAAGGGAGCGCGTGAGCGCTCCCTTTTAATCTTCGGCTGAACGAAGCTTAGCGCTTCTTCGCCTTCTTCGCCTTCTTTGCTTTCTTAGCCATCTGTAATCCCCCCCTTCAGGTTGGGTTATGCGGAAGTCCGCCGCGACACTGTTCGGCCTCTGCCGCCTGGCACTCGGCCTCTTCCCGTTCCGGCCGTCTTCGCGCTCTGATGCGCGCTTTTGTTTCTTCGCCCGCCATCCGGCGGGCAGCGCGCGATTGGTGAAAAGGGTGGGGCAGTCTGTGAGAACCGCCCCTGTAAGCGATTAGCGCTTCTTGGCCTTCTTCGCCTTCTTAGCCTTCTTCGCCATTGTTCTCTCCTGATGGGGGGTGACCCTGCCTGATGGCAACCGCTGGTTGTTACTTTGTGTTCGAAGAGTTTTTACCTCTTCACAACCAGTGGCCTGAGCCCTCCACCCTCATACCAGATGTAGATTATGGATGAGAAAATTCGGTTGTCAAGCACAAAGCGGTTGTTGTAGTCACTCAACCGCGCCGGATCGACCTCCGATCGATCGCGTCCGCTACATCTTCAGAACCACGTCTCGGCTTGTTGTCGCAACTTCTGTAGCCTGTCGCGCCATAGTGCCGCGCGCGACGCGGATCACTTCCTGATCGCGCTCAATTGCTTCGCGATGTTGCGGCGCGCGATCTTTTCCGCGATGTCGGCCCGGAAGACGGCACGTGATTGGGCAAGTGCCAGTAAATGTTGCGACGCCTTCAGGCTGGCGGCGTGATCGTGAAAGTGCGTGTCGAGGATCTCCGCCTCGACCTGGTGGAAGAGCGGGTTGTGCGGATAGCGCTTTTGCAAACCGCGGACGATCGCCAGCGCCTCGGTCGCCTTGTGCTCGTACCAGATGTACAGCACCTGGATCTGAAATTCCGCTTCGCCGCGGACCAGCAGCCCCAGCCGGCTCGCGCGTTCGAGCTGCGCGAGCCCGCCCTCGCGATCGCCGCCGGGCAGCAGCAGGAGGAAGCGCAGGAACTTGAAGATCGCCGGCGCCACGCCGGCGTAGTAGCGATAGACGCCGATGCCGAACTCGGCATCGTGCATCGACGGATCGAGCGCGAGCGCCTTCTCCAGGGCCTCTTTGATCCGCTTGCCGTCACGGGCGGCGGCCAGCCGCTCGGCGCGGTAGACGCGGAACTGCGCCCGCACGCCGTACGCCGCGCCGACATAGAACCAGGTCTCGGCCCGGTTCGGCTCGGCTGCCGCAAGACGCTCCGCTTCCGTGATGGCTGTACTAACCGCGGACAGGAAGGCCGCATCGAGGCTGCGATTGTCCAGATCGAGTTGGATCTGCCACCACAACGACAGCGCCTTGAGGCCAAGGCATGCCACTCCCGGCGCCGGCGGGCATGTCGACGGCAGCGCCTTCTCGAGCTCGTCGAAGTTCGCGTCGAGGATCAAATCGTAGGCGCGGGCCACGGTCGCCGCCGCCGTGATGCCTGGCTGCGCAGACGCAAAGGCAAAAGGCAGAAGGCAAAAGGCAAAAACGAACGCAATTACTTGTGCCTTCTGCATTCTGCCTTTCAGAGCGCACTGGTCTTCAGGCGCTGCTTCTCCGCATGGCGCTCGAGGCCGAGCTGAATCAATCGATCGACGAGGGCGCTGTAGGCGACGCCCGACGCGTCCCACATCTTCGAATACATGCTGATGTTGGTGAAACCAGGAAGCGTGTTGATCTCGTTCAGGTAGAGCGTGCCCGTGACGCCGTCCATCAGGAAATCGACGCGTGCGAGGCCCGCGCCGTCGATCGCGCGAAACGCCTCGACCGCGAGCCGCTGCACCTCGGCGACCGTGGCTTGGGGCAGGTCCGCGGGAATCACCGTCTTGGACCCGTCATCGAGATACTTGGCCTCGTAGTCGTAGAACTCCCGCGACGGCAGGATCTCGCCAGGCACTGAAGTCTGTGGATCGTCGTTGCCGAGCACGGCGCACTCGATCTCCCGCGCCCGCGGCACCGCGGCTTCGACGATGATCTTTCGATCGAACTGAAAAGCGAGTTCGATTGCCGGCACCAGTTCCGCTGGCGTCTTGACCTTCGAGATGCCGACGCTCGATCCGAGATTGGCGGGCTTGACGAAGACGGGCAGCCCCAGCGCGCCGAGGCGTTGCAGGACGGCCGCTCGATTGCGATCCCACTCCGGCCGGACGAAGTCTTGCGAACGGCAGACCGGGAGGCCGCGGCCCGCGAACAGGAGCTTCATGATCGATTTGTCCATGCCGGCCGCGGACGCCAGCACGCCGTTGCCGACATACGCAAGGCCCGCCATCTCGAGCAGCCCCTGGATCGTGCCGTCCTCACCGTACGGACCATGCAGCACCGGAAACACCACGTCGAGTTTCAATGCGCCGAGCGCCGGATCGCTCGTTGTCGTCGTCTCACGCGTCGCCGTTCGCGCCTGCTCGATAGCCTGCGCCACGTTCGACGCCTTCGGCTCCTCCTGCGGGAACGACCACGAGCCATCCTTCTCGATGCGAATGGCGACCGGTTCGTACCGGGCGCGATCGATGTGCTTGAAAATCGACGCCGCCGATGTCACGGACACCTCGTGCTCGCCCGAACGTCCGCCAAAGATGATCCCAACCCGCAATTTCTTCACTCAGCGATAATAAAGGGGCCGGGGATCTTTTGTTCACGCTCACCCACACAGATAGCGGCGCGCGTCGAGGAATCCTCAGGACGTCACATGGCGAGATCGAGACGCCGGTGTTCATGCCCGTCGGCACGCAGGGCGCCGTTAAAGCCCTGACTCCTCAACACCTTGAGGAGATCGGCGCCAGCATC
>JAYWEJ010000065.1:0-13157 GCA_043779345.1 Acidimicrobiia bacterium | reverse complement strand
CGCCGCCGGACCATTTGGCGAGGCCGGTCGCGTCCTCGACGTCCACGATCCAGCCGTTGTGCTCATTGCGGATCAGGTCCATCGCCTGCCCGACGCGGGTGGAGACGATGGCGATGCCCGACGCCATCGCCTCGAGAATCGCCTTGGGTCCGCCTTCCTGCCGGGACGAGGCGACGTAGACGTCGATCGCGTGATACAGCGGCGCGAGCGCGCGGGGGTCGGCGATGAAATCGTGCGCGAACGGCACGCCCATGCGCTGGAGCCCCGCTTTCACGTAGCCTCGCGCAGGTCCCGAGAGCAGCACGAACAGCTCCGGCACGGAGCCGCGCAACTGATCGATCACCTCGAGGAAGACGTCAGGGCCCTTGACCTTCTTTGGTTCCATGCCGTCGCCCCAACCGACGCCGTCCTTTTGGAACGACCCGACGACGCGGGCGTGCGGCGGAATGCCGAATCGCGTGCGTGCCGCCGCGCGTGCTTCAGCGGTGACGCCGGGGAAGATCGACAGGTTGACGCCGAGCGGGATCAGGAACACTTTCTCCGGCGCGATGCCGGATTGCAGGATGACGCGGTGCATCTCCGAATGTGTCGCCTGGACGCGATCGAATCGATCGTGATGCCGGGTCAGCACGTCGAAGGTGCGATCGAACTCCTCGTAGCCGGTGCCCGGCTTGCCGTGCAGGTAGGCCATCCCCAGCCGGTTCGGCTGCTGCCACTGATCGCCGACGAGGAGGCTGAGATGACTCGCATAGAAAACCGACTGCTGCTTCACGAACGGCCAGAGCTTCGGATCGGCGGTGGCGATGCCGAGCTGATTAGCGACGGCGCCGACCTCTTCCATCTCGTAGGCCAGCACCCACGCTGGCGCATCGCTCATCAAGAGCAGGCGTGAATAGGGCGCCCATCCGCGAACATCGGGGTGACCCACCATCCGCCGCGCTCCGCGCACGGCGCGCGCCACCGACGATCGAATCGAGCTCACGCGGAAGCCGGGCGCGCCGGCAGGCCCATCACCGAGAGGTAGCGATCGGCGACATCGGCCAGCCGTGGCGGTGCGGCGCGTGCCGCGAAAGCGGCGTGGTCGCGGACGATGCGATCGAGGAGGTCCGGCACTGCTTCGGCCGATTGAAACGGCAGACCGGCGGCACCGACGATCTCTCCATGCGAGCCGCTATCCAGATACACGACCGGCAATCCGCAGCTGAGCGCCTCGATCAGCGCATTAGAGCAGGGCTCATTTCGACTCGCGATCACGAACACGTCGTGCGCACGCAATTCGGCCGCGACACCTTCAGACGCGGCCGGCGGCAGGATGCGAATGTTCCTGAACGGCACGGCGGAGCGGCCGAGAAACGTGAATTCGTAGCGCGAGAAATCGAGGTGCTCGTCGAGCCAGGCGTAGACGTCGGCCCCCTTGTTCGGATTGTTCGACCAGCTGCTCGCCATCAGCCGCACCCGCGGTCCGCCAAGAAATGCGGCACGCCTTTCGGGATTGAAGATGGCCGGATCGGCCGCGTTGCGAATCACGCTCGGCGATCGAAACGTCAGGCCCATTTCGTCGTGTTTGCGGCGCGAGTACTCCGATTGGAACACGGTGGCGTCGGCGAGGTCGTGGTTCAACTGCCGAATGCGCTGATCGAGTCCTTCGTCCACGCCGCGATAGGCCGCAATCGGCCCGTCGACGCGATGCACCATGCGGCAGCCGTCGCGTTTCATCCGGCGCAACCGATCGAAGTCAAAGTTGAATGAATTGAAGAGGCCGGCGCGCGTGGTCGGCGACACCGTATTGTTTTCGACCCGCCAGTGCCGCCGCTCGAGCTCCCGCCGCAATCCCCACAGGAACTGGTTGCCGCCGCCATAGGGCGGTGGCACGAAGTCGTGGAAAATCGACACGTCGGCCGGATGGAAGCGCGCCCGCACCTGCGCCGCCGCGACCTGCACGGACTTAACCAGCTCCCGCAACGGCCGCCCCTTTCGCGTCGTATACCGGCATCACGCCCGCCAGCAGCGAGCGCGGATTGAAGACAGTGAGCTCAATTCCCTGTTCGCGTTGGAGATGCAACCGCCACTCTCCCATCAGGTCGACCATGCCGTTGCGGGCGGTGTTGTGCCGCTCGTCGGCGCGGTGACCGCGTTGATTGATGGCAGCCGGGACCATCAACCCCGAGTCGTCGACGCCGACGGTGGTGTCCGGCGGCAGCCAGTAATACTGGGAATCGTAAAGATCGACCCCGGCCAGCACGATCTGCTTCCACCCCATGCAGGCAGCGACGTTGACGCTGTCACAGAGCGTGCCGGCGGCATGACGGATGCCCTCGGCAAACGACCGCGTCGGCGGGCCCTCGCCACGCGCGGTCTGATACCGGAAGATGCGGGTGTTGGGCCTGATCATCTTGTAGCCAAGGATCTGGTTGGCGAACATCGCGAAGTATTCGCCCTGCAGGATCAGGACGGCGTCATCGAAATTCGAATTGCCGTTCAACGATGCGCAAAAATCCTCTGCGTAAGCGCGCCAGTTCAGCGAACCCTCGACGCCGCCGCGGATCAGGTGATAACCGACACGGATCCACTTCTGATAGATGAATGCGGTAAACCCGAACGTATCGTGCTGCGCGATCTGCGCCCACTGCCCGGGTGTGATCGCGTTCAGCGATGCGCCGGAGCCGAACACAAACACCGTCTCGGACTTGCGGCTCGCGATCAACTGCGTCGCGCTCAGCTCCTGGTAGCGCGATCGCGCCATGCGCTGCCGTGCGGTCGCATCGACGAGTAGCGCGTTCCATTTTACGAAGTCGCGCACACCCCGGTTGGCCAGCATCGACGCTTCGGCCCTGAGCGCGTGACGCGTGTTGGTGCTGAGCGTGCGCTTGGCGGCCTCGCGGATCATTTCGCCGCCCACGCGCTGGCGGCTCGCTGCCGGCCGCGCTTCCCAAGCGTCAACATCGCCGCGGCCCTCGTCCACGACAGTCTCGATGCGGCCTTCGGCGCGTGGACGCAGGCATGCCAGTAGACGCCGGCAGCCGCGAGCCTGGATGGCGGGCTCAAGCGAAACGCGGTCGCGTCATACTGATCCGCAACCGTCCGCCAATAGTCCGGTGTGGCCACCGCATCGCGCCACTTGTTCTCGAATCTCGATCGCAGGCGCGTCAGCAGCTCGAGGAACTCTCTCCGGCGGGCACCTGTCACGCCGAGCGTGAACATCGACAACAGCGCGGCATCGCCGTCGCTGCACAACGGCTCTCCGAGCTCCGCATCGACGCGCCGCTTGATCAGCGCGGCCATGATTCCGTGAAGCTGCTGCCGACGCGGATTGTCCGCATCCTCTTCAACAGCCGACATCTTCGATGACGACCACCGGCGGTAGCTCACCAGATGCTCGTCGAGATTCTCGACCGCGTGCCGTTCGAGAATCCGGCTCCACAGGTCGAAATCCTCCGCGTAAGCCAGGGAGGCGTCGTATCCGCCGAGGCCGCGCGCCACGTCCAGCCGAAACATCACACTGCTATGAATGAGGGGGTTCTCGACCAGGCTGTACCACCGGATCCCGACGGCGGAGAGCGGACGCTTGACGGTGCCGATATCCCGCGTGTCCTCGTCCACCAATCGCGCCAGCGATCCAACGAGCGCCACATCGGGACGGCGATCGAGAAACGCCACTTGCCTCGCGATCCGATCCGGATGCGCCACATCGTCGTGATCGAGCCTGGCGAGGTACTGGCCGGTGGCCGCATTCAATCCGATGTTGAGTGTGCCGGAGAGTCCGTGACGCCCATGACCCGAGAGGCTGCGGACGCGGGCGTCGGAGTAGTGGCGCGCGATCGCCACGGATTCGTCGCTCGAGTCGTCGTCCACAACCAGCAGCTCGAAATCGCGAAACGTCTGGGCGAGCACGCTGTCGATCGCCGGGCGGAGAAACCGCGCTCCGTTATGGACCGGCATGAGCACGGTGACTTTAGGCAGCGGGTCTTACCTCGGCCCAGATCTCGCCCCAGTTCACTTGCAGGTGCGAAATCGCCAGGCCCGCAGCGGCCATCTCCTGCTCGAAGGTGTCGCGGGTGTACTCCGTGAAGTGCGTCGGATCGCTGAAATGAAACAGGCCGAGCTCCGCACGGAGCGGCACGCGCCATTCGCGGTCGCTCATCGGCACCCGGACCAGCAACCGCGACGCCGAGGTCTTGTCGCGCAGCTGCCGCAGGAACTCGAGCCGCGATTGGATATGTTCGAGCACGTTGGAAAGCACGAGGACGTCGAAGTGGCTGCGCTGGAGGTCACGTGGCGCTTCGCCGTGCACGAAGCTCAGGTTGGGATGAACGAAGTGCTGGCGCGCCTTCGCGATGCTTCCGGCATCGAGGTCGATGCCGGTGACGCGGGCGCCGGAGCGGTCGGCGATCGAATGGGCGACGGCCCCATAACCGCAGCCGACGTCCAGCACGCTCTCGCTGGCCTGGATGCGCGTCACGAAAAAATCGTGGTAGCGCATCAGCCGGTGCTTCACGTGCACGCCGTCGCCATATTCGAGCGACGCCAGATCGATCTGCCCGGAAACGACGCGCTCGATTTCGAGCAGCTCGATCAACGCGGCCTTCGCCGGCCGGCGGGCAGCGGCGAAGATGCCGGCCTTGAGCAGCGCGCTACGGGCGCCCGGCGGCAGCAACCGCCATGGCCATTCCGCCAGCGCGCGCAGGATTCGTTTCATGACGTGCCGCTGAAGACGGCGCGATGCCGGGCCATCCACGCCTCGAGGCTCAAGTGGCTCAGCACGCGCGCGCGGGCACGCGCGGCATACCCGGCACGATCGCGCGCCACCGTTTCGACCGCATCAGCCATGGCTTCGGGCGCCGGCGGGATGTCTCGCTCGAAACTGGTTTCGGTGACGATGCCGACGCCGGCGTCGCCGACGAGCTCCGGGACACCGCCGGTCGCGGAATACACGACCGGCAGCCCCGATGCCATTGCTTCGACGACGACCGACGGGCAGGGATCGTTGTACTTGGTGTGAATCAGGATGTCGGCGCGGCGATACAAACCCGGCGCGTCCGCCTGCGAGTAGCGGCCGGCAAACTCGAGGCGATCGGCAACGGCCAGCTGCTGCGCCAGGTCGTCGGCTTCGCGTCTCGCAGCAGCCTGATCCTGCCGCCATCCAAGCCGGCCGGTGACGATCAGGCGCGCGTCGTGTTTTCTCCGACGCAACTCGGCGAGCGTCCGCGCCGCGGCCTCATAGCGATACCAGGCATCCTGCGAACCCGACAGCAGCAACGTCATGCCGTTGCCCGCACGTGCCGGACCCGGAGTGAAGACCTGTTCGTCGACGGCGTTATGGAGAATCTCCCACGGCCCGGCCGCGGCGCCGACGAACTGGTCGGCGGTCTGCTTGCAGAAGGCGCTCTGATACAAGACGTGATCGGCGAGCGCCAGCAGCTCGCGCATCGGCGCGTTGACGCGCTGCCACCCTTCGCCATACCAGCCGGGATACGCGACGCCGTTCTGGTTAAGGACCACGCGCGCGCCCTTTTTTTTTGCCCATCGCGCCAGCGTGACGGCGCCGTCTGGCAGGCGGCTCGTCACCAGGTAGAGCACGTTGAATCGATAGGGTGTGTTGGGAAACTCACGCGCCAGGTACTGCAGCTTGATGATGCCGCCGACTGCCAGATCATTCGGGCCCGGCAACCGCGTGTGACCATACGAAACGAGCGCGCCTCCCGACCGGGGAGGCACCGAAGCCACTGCGCCACGTGACCACGCCCGCGCCTCGCGCACGGCGCGGGCTACAGGACTGAGTAGAGCGCGGGCGCCGGACGCCATTCAGGCCACTGCCGCCATCTCGCCGGCCAGCCGATCGATCAGCACGTCGTAGGCAAGCTGCTGCCTCGCGACGTCACGGGCACGCTCCGTCAACCCGTCGCACAACGCCGCGTCGCGAAACTTCCGAATCGCATCGTCGGCGTTGCTGAGGTCCTTCTTGAGCGGGATGTAATGGACATCGGGCTCGAAGTAGCCGTCGTAGCGGCCCTCGAAGAGGATCTGCACCGTCCGCGTGCCGGCAGCCTCGACCTGCCGTCCGCTCATGATTCGGATTGGGACCGACGGTCCATAGTTGGCGAAGAAGTTCGCGTAGATATCGTCGAAGGTGGCGGTTGGGTGCGCCACTTCGTAGGCGAGGACGGCGTTGCGCGTGCGATCGTCGAGCTCGAAGTAATCGCCGCCCGCCTCCGCACCGAGTTGACCCTTGCATCGATCCAGGAACGCGGCCCACTCGAGTTCGGTGAACCGCGCGCGCGGGTTCGTCGAAATGTCGACCTTCAGACCGTAGCGGTCCGCGGCCGCCGCGAAGTACTCGCCAATCTCACGTCGTTCCTGGTGCCCGATGTACGGCGGCGCATCGTCGGCGCGATAGCCAAGGTCGATCGGCCGCTCGGCTCGCGGCGTCCGCGCGGCGAACAGCGTTTCGTCAAGACCGGTATTGGGAATCCCGCAGACCGCGCATCCCAGCCGGCGCCGATACAGCTGCAGCACGGCCTCGGAGCCGCTCTGGGACACCAGCAGCGCGACCGGCAACGCTGCCGCGAAGGCCATCTTTTCGGCCATCAGCTTGTATTCGTTGCCGATGAAGAAGATCTTCGGCTGCGGGCATTTCTGGACGAGGCCGAGCAGCCATCCATCCAGCAACTGCGCGTTCGAAAAGACCGAATGCAACAGGATGATCGCCTCGAAACGGCCGGCGCCGAGCGTCAACATCGTGCGGGCCCGCGACACCACCGACTTGTCCCGCAGGTTGAGCACGGTCGCTGCGAACTTCGGGTGCGCCGCCAGGTGCCGCGGCCACGCGGTGTGATACGAAAACGTCGAGCCCGGATCGAACGCGCACAGCACCACGACGTCGCGGCGGCGGGCGGTCACGCGCGCTCGATCCCGAGCCAGACGCCGTCGACGCGTCCGTTCGTGCTCTCGAACTGCGAGACCTGCCGGCCCTCGTGGCGCCAGCCGGCCTTCTCGAACGCGCGGATCGAGGCGACATTGGTCGAGTAGCACCGGGCGGTGAGCTTGCGCACACCCAGCGCCCAGAACGCGTGCGTGGTGGCGAGCGCGATCGCTTCGCTGCCGAGGCCCTGTCCCCACGCGCTCTTGTCGCCGATCACGAGCGCGATGGTCGCGGTGTGATGGTGGCGATCGATCGCGCCGATGCGCAGGTTGCCAACGTGCCGCCGATCGGCGCGGCGGATGATCGCCAGGAATTCCGCTGCCGCAGCCTCGTTCTGGGTCTTCACGTATCGCCGCACATCGTCGGCCGAGTGCGACGTGAAACGCGTTTCAAGAAACACGCCGACCTCTGGATCGTTCATCCACGCAACGTATTCATCGGTGACGTCGGCATCGGTCACGGGCCGCAGCGCCACGTTCTGTCCTTCGATCAACATCGCCGGCATCACGCGACCCGCATTTCCAGGCCGGCCTGCCTCATGTACGAGCGCGCCTTGATCACACTCTGATCCGTGAAGTGGAAAATGCTGGCGGCGGAGACCGCGGAGGCGTGGCCCTCGCACACGCCGTCGACGAGGTCGTCCAGCCTGCCGACACCACCGGATGCGATCACCGGCACCGGCACCGCATCGGCAATGGCACGCGTCAACTCCAGGTCATATCCCGTGCGGGTGCCCTCACGATCGATCGAGGTCACGATCAATTCGCCGGCGCCAAGCTCGACGACGCGCCGGGCCCAATCGAGCGGCTTCAACACGGTTGCCTGATGCGCGCCGTGCGTCCACACCGTACCGCCCAGCGATCCCCTCACGTCGATCGCGACGACCACGCATTGGCTGCCGAAACGATCGGCGGCTTCGCGAATCAACTCCGGTCTCGCGACGGCTTGTGAATTGATCGCCACCTTGTCGGCGCCGGCCAGCAGCAGCGCGCGGATGTCTGCGATGGTGCGGACACCGCCGCCGACCGTCAGCGGCATGAAGCATTCATCGGCGGTGCGCGACACCGCATCGAGCAGCATCGGGCGCTCTTCGCGCGTCGCGGTGATGTCGAGGAACAGCAGTTCGTCGGCGCCCTGCGCGTCGTAGACCTTGGCGGTCATCACGGGGTGGCCGACGTCGCGATAGTCGCCGAACCGGACACCCTTCACCATGCGGCCGTTGCGCAGCAGGAGGGATGGAATCAGCCTGACTTTGAGAATCTCAGACCCGCGCCAGGAAGTTTCGCAGCAGCTTCAACCCGTTCTGCTGGCTCTTTTCAGGATGGAACTGCACCGCCCAGATGTTGCCGGCGGTGATCGCCGCGGGAAACGCGACGCCGTAGTCGCAGGTGGCGGTGACGCCAGCGTGATCGGTTGGATCGACAAAGTAGCTGTGCACGAAATAGAACACGCGGTTGCGCATGCCTGTGAACATCGGCGCATCGCTCGCGGCCTCGACGTCGTTCCAGCCCATGTGCGGCACCTTGCGGTCCGGCGCGGGATCGAAGCGGCGCACCATCCCGGCGAACCATCCTAGTCCGCGATCGGTCCCGCCTTCATCGCTGCCCTCGAACAGCAACTGCATGCCGACGCAGATGCCGAGGAAGGGCTTGCGGCGGTCGCGGACTTCTTCGCTCAAGGCATCGATCAATCCGGTGGCCCGGAGGTTGGCCGCGCACTGCCCGAAGGCGCCGACGCCCGGCAGAATGATGTGGCTGGCGTGGCGAAGATCGTCGGCCGAAGCGGTGATCCGCGGCTCCTCGCCAATCGCCTCGAGGGCTTTCGCCACCGAGCGCAGGTTGCCCATGCCGTAGTCGACGATCGCGATCATCTACGACCGATCCCAGCTCTCCTGATCGGGCAACGGCCGCCCCGGCCTGATGGTGGCGGGGTCGTGCGCATACGGGCTGACCTGGTGGCTCATCGCGATCGCGAGGAATTCCTCCTCGGTCATGCCGACGTAGTCGAGGAACACATCCAGGCTCGCGGGCCGCTGGCCTTCGTACTGTTCGATCAGCGTCTTCGCATCGTCACGCGTCATGCGCTGGTTGCGGATGTCGATGCTGGTCAGGTGCGTGGCGCGCGAGAAACCGCGCTTGATGAACTTCAGATAGTCGCGCACGCCCTGCATGGCGCATTCGATTTTTTCGTATTCATATCCCGGCGGCACGCCTTCCACTTCGCTGCCCTGCCAGCCCAGCTCACGGGAAATGATCTCGTATTGATTCTTGACGTTCCACGGGATGTAGCTGCCGAGGCAGACCGACCGCAGCTTCAGTTCGCGCAGCTGGGCGATCGGCGGGTAGGTGAAGGGTTCGAGATCGCGCGGCGTCACCTCGCCGCCGAGCATGCCGTGCATGTCCTCGGCCGTGATGCCGAGGTTCACGAACCGGTTGAATCGCCGCTCATCGACTTCTTCATCCTCGTCGTAGCCGTAATAACTGGTGTACTCCGAGCTCGGTTCGCCCCAAAACACCAGCGGCACCTTGAACTTCACCGCGATCTGCATCGGATACGAAAAGATCCCGGTGTGGCAATGCCAGCAGAAGTCGCCCTTGCGGCTGAGCGATTCGCGCATCAGCAACTGGACGACCTTCCAGCTCGGGCGGAACTTCAGGAAGTCGACACCGAGTTTCTTGATGGTGCGCTCGCTGTTGGCGAGCAACGTCGGCCGCATGAAGCCATGATCGAACGACACCACCAGCGGCTTGACCTTGTAGTGCGTCACCAGCTGGTAGAGCGTGAAGGTGCTGTCCTTGCCGCCGCTGAACGGGACGACGCAGTCGTATTCGTAGTTGCCGCGATATTGATCGATCAGCGCGACCAGGTCGCGCTCGCGCTCGGCCCAGTCGATGCGGCCCTGCTTGTAGTCGTGCTGGCGACAGACGTTGCAGACGCCTTCGGCGTCGAACTCGATCGTCTCGTGCGTCTCGGGCATCGCACAGCGCGTGCAACGCCTGAGATTATTGAGGATCGCCGTCGGCTCACCAGGGGCGCGAAACACCGTGACGATGTCGCGACTGTTGGGGTGGGGCATGGAACGTGTGCCTTTCAATTATACCGGCGCATCACCGGCTTCACCGCCGGACCGACCAGCAGTCCTTCGACGGAGCGGCGCTCGATTGCCTGCGCGTAGACGCGCGCGGCATGCCGGCACGCCTCGGCCGTTTGCTGAATCTCCGACTCGCCATGCCGGAACGACGGGCAGATCCACGGCATGAAGACGCCCTTGGCAATCACTTCCTGGAGAAACAACGTGCGATGGGCCGGTGACGGCTGGCCATCGTGATCGAGGAACACCATGGCGGGGCGGCAACCGAAATCGCCCTCGGCCTTGAGATGGCGCTCGATACCCGCGGCTGTCGCGGCGTCGCGCACGCACGCCGCCGCCGCCGCGCCGGTTTTCTCGAGCCGGCCGATGACGTCGTGACGCTGGTAGAAATCCATGACGGCAGACGCTGCTGCCAATCCGGATTGCTCGGCGCCATTCGTCGTCGACAACAGAAACACGCGCGCGGCCGTGTGATCGAGGCCGCCGCGCTTCATCACGGCCGCCGCGCCGGCGAGGGCGGCGATGGCGTAGCCGTTGGCCATTCCTTTCCCGAGCGTCAGCAAATCCGGTTTGACGCCGAACAGGCGCGACGCGCCGTTCAGGTTGTAGCGGAAGCCCGTGACGATCTCGTCGAAGATGAGGATGGCGCCGTGCCGATCGCACAGGCTGCGAAGTCCCTCGAGAAAACCAGGCGCCGGCCGGCGGTCGCGGCACGGCTCGAGAATGACGGCCGCCACCTCGTTCGGATGTTCCGCGAACAACCGCTCGGCGCTGGCCAGATCGTTGTAGAGGAAAGGCTGCGCCAGCCGCTTCGCCTCGTCCGGGACGCCGGCATCGACGGCGGTGTGCCCGATGAACCAGTCGTGGATGGCCAGGAACGGCGCCGCGCCGTCGAACAAGACCAGCGAGCGTCCGGTCACCGCGCGCGCCAGTCGCAGCGCCGCCGTGTTCGCGTCGGAGCCGTTCTTCGCGAACTTGATCATCTCGGCGCCGTCGATCAGCGCCGACAACTGCTCCGCGGCTTCCACTTCCCGCAGCGTCGGACGCGAAAAGTTCTGTCCCTGCCGCAGCGCCTCGCATGCAGCGTCGTCGATCGCCTCTTCGCCGTGGCCGATCAGGACGTTGTTGATGCCCATGCCCCAATCGACGAACTCGCGCCCATCGAGATCCCACACCCGGCCGCCCTTGCCGCGAACAAACGCCTGCGGGACGTTGGCGGGAAATTGATCGGGACCCTTGGAGTAGGTGTGGGCGCCGCCGGGAATGACGCGGGAAGCGCGCTCGTTGAAAGTCATGCCGTTCTTTTCACCAGGTGTGGCTGACGCGCTTCGAGCGCGATGACGTCGGCGAAGCCGAACTGCTCGTCGGGCATGCGCGCCCAGATACTGCGAAGCGCCGCCAGGTCGGCTTCGGTGTCCACGGTCAGGCGCCACGACGATCGATCGGCCGGGTCGGCGACATTGGCCAGCCTGAACCGATCGGGACGCCGGCGGATGAACGGCGTCACGTGCTCGCGCTCGTACGGGTCGATCGCTTCAGTCCACGCAATGTTGAGCGCGTTGGTCGAAAACACTTCAGTGTCGTAACCGTCGGGATACGTGGGTGGATTGACGTTCGAGACGTAGTCGACATCCCCTGCGGCGAACCGCCGCACCACCAGGGCCGACACCGCCGGATCGAGCAACGGACAGTCGGCGGTGATCCGCACCACCGCGTCGGCGCCATGGCCGGCCGCCGCGTCGTGATAGCGATTCAACACGTCGGTCGCATCGCCCCGGAACACCGCAAAGCCGGCGGCCTTCCCGACGCGTTCGAGGACATCGTCTCCGGGCGAATCCGGCACGGCGAGCACGACTTGATGCACGCCGTCGATCCGCGCCGCCCGGCGCAGCACGTGATCGATGACCGGACGGCCGCTGATCTCGGCGAGCACTTTCCCCGGCAGCCGCGACGACGCCATCCGCGCCTGGACGATGGCCACGATCTTCAGAGCACGACCTCCCGGCGCGACGCCGTCGATTCGCGCGCGGCGCGGACGACGTCGACGACGCGCCGGCCATCCGCGACGCTGGCGTGCTGCGCCACGTCGCCGTCGAGAAACGCCTTCATTTCCGCGACGTAGGTATCGTTCGGCTGCGGCACGAGCGCTTCGATGGTCGTCCCGGTGTTGCCGGTGATGGTGAGCCCCGACATGGCGTCCCACCGTACCGTCGCTTCGCTCCCGATCAGCACGCAGCGGCGCGAGTAGCCGCGCTGCACGCAGTCCATGTGAATCTCGCCGATCGTCTTCGACTCGAAGCGCAGGATCAGCGCCGCGGTGTCTTCCGCATCCATTTCGAGCTCGCTCAGCTTCGCGGCGGAGGCGTAGACGGCGGTCATCTCGCCGGCGAGCCAACGAACGTAATCGATCTCGTGCGACGCATCGAGGAGGATGCCGCCACCGAGCGCCGCCTGCGCGGTATAGGTCTCCCGATAGTCACGCGCCGGGCGCCACGCCGGTAAATACTGTCCGTACTCCGCCTGGATAGAGAGCAGCGCGCCAATCGAGCCGCTGCGAATCAGCTCGCGCATGCGCAGCAGGGCCGGGTGAAAGCGCAATTGATACGCCACCGCCGCGCGAAGGCCGCGTTGTGCAATCGCGGCCTCCAACTCGGCGACGCCGGCGTTGGTCGCCGACAGCGGCTTTTCGATCAGCAGGTGACAATCGTGATTGGCGCAGGCGAGCGCGGTGCCGACGTGCGCGACCGGCGGGTTGCAGACCACTGCCGCGCTCGGCCGCCACGCCAACGCTTCGCTCAGCGTCTCGAACGCTTGAGCACCAACCGACGCCGCGAGCTGGTTGCGGCGCGACGCGTCCGGATCGGTAACCGCGATGGACGCGACGCCAAGCGCCTTGGCGTTCGCGGCATGGCGCGAACCGATCGAGCCGGCGCCAACGATCAGCAGTCTCGTCATCGGCGATAGGCCTCGACGACACGCCTGACGGCGGTGATCACGTCGTCGACGTCCCGATCTTCCATCCCTGGCCAGATCGGCAGCGTGATCATCCGATCGTAGGCATCCTCGGCGACCGGGAACCGGCCACGCGAAGCGGGGCCGCCATAAGCGGAATGCAGATGCACCGGGATGTAGTGGACGTTGACGCCG
>JAYWEJ010000064.1:0-5539 GCA_043779345.1 Acidimicrobiia bacterium | reverse complement strand
CCGCGAGCTGCCGGATGCCGGCCGCCGCGATCATCGCGGCGTTGTCGGTCGAGAGCGACAGTCGCGGGATGTAGACCGGGATCTCGCTGCGCTCCGCTTTCGCGAGCGCTTCCGACCGCAGCCGCGAATTCGCCGAGACGCCGCCGGCGATGCCGATCGATTTCGCGCCGTGCCAGCGCGCCGCCGCAAACGCCCGCTCGATCAGCGTGTCGACGACGCGCCGCTGGAAGCTGGCGGCGAGATCGACGATCTCCTGGTGCGGCAGCTGTTCGACGCCGAGCTCGGCCTGCCGTTGCCGCACGTGCCGCAGCACCGCGGTCTTGAGGCCGCTGAAGCTGAAATCGAAGCGGCCGTCGCGTTCGGGCGCGTTGCGATCGGGATTCGTCAAGCGCGTCCCCGGCCAGCGAATCGCGGTGTCGTTGCCCTCTGTCGCCAGGCGATCGATGATCGGCCCGCCCGGATACCCGAGCGAGAGCAGCTTGGCGACCTTGTCGTACGCCTCGCCCGCCGCATCGTCCCGGGTGCGGCCGAGCAGCTCATACTCGCCCTCGTTCTTGATCAGATAAAGGCTCGTGTGACCGCCCGAGACCACCAGCACGACGGCGGGCAGCGCGATCGGCCCGTGTTCGAGCCAGATCGACTCAATGTGTCCGGCCAGGTGGTTGACGGCCACCAAAGGCTTGCCGAGCGACCACGACGCCGCCTTCGCGAACGACACGCCGACGAGCAGCGAGCCGACGAGGCCTGGTCCCTGCGTCACCGCCAGGGCGTCGACGTCGCTCCAGCCCGCGCCGCCGTCCGTGAGCGCGCGCTCGACGACGCCGCAGATGTCGCGCACGTGCTGGCGCGACGCCAGCTCGGGCACCACGCCTCCCCACTCGCGATGGATGTCAGCCTGAGACGCGACCACGTTGGATCGCAGGTGCCAGCGTCCGGCTCGATCTTCGACCAGCGCCGCGGCGGTCTCGTCGCAGGACGTTTCAATCCCGAGGATCAACATGGCAGTTCTCAGATCTCAGATTTCTGATTTGAAGGCGTCTTCAAACGGAGCGCGATAGATGCCCTTCTCGGTAATGATCGCCGTGATGTATCGGTGCGGCGTCACGTCGAACGACGGGTTGCGGACCTGCACGCCGTCAGGCGCCAGCTGCGTGCTGCCGAGATGCGTGACCTCGCGCGGCGCCCGCTCCTCGATTGGAATCGCATCCCCATCCCGGGTCGACAAATCGATCGTCGACCACGGCGCCGCCACGTAGAACGGGATGCCGTGCTCCTTGGCGAGGACGGCGACGGTGTAGGTGCCGATCTTGTTCGCGGTATCGCCGTTGGCGGCGATGCGATCGGCGCCGACCACGACCAGATCGATGCCGCCGGCCTTCATGATCGCGCCGGCCATATTGTCGGTGATCACGGTGGTGTCGATGCCGTCCTTCATCAGCTCCCACGCGGTCAGACGGGCGCCCTGCAGGAACGGCCGCGTCTCGTCGGCAAGCACGCGAACCTTGCGGCCGGCCTCGACGGCGCTGCGAATCACGCCAAGCGCGGTGCCGTATCCCGCGGTGGCGAGCGCGCCGGCGTTGCAATGCGTCAGGATGCGCGCGTCTTCGGGCACCAGGGTGGCGCCGTTGGCGCCGATCGACCGGCAATTCGCGACGTCATCATCGTGAATGCGATCGGCCTCGGTCCGTAGCCGCGCCTTCAGCTGCTCCACGGATTCGCCGGCGAGCGCGCCGCCGGAGAAGGCCCGCTTCATGCGCTCGATCGACCAGAACAGGTTGACGGCCGTCGGCCGCGTCGCGGCGAGCAGATCGCAGTTTTTCTGGAACTCGGTCGTGAATTGCTTGGTGCCGGTCGCCTTGCTGCGGGCCGCGCCCAGCGCCAGGCCCATCGCCGCGCACACGCCGATCGCCGGCGCGCCGCGAATCACCATGGTCTTGATCGCCTTGGCGACGTCGTTGACGTTCCTGCAGGTGACGTAGATTTCGTCGGCCGGCAGCTTGCGCTGATCGACCATGACGATGTCGTCACCTTGCCATGCGATGGTTGGAAGCATGTTGTCGAATTGAGATGTCAGATCTCAGATTGCAGATTGATTGTAGATTCAATCGCGAAATAAATCTGCGGTCCGAGACCTGACATCTGAATTCATCCGAGCAGACTCTTGTCGAACGGCAACGGCAGTAGGTCTTTCATCTGCAGCGTTGCCGTGACCCCATCCAGATTGGCGAGGACCACCGTGATGTCGCCGCAGAACTCCCAGATGATCTGGCGGCACGCGCCGCACGGCGGCGTCGGCGCCGGCGTGTCGGCGACGACGGCGAGGCGCGTGAAGGCGCGCTTGCCATCCGACAGGGCCTTGAAGATGGCGACGCGTTCGGCGCAAATCGTCAGGCCGTAGCTCGCGTTCTCGATGTTGCAGCCGGTGATGATCTCGCCGGTGTCGGTCTCGAGCGCGGCGCCGACCTTGAATTGCGAAAAGTCCGCGACCGCGCGCTCGCGCGCCTGGCGCGCGGCGGCGGCGAGTTTAGCCACCGAAGCGTCAGCGGAGGCGGGCGTGTCAGAGCCGGCCAATGATGCCCTCGAGCAGCGCGATGAACTGCCCCTTCACCTGCTGCGCCGTCTCCATCACTTCGGAGTGGTGCAGCGGATCGGGGAAGACGCCGGCGGCGGCGTTAGTGATGCAGGAGATGCCGAGCACTTCCATCTCCATGTGACGCGCGGCGATCGCTTCCGGCGCCGTCGACATGCCCACCGCATCGGCGCCCAGCGTCCTGAACGCGCGGATCTCAGCCGGCGTCTCGTAACTCGGGCCGAGCACCGCGATGTAGACGCCGTGCTGAATCGGCACGCCCAGCGCGTGCGCCGCCTCGGCGGCGATCTTACGCAGCCGCGGCGAATAGACGTTGGTCATGTCCGGAAAGCGCAGGCCGAGTCGGTCGTCGTTCGGACCGACCAGCGGATTGTTGCCCATCAGGTTGATGTGATCGTCGATCACCATCAGCGCGCCGCGCGAGCAGTTCGGCGAGATGCCGCCGGCGGCGTTGGTCAGGATGACGCGCGGCACGCCGAGCCGTCCGAGCGCGCGCATCGCGAAGGTCACGGTCTGCATGTCGTGACCTTCGTAGTGATGGACGCGCCCCGATAGCGCCAGGACGCTCTTGCCCGACACCTTGCCGCACACCAGCTTGCCGGCATGCCCCATCACGCGCGACGCCGGCCAGTGCGGAATGTCGCCGTAGGGAACGCTGAAGCCGCCCTCGATGTGGTCCGCGAAGTCGCCCAGTCCCGAGCCGAGCACGACGGCGACGTCGGCGTCGCCACACTTATGCTGACGCAGCCACGCCGCTGCCTCAGTTGCCTGGTCGAATGCATTCACAATAAGAAGCCTACGATGATTGCGGTCACGAAATTCGCGAGGGTGCCCGCGAGCATCGCCCGCATCCCGAGGCGGGCGAGATCGCCGCGGCGCGTCGGCGCCAGCGCGCCGATGCCGCCGATCTGCATGCCGATCGACGCAAAGTTGGCGAAGCCGCACAACGCGAACGTGGCAATGGTGACGGAGCGAGGATCGAGCGTGTCCTTGATCCGGCCGAGCTCCGCGAACGCGATGAACTCGTTGAGCACCATGCGGGTGCCGAGCAGGTTGCCGATCTCGTCGGCGTCCTGCCACGGCACGCCGAGGCTCCACGCGACCGGCGCGAATACCCAGCCGAAAATCATCTGCAACGACAGGCCGAACTTGCCGAGGATGCCGTTGATCAGGAAGATGATCGATACAAACGAGATCAGCATCGCGCCGACGTTCATCGCCAGGTGCAGACCTTCCGCGGTGCCGCGGCCGGCGGCGTCGATGACGTTGACGTCGGTCTTCTCGATCGCGAGCTTGACGGTGCCACGCGTTTCCGGCGTCTCGGTCTCGGGCACGAACATCTTCGCCATCATCAGCGTGCCGGGCGCGGTCATGATCACCGCCGTCAGCAGGTGCTCGGCCTGGATGCCGAACGCGATGTAGGCGGCCATGATGCCGCCGGAGATGTGCGCCATGCCGGAGGTCATCACCGTCATCAGCTCCGACTGCGTCATCCGCGCCAGGAACGGCCGGATCGTCAGCGGCGCTTCGGTCTGGCCCATGAAGATACTGGCGGCGACGTTCAGTGATTCGGCGCCGCTCGCGCCCATCACCTTGTTCATCACCACGGCGAAGAGCCGCACGATGTGCTGCATGACGCCGATGTAGTAGAGGATCGCGAACAGCGCAGCGATGAAGATGATCGTCGGCAGGATCTGGAACGCGAAGATCACGGCGTACTGCCCGCCGGCTTCCCCGAGCGCGCCGGTCATTACCTGCGACCAGATCGCGGCATCGCCAAGCGGCCCGAACACGAAACGCGATCCCTCGATCGAGAACGCCAGCAGCCGCTGGATGCGGTCACCGAGCCAGGCAAATGTCTGGATGCCAAAGGGAGTCTTGAGGACGATCAGCGCGAACAGCACCTGCAACCCCAGGCCCCAGATGATCACGCGCGGATTGATCGCCCGCCGGTTGGTCGAGAGCGCGTACGCCAGGGCGAGAATGCCGACCAGCCCGACCAGCGGTTGGAGCCGCGTCAATATGTCCACAGGAACCTCATGAGAGGGGGACGAACATCTGTTCGCCGTTGTCGTGTACCCAGCCAATCACCAGCGGCGCTTCCGGCGGGGCGTTGTCGCCGATGACGGCGGCCTGCGTCGCCAGCCCGAGGGCGGTCTTCAGTCGCGCGTCGTCGTTGTAACGCAGCTCCATGATCGGATCGCCGGTGCTGATCGCGTCGCCCGGCTTCTTGTGCAACAGGATGCCGGCGGAGAGATCGACCGAATCGCCCTTCTTGTCGCGGCCCGCGCCGAGCGCCACCGCGGTCCGGCCGACCAGCAGCGCGTCGAGCGATTGCACGAAGCCGTTCCTGGCGGCGTTGAGGTGATGCGTGTGCCTGGCTCTCGGCAACAGGCTGGTGTCATCGACCACGGCGGCGTCGCCGCCCTGCCACTTGATCATCTGCCGCAGCTTGTCGCGCGCGGCGCCGGACCGCAGCGCATCGCGCACCTTGTGCTCGGCGTCGGCGTCGCTGTCGGCCTTGCCGCCGAGCATCACCATTCGCGACGCCAGCTTGATGATGAGCGCGGTCAGATCGGCGGGGCCCTTGCCGCTCAGCAGGTCGATGCACTCGGCGATCTCGACCGCGTTGCCGACGGCGCGGCCGAGCGGCGAGTCCATCCTCGTGATGAAGGCTTCGGTGCGCACGCCCGACGCCGAACCGATGGTGACCATCGCCCGCGCCAGCGCGCGCGCGTCCGCCGGCCGCTGCATGAACGCGCCGCGGCCGCACTTGACGTCGAGCACCAGCGCGGTGCTGCCTTCCGCGAGCTTCTTGCTCATCACCGACGCCGCGATCAGCGGCATGCTCTCGACGGTGGCCGTGACGTCGCGGAGCGCGTAGAGCTTCTTGTCGGCGGGGGCGATGTTGTCGGTCTGGCTGATCAGGCAACAGCCGACCTCGCCGAG
>JAYWEJ010000063.1:0-28525 GCA_043779345.1 Acidimicrobiia bacterium | reverse complement strand
GACATCACCTTCGCGACCAGCCGCTCGAACGCTCCCTGATCCAGCCGCAGCGCTTCCATCAGCGAATTGAGCACGTGCACGACGTCGTACTTCGCGTAGTTGAGCGTCTTGCCGGGAATCGCCCGCGGGTCGTTGATCATGTTGCCCGCCTTGAGGCGCGCGAAGCGCAGCGGGTTGCGGAGCACTTCGACGAGATCGTGCTGCATCAACAGCGTTTCGTACTCGTTGACGGTCAAGCCGACGTTGCGCTCGCTCGGATCGATGATCAGATCGACGCGCGCGCGCTCGACGCCGGCGCGGGCGACGATGTCGTTGACGCGCTCGAGCAGGCCGAGCTTCGGGTCGGCGAGGTTGATCGAGTCGATCGGGTGCTTCGACACCGGGATCGCGATCGAGGTGCGCGCCACGATCTCGTCGTGATCGTAGGCGACCACCGTGGTCTTGCGCTGGCGCTGCAGCGCTTCGCTCTTGCCGTCGAGCTCGATGAAATACACCGGCGAGTCCGGGCGCGTGCGATAGGTGACGCAGTTGCGCATGCCGGCGCCGATGAAGGTCAGGTGCGAGTCGCCGTTGCGCGGCTCGACGATCTTCTGCTCGTCGGTGAGCTCGCTGCGCAGGTGCATCTGATCGTGGCGGTATTCGCCGCCCTGCGGGAACAGCGCGTGGAACGCGCGGAAGAACTGCGACACCAGGTCCGGCCGGTGGTTGAGCCGGACCGACAGGCTCTGATCGAGATAGCCGGCGGTGGTGTGAAACGACGTGTAGAGCGCGCGGCGATGACCGCGCAACACGTCGCCAAACTCGTCGGCAATGCGGCGGTTGACGTCGATGGCCTCAAAGCGGCGTTGTGGCGCCAGGGTCAGCGCCAGTTCCGTCGGTCGGGTCCCAATCATGCGTAGCTCTGCGAACCTTCTTCGAGGTTGGCCGGCTGCGTCAAATCCTCGGCCTTCCGGCCGCGCAGGGCGAGGATGCGTTCGATGGTTTCGCCGACGACGCTGTCGGGCGTGGAGGCGCCGGCGGTGATGCCGATGCGGACGTCCCCGGCCGGCAGCCACGCCGCCGCCAGCGATTCCTCGGTCGCGCCAACCGCGCGGTGCCGGATGCCCGCGTCGGTCACGCACTGCGGGCTGTCGATGTAGTAGGTCGTCACGCGCGGCGCGCACATCCGCGCCAGCGCTTGCGTGTTGCTGCTGTTGTAGCCGCCGATCACGACCATCAAGTCGAGGCCGCCGGCGTCCAGCATCTCGAGCACCGCGTCCTGGCGCTCCTGCGTCGCCGAGCAGATCGTGTCGAAGGCGCGGAAGCGCGACTCGAGATCGGCCTCACCGTAGCGATCGACCATGGCACGGCGCAGCGTTTCCTGCACCTTCAGCGTCTCGCTCATCAACATCGTCGTCTGGTTGGCGAGGCCGATGCGCTGCAGGTGCACGTCGGGATTGAAATCCGCGCTGGCGGCTTCGCGGAACCCCGACATCAGCTCGGCGCCGCCGATCCGGCCGCGAATGAAATCGCACACCAGCTCGGTTTCCGGGACGTCGCGCACGCACAAGTAATGGCCGTTGTCGTGCGTCAGCGCCTGTGAGGCCGTCGCCAGCGTCTCTTCGTGATGGTGCTTGCCGTGGATGATGACGGTGTAGCCGTCCTTCGCGTAGTAATGCACCTTCTTCCAGACGTTCAGCACGCTGCCGCAGGTCGTGTCGACGAGCACGCACTGCTTGGACTTGAGGTGGGTCAGCTCCGGCACGCTGACGCCGAACGCCGGCAGGATCACGACGTCTCCCGAGGAGACTTCGCGAAAGCGCTCGACCGGATCCTTCGACTCGCGAAGGATCTGGATGCCCATGTCCTGGATGCGGCGATTGACGTCGGGGTTGTGGATGATCTCGCCCGAGAGGAACACGCGCCGATCGGGAAACTGGCGGCGCGTCTGGTAGGCGTAATCGACGGCGCGATCGACGCCGTAGCAAAAGCCAAATTCCTTGGCGAGCTTGAAGTGGAGTCCGCCCGCGCCGGCCTCGTAGCCCAGGCCCTTGAGTCGTTCGATCGCGGCGCTTTGATATGTGCGCGCCAGAACCGGCCCGACCTCGGATTTAAGGCCGAAACCCTTCTGGAAATACGTTTGGTTCAACGTACCGGCATTATATCACTTTGCGCCGTAAAGTAGTTCCACGGATTTGCGCAAATTACCTAGATAAGTGGTTTAGGGTCTTGATGTTGGAGGCTATGGCCGGGTTGGAACCGGCGGCGGCGTGCGGCCGCCGGCGTGACGGACGCCCCACTCGACCATCGCCCGCATGATCGGCCGCAGATCCTCGCCCTTCGGAGTCAGCTCGTATGCCAGGCGCGGCGGGTGCTGGCTGTAGCGGTGCGAGCGGATCACGCCCTTCGCCGCGAGCCGCTTCAATCGATCGGCCAGGATGTTGGTCGGGATCCCCTCAGGAGATTCGAGGAACTCCGCGTAGCGCCGCTTGCCGCGCATCACGTCGCGGACCACCAGCAGCGACCAGCGGTCGCCGAGCAGGTCGAGCGTGCAGTACACATACGATGCCGTCCCATGCGGAGGATTATGTGGTCGGTGGTCATCCTGGGCGTCGCGGCGTCGGCGGCCGCTCAGCCCCAACCCGCCCCCACCGTGCGCGCCCACCGCGCCGCCCAGCCTCTCCGCATCGACGGCAGGCTCGACGAGGAGATCTACAAGACGACGCCCGCGATCACCGGCTTCGTCCAGCAGGAGCCGGATGAATTCAAGCCCGCCACCGAGAAGACCGAGGCGTGGATCTTCTTCGACAACGATCACGTCTACATTTCGGCCCGCAACTGGGAGACGCATCCCGAGCGGCGCGTCGCCAACGAAATGCGGCGCGACACCGGCCAGTTGCGGCAGAACGACACCTTCGGCGTACTGTTCGACACCTTTCACGACAAGCGCAACGGCTACATCTTCTACGCCAATGCCATCGGCGGCCTCGCCGACAGCCAGGTCACCGACGAAGGTCCGCCGAACGCCGACTGGAACACGGTGTGGGACGTGCGCACCGGCAATTTCGACGGCGGCTGGACCATCGAGATGGCGATCCCGTTCAAGTCGCTCCGCTACCAGCCCGGCACCAACCAGGTATGGGGCGTCAACCTCCGCCGCGTCGTGCGCTGGAAGAACGAGTGGTCCTATCTCGCGCAGGTGCCGCGCGCGCTGACGACGTTCCGCGGCCTCTTGAAGGTGTCGTCGGCCGGCACGCTCGAAGGGCTGCAGGTGCCTTCGGGCAGCGCCAACCTCGAGGTGAAGCCGTTCGCGCTCGCCGGCCTGTCGACCGACAACACCGTGACGCCGTCGATCGACAACAAGCGCAACGGCCGCATCGGCGGCGACGTCAAGTACGGCATCACGCAGAACATCACCGCCGACCTCACGTTCAACACCGACTTCGCCCAGGTCGAGGTCGATGAGCAGCAGGTCAATCTCACGCGCTTCAACCTGTTCTTCCCGGAGAAGCGCGACTTCTTCCTCGAGGGACTGGGCACGTTTGCGTTTGCGGGCCGCGCCAGCGCCGGCCTGGCGGCGGGAACCGGCGACACGCCGTACCTGTTCTTCAGCCGCCGCATCGGTCTCGATCAGTCGCGCGTGATCCCGATCGTCGCCGGCGGACGCACCACCGGCAAGGCCGGCAAGTTCACCTTCGGCGCGATCAACGTCCAGACCGGTGACGACGACGCGGCGCGGATTGACTCGGCCAACTTCACCGTCCTTCGCGCCAAGCGCGACATCCTGCGGCGCAGCAGCATCGGCGGCATGTTCACCCATCGCACTGCGACGCCCGGGCGAACGGGTGCGAACGACGGCTACGGTCTCGATGCGTCGCTGTCGTTCTACCAGAACCTGCGCTTTGACGCGTATGTCGCGGCCACCCAGACCGAGGGTCGCGAGGGCGACAACCTGAGCTATCGCGGCGTCGTCGATTACGTCGGCGACAAGTACGGCGTGCAGGTCGACCGCCTCGTCGTCGAGCCGAACTTCCTCCCGGAGATCGGCTTCGGCCGGCGCACCGACATGCGGAGAAACTTCGCGCTGCTCCGCTACAGCCCGCGGCCGCGCTCGGTGCCGAATCTTCGCAGGCTGACGACGCAGGCGAGCCTCAACTACCTGACCAACAATCAGGATCGCCTCGACACGCGCGAAGCGACCGGCCGCGTCGAAGCGGAATTCACCAACAGCGATCTGCTCAGCGTCGTCTACACCGACAGCTTCGAGCGGCTCGTTCGTCCGTTCGCGATCGCGACCGGCGTCACGCTTCCTGTCGGCACCTACGACTTCCATACGGCCCGCGTCAGTTACATCGCCGGGCAACAGCGGCGATACTCCGGCGAGATCGTCTACGAGTTCGGCCCGTTTTATACCGGCGACCGCCGGACCATCGCCGTCAACAGCGCGCGGGTGCAGGTGAGGCCGCAGATCTCGCTGGAGCCGAGCTTCTCGATCAACTGGGTGGATTTGGTCCAGGGCTCGTTCACCGCGAAGGTCGCCCGCACGCGCGCGACCTACACCATCACCCCCCGGATGTTCGTGAGCGGCATCGTCCCATACAACACCGCGGGCACGTCGTTCGGCAGCAACGTGCGCTTCAGGTGGGAGTATCGCCCCGGCAGCGAGCTGTTCGTCGTCTACACGGACGACTTCAACACCGACGAACTGCGCCCGAACGTCACCGCGCTTCGCAATCGCGCCTTCGTAGTCAAGTTCAACCGCCTCTTCCGTCTGTAGAATGTTGAAAAGCGGGGTCTGACCCCAATTTTCAAAGATGAACGTAATTTTTGCTACTTGTGAGCATCAACCGCTAATCGCGCGTGACGATCAGACGCTAGCCGATGCCTTGTCGGCCCGCGGCGTCGTCGTGACTCCTATTCCGTGGACCGAGATCGATCCGTATGCCGTGATCGACTCACCGCCGGTCCTGCTGCGATCGACCTGGGACTATCACCGCGTGCCGACGATGTTCGTGTCGTGGCTCGACGCGCTTGCGGATTCGGGCCGCCTGACGCTGAATCCGCCGGCCGTGGCTCGCGACAACGTCGACAAGATCTACCTGCAGACGCTCGCAGCGGCGGGCATTGCCATTCCGAAGACGCGATGGCTCGCGCGCGTCGATCACGACACCCTCGATCGCTCGATGGAAGAAGAGGGCTGGGATCGGGCGGTGCTGAAACCGCGGATCGCGGCGACGGCGTACGGCACGTTCCTGATCTCGCGCGGCGTGGCGTTGTCCGATGATGATCTGGCGCCGGCGCGGGCGTCCGGTGCGCTCCTGCAGGAAGTCGTGCCCGAGATTGCCGCGAGCGGCGAGACCTCGATCGTCTACGCCGGCCGCGCGTTCAGCCACGCCGTCCAGAAGCGGGCGAAGGACGGCGAGTTTCGCGTCCAGCAGGATTTCGGCGGACGCGTGGAGCCGGCCTCGCCGTCGACGGCGCTGCTCTCCTTTGCCGCCACCGTCATGACCCACGTGCCCGACGGCTGCCTTTACGCCAGGGTCGATGTCGTCGAATCGAGCCGCGGTCCCCTGCTGATGGAGCTCGAGCTGATCGAGCCCGAGCTGTATTTCCTGATCGTGCCGGACGCCGCCACTCGGATGGCGGATCTCATCGTCAACGTTCTGTCGTAACATCCCGCCGTGCGACTGACCGCACTGCTGCTTTCGCTCACCCTTGCCTCGAGCGCCGACAACGAGCGCGCGATGCGGATGCTGAACGAGTGGATTGTCATGGTCGACCGGCATGCCGCCGGCGAACGCGACGAAGCGCTGGCGAAGATCGGGGCGTGGAATACCGGCGATCTCGACATCATGCGCGCCTACCTCGAGGCGTTCAGCGGCGTGCCGCTCGACAATGCCGACCGGGCGACGCGGCGGCGTCAGATCAGCGGCACCGATCTCGCTGCGATCAGGCAGCAGGCCTTCGATATCCAGGCGCGCGGCGATTTCGACACCTTCCGCAAGCGTGCCGTCATCCTTCATACCGACGCCGCGCTGCTCGAATCGTTGCCGATGGTCGTGCCTCCGCCAACCGCGCGCACCGAGCAGCCCGCGTGGCGGCGCGACGAACCGGAGCCTGAAGTCGACGTCAAGAGCTTCGACGGCCGCGTCGAGCGCTATGAAATTGCGAACCCTCACTGGCAGATCGCGATGGACGTCCTCGAGGCGCTGCCCGCGAAGCCGCAGCGCGACGCCATGGTCGCGCGGTGGTATCGCGCCATCGGCGCGCACTTCGCGAAGCAACACGGTTTCGCCGACGGCATGAGGCATTTCGAGCGGGCCCGCCGCGTCGTGCCCGACGATCCCGACGTGTTGTTCGGCGAGGCGTGCTTCCAGGAGACGCTGGGCGCGCCGCGGGTGCAGAACCTCAATCGCGTCACGACGCTGCCAAACGGGTTGGTGATCCTCGGCGTCGACTCGGCGGAAAGGCATCATCGGCGGGCGGAGGGGTTGTTGAGGCGCGTCCTCGCGGCGCGGCCCGACTTCGTCGATGCGCGTCTCCGGTTGGGCCGCGTCCTGTCGGAACAGCGTCAGTACGAAGCCGCGCTTTCTCATTTCGCCCAGGTCGTTACCCAATCTCGCGATGAAGTGCTGACCTACTACGCGCACTTGTTCGCCGGCGACGCCGCGCTCGCGCTGGATCGCGCGGCGGAATCCCGCGCGTCGTACCAACGCGCGCTCCAGTCGTTTCCGGATGCGCAGGCGGCGAGGCTCGGCCTCGCGGCGGCGCTGCGGGCGGCCGGCGATCGCGTGGCCGCCGTCGACGCCGTCATGACGACGCTGATCGTTGCTCCCAAGACGCGCGACGCCGAGAACGATCCGTGGTGGGAGTACTACGAGGGCGATGCCGCCAACGTCGACCGTTTGCTGGCCGGCCTGCGGGCGCCGTTCAGGACGGCGCCGCGATGAGAGCCGCGGTCGTCACGCTGATCATGGCCGGCTGGACGGCCGGCGGGTCGTCGCAACCGACGTTTTCGTCGCGCGTGGAAGGCGTGCGCGTCGACGTGCTCGTCACCGATTCGTCGCGCAAGCCGCTGCGCGGGCTGTCGCCATCGGACTTCATGATTCGCGACAACGGCGTGCTGCAACAGGTCGACGTCGTCAGCTTCGGCGAGATCGCGTTGAACGTCGGCCTGGCGTTCGATCTCAGCGAAAGCGTGATCGGCGCACGGCTCGAACAACTGCGCGCGGCCAGCAAGACACTGACGTCCGAGCTGCAGCCTGCCGATCAATCCGGGTTGATCACCTTCGACGAAGTAGTGTCCCTGCGCTGCCCGCTGTCGCTGGACCGATCGTGCATCGACCGATCGCTGGCCGCCGCGGCGCCGTCAGGTAACACGGCCCTGGTCGACGGCATCCTGTCGGCAATGATCGCGGGCGAATCCGAGGTCGGCCGATCGCTGCTGATGGTGTTCAGCGACGGGCTCGACACCGCCAGCTTCCTGAACACCGATCGCGTGCTCGACATCGGCCGCCGCTCCGATGTGGTGGTGTATTCGATCGTTTCAAAAGGCGGGCGGCCGGATTTCCTCGAGGAGCTGTCGGAGCTCACCGGCGGCCGGCTCCACGAGGTCGGTCACGAAGAGGACCTCTCGAAAACGTTTCGAGCGATCCTCGACGAGTTCCGCCATCGGTATCTCGTGACCTACTCGCCGAGGAACGTGCCGAAGGACGGTTGGCACAAGCTCGAGGTGCGCGTCAATCGCCCGGGGGCGCGCGTCAAGGCGCGCCCCGGATATCAGGGCGGCTAGTTACTTCTTCGTGAATCGCAAATCCCAGACGCGATCCTGCTTGATGCTCAGCGCCTCGATGGCGCCCGCTGCGTTACGAATGAACGTGACCGTGCCGATCGAACCGCGAAACGCGTCGGGCTCGACAGCTGTCAGCCTGATCACGGTGTCGGGGCGGCGGCGTAACACCAGCGCACCCTGGTCGACTGCCGCGGTCAGCATCGTTTCAGCTTCATCGCTCCAGTAGTCACCTGCCAATGCGGTCAGCTGTGAGACTGACGGCGGAGGATTGAGCGGGGCGGCCGGCCGCGCTGGATTGGGCGTCGTTGCGGGCTTCAGCCGATCGCCGAGGAATGCGTCAGAGACGCGATTCGCGGAGCGCGTGGCATCGCCGTCCGATCCGTTGCACAGGACGGCGACCGAGATCATCGCGCCGGGAAAGCGATTGAGATGCGCGCGATAACCGGCGGTCGAGCCGCTATGGTAGACGTTCTTGACGCCGCGGTACTCATTCACGAAGAAGCCGAGGCCGTATTCGAGCGGCGTGCCGTCGTTGAAGCGGCCGGCAGTCGTCATCTCGGCGATCAGCTTCGGATTGCCGACTTTCGGGGTCGCGAGGTTGTTGTTCCACGTCAGCAGATCCCGCACCGTCGTCAGCAGCCCGCCATTGCCATGGACGTTCTCGAACGGCATCTCGATGTGGTATTCCCCGCTGGACTCCGAATACGCGATGGCACGCCCCTTCACGAGGCGCGTGTGATCGTCCCGCCATGAGGTGCGCGTCATGCCGAGCGGCACGAAGATGCGTTGCTTCGAGAACTCGGCAAACGACATCCCGCTGACACGGGAGACAATGATCGCCGCGAGATTGAATCCGGTGTTGCTGTACGACCATTTCGTGCCCGGATCGAAATTGAGCGAACGCTGCCGCGACACGATGTCGAGAACATGGGCGTGCGTGTACTCACGCGTCGTGCGCGGCGCGCCGGCGATGCTCGCGACGCTGCCCCAATCGCGCAACCCGCTGGTGTGGCTCAGCATGTGACGAATCGTCAGCGGCTTGCCATAATCAGGCAGCTCGGGAATATGCTTCTGGACCGGATCATCCAGCGACAGCTTGCCGTCACCCGCGAGCAGCTGCACCGCCATCGCGGTGAACTGCTTGGCCACCGATCCCGCTTCGAAAATCGTTTCGGGCGTGTTGCGCATGTCGCGCTCGAGATCGGCCATGCCGTAGGCCTTGAACAGGACCGGCCGCCGGCCGGCGGAGACGCCCACCGCGCATCCCGGAGTGGCGTTGGTCCACTTCGCGAACATCTGATCGACCGCCGGAGCTGGATCCACGACAGCCTGTTGTTGCGCGGGAGCGACCGGCTGAGCGAGAACGACGAGAGCGGCCATCAGCAGCGTTCGCTTCATGTGCGCATGCTACACCTTTCGGCGTGCAAGAAGACCCGCCTCTACGACAGCCTATAATTCAGCACGATGCTTCTTCTCATGCTGTGGCTCGCCGGCATCCAGGACATCCGCGCGATCATGGATCGGGCGACGGCGGATTTTCGCGCTGGACGCGTCGAGCAGTCCCTCGAAGGCTTCGATCGCGTGGCGCGGCTCTCACCCGCCGATGCGCCGTACCTGTGGCAGCGCGGCATCGCGCAGTACTACGCCGGCCAGTTTCGCGAGTGCCGCGACATGTTCGCGTCGCATCGGAAAGTGAATCCGGACGACGTCGAGAACGCCACCTGGCATTTCCTGTGTGTCGCCCGCGCGGAATCCCCGGAGGCGGCACGCCAGCAGATGCTGCCCGTCGGTCCCGATGGCCGCGTCCCGATGCGCGAGGTGTATCGGATGTTCAAGGGCGAGATGACCCAGGCGCAGGTGCTGAAAGCGGCGGGGTCGGAGCCCTCGGCCCAGTTCTTCGCGCGGCTCTATATCGGGCTGTATCTCGAAGCGACCGGCAACCGGGAAGGCGGCCGGGCCCAGATTGAGATGGCCGCCGAAGACCGTTACGCGCGCGTCGGTGGTTACATGCACGATGTCGCGCGCGTGCACATGAAAAGGCCGTGAGGGGTATTATTCCCTTCCATGCGCTGCCGCTTCATTGCATTTCTATTCGTCCTCGCGTCGACCATCCTGGTCGCGCAGCAGAATCGCATCGACACGATCACGCCGTCGGCGCCGGAGCTGGCGCCGTACGGTCCGCACGATATCGGCGTGCGAACGATTCAGGTCACCGACAAGAACCGTCCCGACATCCTCAACATCAAGGAAGGCGGCCCGGTCGTCCGCTACGATCGCACGCTGACCCTCGAAGTCTGGTACCCGGCAACGCTGGCCGCGGGCCAGAAACCCGGCGGCGAGTATCGCGTCATCACCCGCGACCCCGCCGTGATGGCGACGATCTACGGCAAGGCGGTTCGCGATGCCAGCATCCGCCTTCGCCAAGGCTCCGGCGAGACAGGTTCATACCCGCTCGTCATCATCTCGCACGGTTATCCGGGCAATCGCTTCCTGATGTCGCACATGGGCGAGAACCTCGCGAGCAAGGGGTTCGTCACTGTTTCGATCGATCACAAGGACAGCACCTACGACGATCAGAAGTCGTTTGGCAGCACGCTCTACAACCGTCCGTTCGATCAGCTGTTCGTCCTGAACGAGATCGATCGGCTGAGCAAAACCGGTTCGGGCAGCTTCCTCGCCGGACTCGTCGATGCCACGCACACCGGCATCATCGGCTACTCGATGGGCGGCTACGGCGTCGTCAACGTCATCGGCGGCGGCTACAGCAACCCCAGCGCGACGTTCTCGAACGCGCCGCCCAATAAGCTCCTGGCCGAGCGCGGGACCGCGAATCCCGAGTATCAGAAGGCCCGCGATCCGCGCGTCAAGGCGGCGATCGCGATCGGGCCCTGGGGCATGCAGAGCGGATTCTGGGACGCCGAAGGATTGAAAGGCGTTCACACGCCGGTGATGTTCGTGGCCGGCAGCGCCGACGACACCTCGGGATATGAGAAGGGCACCCGCGCGATCTACGAGGGCGCGGTGAACGCCGATCGGTATCTGCTGACCTTCATCAACGCCAACCACAACGCCGCGGCGCCGATTCCCGCGCCGGCGGAGGTCTATGCGTATTCGGAAGCGCAGCGCACGTCTCCGTTCACCCACTACGCCGACCCGGTGTGGGACACGGCGCGCATGAACAACATTTTCGATCACTTCGCGACCGCGTTCTTCGGCGTGCATCTCAAGAACGAAACGGACAAACAGGCGTACCTGGACGTAGTGAAGAACGGCAAGGACGCAGTGTGGGCGGTCGATCGCGAAGGCAAGCCAATGGCGACGCACACCTACTGGAAGGGCTTCAAGCGCGCCACCGCCGTGGGCCTGGTGCTCGAGCACGCGGCGCCGGCCCGATAAGCCAGTGTTCCTCGGCCATTACGCGCTCGCGTTCGGCGCCAAGCGAATCGCACCGATGATGTCGCTCGGCACGCTGTTCCTCGCGTGCCAGTTCGCGGACCTGCTGTGGCCGACACTGCTCGCCTTCGGCTACGAAGTCGTCGAGATCGATCCCGGCAACACGCTCGTCACGCCGCTCAACTTCGTCAGCTATCCGTACTCGCACAGCCTGGTCGCGCTGATCGGCTGGTCGGCGCTCTTCGCGGTCGCGTATCGCGCGATTCGCGGCTGGCATCCGGTGGCGATTGCCACGATCGCCGCGCTGGTCTTCAGTCACTACTTGCTCGACCTGATCACTCACCGGCCGGACCTGCCGATCACGCTGACCGGATCGCGGCGACTCGGGCTGGGGCTGTGGAACTATCCCGGCACGACGCTCGCCGTTGAGTCGGCGCTCTTCATCCTCGGCACCACCCTTTACATGAGCGTCACCCGGGCGCGCGATCGGATTGGCCGTGCCGGGCTGTATGCGCTGATCGTGGTCGTCGTGGCGATCTACTTCGCCGCGCTCTATGGCCCGCCGCCGCCCAGCACGTCCGCCATCGCGGCCGCCGGGCATTTGTCGTGGTTATTCGTGGCCTGGGCGTACTGGGTGGATCGGCACCGGGTCGCTGTTACGATCAGGAAATGAAAGCTTTCGCGATCGCCGCGGCGATCGCGCTGGTCACGGCGCAACCGCAACCGACTGCGTTCCCGCCGCCCGAGACGCTTCCGGAGGCCATCGCCGATGCGCAGGACTTTCCGTTCCTGCCGCCGATCGCCGGCGCGAAGCTCGTTCAACACTCCCGTGTCCTGACGGCGCTCGAGCTGAAGTCCGCGACGGCAGACGATGAGGCCGTGCTCGCGGGAGTCGCCTACACGAAGAAGTCCTACCAGCGGACCAGCCCAATCAGCTCGAGCCGTTTCATCGCTACTTATCGTGACGCGTTGTTTGCGGCGGGATGGAAGCTGCTCGACGTAACGAAGCTCGACGAAGCGTTGCGCCAGCCGGAAACCGTCACGGTGTCGGCGCACTACATGGTGAATGGCCGCAACATCTACGCGCGGGTCACGCTCGAGCCCGACGGCCCCTACGAAATCGACGTCGCCGATGTCGGCGCCGAGAACTGGGCGGCGATGCTCGTGAAGGACTGCCGCGTGCGCATCCACAGCCTGCATTTCGATCTCGATCGCCCGACGTTGCGCGAATACGAATCCGAGCCGACGCTCGAGAAGCTGACGGATCTCCTGAAAGGCAAGAACGCGCCGGCGGTCGAGATCCAGGGGCACATGGACAACATCGGCGAAGCCGGGGCCGCGGCCAGGCAAACGCTGTCGGCCGGCCGCGCGAAGATGGTCGCGTCGTGGCTGGCCGCGCACGGCGTCCCGGCCGCGAAGATCACGTCGAAGGGCTACGGAAAGACCCGGCCGATCGCTGAAAACGACAGCGATCTCGGCCGCGCCCTGAACCGGCGGATCGAAGTCGCCTGCGTACGCAAATGATCTACATCACGGACGCGTTTTCGATCGACGATCGCGAAGTCGAGGAACGCTTCGTTCGCGCCTCGGGGCCCGGTGGGCAGAACGTCAACAAGGTTTCCACCGCCGTCGAGCTGCGATTCAATGTCGCGGCGTCGTCGTTGCCGTGGGACGTCAAGGACCGCTTGATCAAGCTCGCCGGCACCAGGATGAGCGGCGATGGCGTGCTGCTGATCGACAGCCGCGAGAACCGGCTGCAGTCCCAGAACCGCGCGGCGGCGCGTGCGCGTCTGGCCGCGATGATCCGGCAGGCGTTGGTGAGGCCGCGAACGCGGCGGGCCACCAGGCCCAAGGCGGGCGCCCGTGAAAGGCGCCTCGCCGTCAAGAAGTTGCGTGGGAGTATCAAAGCGTCGAGGGGACGCGGGCGGAACAGCGACGACTGACGTCTACGCGCCGACCGACGCTTCGTACTCTTCGTAGGCGCCCTTGAAGTCCTGGATCTTGCCGTGATCGAAGTGCCACACGCGGGTGCCGACTTCTTCCATCAGGTCCTGGTCGTGCGTGACCAGCAGCACCGTGCCCTCGAACTTCTGCAGCGCGATGTTGAGCGCGTTGATCGCTTCGAGATCGAGGTGGTTGGTCGGCTCGTCGAGGATCAGCACGTTCGGCTTCTGCAGCATGATGCGGCAGAACAGCAGCCGCGCCGTTTCGCCGCCTGACAGCGCCTCGGTCGGCTTCAGCCCTTCCTCGCCGCTGAACAACATCTGCCCGAGCAGGCCGTGAATGTCCTGGCGCGAGGCGTCTGGATCAAACTGGTGCAGCCACTCGGCCGCGGTCATCCCCTTCTTGATCAAGCCGGTGTTGTCCTGCGGGAAGTAGCCGATCGAAATCTCGTGGCCCCACTTCACCTTGCCGGCGTCGACGTCCGCGGCTGACGCGCGAAAGCCCGGCGCATCCGACAACAACGCCTTCAGCATCGTCGTCTTGCCGGCGCCGTTCCTGCCGACCAGCACGATCTTCTCGCCGCGGCTGATGATGCCGTCGAAATCCGCAAACACCTGGTGGGCGCCAAACGCCTTCGACACGCCCTCGAACTCGAGCGCGGTGCGGCCCGACGGACGGTTCATCGCGAACTTGATGTACGGACGCTGGATGTTCGAGCGCGCCAGTTCGGTGGTCTGCAGGCGCTCGACTTCCTTGCGACGCGACTGCACCTGGCTCGAGCGCGTGCCCGCGGAAAAGCGCTGGATGAAGTCGTTCAACTGCGCGATCTTTTTATCGCGCTGCTCGTTCTGCGATTCGAGCCGCGACCGGATCTGCGTCTTCGCCATCACCATCTCGTCGTAGCCGCCGGTGTAGGTGATGATGGTCTGGTAATCGATGTCGGCGGTGTGCGTGCAGACCGCGTTCAGGAAGTGGCGATCGTGCGAGATCACGATCAGCGTGCCTTGATAGCGGACCAGGAAATCGCGGAGCCAGTGGATCGAGTCGAGGTCGAGGTGGTTGGTCGGTTCGTCCAGCAACAGCGCCTGCGGGTTGCCGAACAACGCCTGCGCCAGCAGCACGCGGACCTTCTGGCCGCCCTGGGTCTCGCCCATCAACCGGTGATGGAGCTGGTCGGGAATGTCGAGGCCCTGCAGCAGGATCGCCGCGTTGCTTTCCGCTTCGTAGCCGTCTTCTTCGCCGACGATGCCTTCGAGCTCGCCGAGACGCATGCCGTCGGCGTCGGTCATCTCGGGCTTGGCGTAGAGGACGTCACGCTCTTCGAGCGCGCCCCACAGGCGCTGGTTGCCCATGATCACCGTGTCGATGACGCGCAGCTTGTCGTAGGCGAACTGATCCTGCTTGAGGACGCCGAGCTTTTTCGGACGGACGACGTTGCCCTTCTGCGGCGGCTGTTCACCCGTCAGCAGCTTCATGAAGGTGGACTTGCCCGAGCCATTGGGACCGGTCAGGCCGTAGCGGCGCCCGGAAAGGAAACTGGTCGTCACTTCGTCGAACAAGACCTTCGAACCGAAGCGCATGGAGACGTTTTCGACGCTAATCACAACCCTTGATTGTAGCATCCGGCCGCCGAATCACCGCGGCATTTCCAACCTGCTTCACAATCTGCACACGGCTGCTAACCTCATCTGGCAGTAGCCGCAGATCAGCGATCGCGTAACGTCGCCCTCCGGCCGTGATCCACGGCGCCATCGCCGCCCGCGGCTCGTAGCGGTCGAGATCGCGCATCCGCTCCGCCGATCGCGGATTGCCGAGCACCGCCAGGTGCAGCCAGTACGCGGTCTCGGCGTCGGCGACGAGATAGTCCGAGCAGGCGGCGCCGCCGTCGTCGCGCAACCACTGGCCGGCGGCGTTCAGATCGAGATCGACGACAGGGATTTGCCGCGGCGCGGTCAGCGCCGGCCGCACGGCGATCACCAGCAACAACGCCGCGAACAGCCAGCCGATCGGTCCATGCGTACCTCTACCCCGTGACAGTCGCGCAATTGCGTAGGCGGCGAGGATGGCGAAAGGATAAATCGCGAAATACATCATCTTGAGCGCCATGTAGGGCGTGTCCGCGCCCTGCGCTTTCGCGATCGCGAACAGCGTGACCGCCTGCAGCACGATCATCATCAGCAGCACGATCGTGACGCGCGCGCGACGATCGCTCGCGGCGACGAAGATCCCGATCACCGCGAGCAACGGCAGCAGCCAGCCAAGACTCTCCAGCGATGGATGCAGCACCGCGCCGCTGGTGCGCACGATCACCATCCAGCCCCAGCGATCCCATGAGTGCGCGAGGAAGCTCGCCAGCACCGGCACGATCACGATCGCAAGGTGGTGCAGGCGATGGTCTTGAGGTCTTGAGGTCTTGAGGTCCTGAGGTCCAGGCCTCAACACCAGGGCAATGAACACCAGCAGCGGCGGCCCGATCCAGATCGGCCACGACAGAAACGTCGCGACGGCGAATATGGCGATCGCAATCGCCCCCGCAGACGAGGGGCGATCATCCCACTGCGCAATCGCCCACCACATCGCCACGGCGAAGAGCGTCGAGACCGCCTGCGCGAGGAAGCTGTCGTGCGTGAACGCACCGAAGAAGTACTGCGCCGGCAGGAATAGCATTACCACCGCAGCGATCGCGTACGGCGACGCCAGGCCCATGCGCCGCGCGATCAGGAACACGAACCCCGCCGTCAGCGCCGCGCAGACCGCCGCCAGCGGAAAGAACGCGCGCACGCCATCGACACCGAAGACCGCGCCGGCGATCACCGCGAGCAGGTGCGCCGCCGGCGTGTAGTGCGCCATCTCGCCCATCGCGCCGTCGAGCGATCGATCGTGAACGAGGTGGCCGGTCTGCTGAATGTAATCGACGAGCAGGAGGTGATGCGTGAGATCGGGCCCGCGGCCCGGTGGCACCAGCGACGGCCACGACATCCGCAGAAAGCTCGCGATCAGGAAGATCACGATGCCGAGCCATGCAATCAGATCGGCGGACCAGGAACCCGACGGGCGCAGGCCCAGCCACGCCGCCAGACCCGTCACCACCAGTGCGACAGCAAGCGCCGCCCAGGGCTGAACGCCAAAACCCAGTCCATCGATCGCATAGCCGGCGATCGCGGTCAGCGCCAAGCAGCCCGCCACCGTGACCGCAATCGTTTCAGCTGCAGAAAGGGGCGGTCCTTTCATCGAGCTGGTGGCGACGTCGACCATGAGGCAGACAGCAACTCCGCCGGCGCCAGCACAGTTTGGGTGGCCTCATCCTGGAGAACCGGTGGGTAATCGCCCTTGCCCGCCAGCAGCCTCGAACGCATTTCTTCGAACGCGTCGGAGATGTACTTCAGGAAGATCAGGCCAAGGACGACGTGCTTGTATTCCGCGGCGTCCATGTTGTTGCGCAGCTTGTCGGCGGCGAGCCAGAGCTTGGCTTCGAAACCGAGATTGGCTGCGCTGTCGTTCTTCTTCGAGCGAGACTTTGCCATGAGGTTTTATGAGATGAACGCATATCTTGCCACTGGTTGGCAGAAATCCAGTACAAGGCAGATCTGTGGCCGGGGATGTGGCCGGTGATAGATTCGCGGCCCGTATCCGTCTATTAATTGGCAGGGTGCTGTTGGCTACGCCGGCTGATGAAGAAGACTGATTGTGACCAACGCAGGCTGTTCCGATGCGTCCGGGAACTCGAGCCACCGTCGGCCGTCAAGGATCGCTTCGTCGCCGCCACGTTTCGACGGATGGCCGCCCAACTGCTTCAGGAAAAATCTGGTGTCCGCCGCCTTGCACACGGCGCGTAACTCTCGGAACCATTTCAGGCGTGCCGGCCGGGCGCCGGCCTGGCTCTCGCCGCCGCCGATCAACCATTGGATTCCGTCCAGGTTGATACCCTTCAGCGAGCCGAGCAATGGCTCGGCCGACACGAACCGGACCGCCGCCGGCACCTTACGGAGGTAGTCGACACGCCAGAGAAATTCCGCTGATTCCACCGAGACACCAATCCAGACGTTGGACGGCCACGGCAACCGCGTGCGACACGGGCAAGTCGCTCCGCGCGCTTCGTCAAGATCTGAAAGGTGTGCTGTGGGCACTCGGCCATGACCTCGAACACTTGCGCGATGAACGCCTCTGGCACGTCAGCATGGAACAAGTCCGACATTGAATTGACGAACACGACGCGTGGACGCCGCCAGTGTCGTGGCAGGTCCAACAAGTCCGGCCGAAGGCTGAGATCGAACCCGTTGGGAAATGTCCTGGGAAACCGCCTGGTGATTCTCTCGGCGTAGCAGCGATCACATCCGGGAGAGACCTTGGTGCAGCCGACGGTGGGATTCCAGGTGGCTTCAGTCCATTCGATCCCGGAGTGATCGGCCATGGCGCGAGAATAACACGCGGGATCCCGGCGCGCGTCATTACGGTATGATCGGGATGTGTCGCAGCCGTCCGAAGGATCGCTTGAACAACTTAATCTGTCGGAACTGACGCCTGAGCAACGGCAGTGGGTGGTCCGTTCGCGCGAGCTGTGGCGGCGCGCGCACGCGATCGCCCGACGGTTTCCCGATTCCGACGTCTCGGACCTCTATCACGCGTTGCGCTGCCTTCAGTTGAATCCCACTCAGCGTCTGGCCGCGGCGTTTCAGCGTGGACGACTTCGCGCTCACCACCGCTGAACGCGCCTTGCTGCAGGCGCTCAACCAACGCCGGGTTCGCTACCTGGTGATTGGTCTTGGTGCGGCGGTGCTGCAGGGGGCGCCCGTCGTCACACAAGACCTCGACCTGTGGTTCGAACGCCTCGGGGATGATGCTCTCCACCAGGCAGCCCGGGATGCCGGCGGGTTCTGGATTGCGCCGTTCGGAATCTACCCGCCCGGGATCGGCGGCGAGGGCCTCGACCGCATCGACGTCGTTCTGACCGCCAACGGACTCGATGATTTCGATTCCGAGTACCGGCGAGCGATCGAGCACACCGTTGATGGCATCGAGATCAAGGTTCTGCCACTCGAGCGCATCATTGTCAGTAAGCGGGCCGCCAACCGGCCGAAAGACCTCGCGGTCATTCCCGCTCTCGAGGCCACGCTCCGCGCGCGAGACGCAAGCTCAGGGTAGAGACGCTGCGAGCTTGCTGTCTTTGATCGGCAACTCCCGTACGCGAATTCCGGTGGCCGCAAAAATCGCGTTGGTGACCGCCGCCGCGATCGGCGGCACACCCGGCTCGCCCAGCCCGCCCGGGTGAGCGCCGGAGATCACGAAGTCGACCCGGATCAGCGGCGCGTCGGACAGCACGATGGTCCGGTAATCGTTGAAATTGCTCTCCACGACCTTGCCCTTGTCGATCGTGATCGCCCCGAGCATCGCCGCGGACAGCCCGAAGATGATGCCGCCCTCGACCTGCGCGGTCGCGGTATCGGTGTTGACGACATCGCCACAGTCGACCGCCGCGAACACCTGCTTCACGTGGAGCGTGCCGTCAGGGTCGACCGCCACGTGGGCGATTTCGCCGACGATCGACCCGAAGCTCTCGGCGATGGCAATGCCGCGGCCTTCGCGCGGCGGCAGCGGCTGCCCCCAGTTGGCCATCGCCGCGACCCGCTCGAGCACCGCCTTGAAGCGCGGGTGATCGGTCATGAGATCGCGGCGGAACTGGAACGGATCCTTCTTCGCCGCATGCGCCATCTCGTCGATGAACGACTCCTTGAAGAAGCCGTGTTGCGAGTTGAGCACCGAACGCCAGGGTCCGGTCCGGATCGGATGATTGGCGTCGCGCGCCGAGTGCTTCAGATCCTCGATGGCGTACGGCATGAAGGTCGATTCGCCGTCACCGCCGCCGGCGTAGAACGATCGCACCGCGAGCGGGCTGCCCGCCGCGTCGAGCGCGCCGGCGAATCGCGACATGCCCGCCGGCCGGTAGTAGCCATGCTGCATGTCGGTTTCGCGGCTCCAGATCATTTTCACGGGCGCCGGCGACATCGCCTTCGCAATGCGCGCGCTGATGCCGACGAAGTCCAGGTAACCCGGCAGCTTTCGTCCGAAGCCACCGCCGAGCGCAAGGTTGGTGTACTGCACGTTCTCGGGACTGATACCCAGCGCGTCGGCCGCGGTCTTGCGCGCGTTCAGCGGATCCTGCGTGCCGGCCCACACCTCCGCGCGATCGTTCGTCACTCGCGCCGTGCACGCCATCGGCTCCATCGTCGCGTGCGGGAGGAACGGCACCGTGTAATCGGCTGTGATCACGGTCGCGGCGTTCGCCGGCATGTCGGGCGGCGCGCCCAGCGACTTGTCGAACGCCTCGAAAATGGTGGCGCTCGACACCCCGCCGTGCCCCGCGTCGTCGAACTGCGGCTTCAGTGCCCGCAGCGCCATGTGCGCGCGCCAGTACGAATCGGCGACCACGGCAACGGCCTCGTCGAGGCGGACCACGCGTTTCACGCCCGGCATCGACTCGGCTGGAGCGGTATCAACGGACACCAGCTTGCCGCCGAACACGGGTGCAATCTCGACCGCGGCATGCAGCAGGCCGGGCATCGTGAAATCGATGCCGTAGATCGCGCTGCCATCGACCTTCGATTGCATGTCGACGCGACGCTGCGGCTTGCGGCGAAGCGTGTAGGCGCGAGGATCCTTCAACGCCGGATGCGTCGGAACCTTTTGTTCGGTGGCCGCCTTCGCCAGCTCACCGAACGACGCGGAGCGCCCCGACGCTGCATGTGTCACTCGCGAGTTGGCCACGCTGCATTCGGACGGGCGCACGCCGAACTTCTCGGCTGCGGCCGCGACCAGCATGGCCCTCGCGGCGCCGCCGGCGACGCGCATGCCGTGGTGTCCCGTGCCGCGCACCGACATCGAACCGCCGGTGACCTGCAGGCCAAACCACCGCGCCAGCCGGTAGGTGCCGTAGTCGAAGCCGCGCTCGAACGGACCGGGCACGTCGTTCACGAACGCGCGCACGATGTAGGCGTTCGCGTAGGCATCGAGCGCCGGCGCTTCCTTCACGCGCACCAGGCTCCAGTCCGCATCCATTTCCTCGGCGGCCATCATCGCCAGCGCCGTCTGCGCGCCCTGCCCCATCTCGCAATGCGGCACGAGGATCGTGACGAGGTTGTCGGGTGTGACGAGGATCCAGGTGGTGAGCTCGCCGGTGTTGTCGGCGTCATCGGAACGGAGGCCGTGACGCGCGGGTGCCAGCGCCGCACCGGTCACGCCGAGCACCAATCCCCCGCCGACCAGCACACCGGCGCCGATGAAGCCGCGTCGTGTCCACTTGCCCATTACGCACCTCCCTGATCGGAGGCGAGACCTTGAATGGCCTTTCGCACGCGGGCGAAGGTGCCGCAGCGGCAGATGTTGGTGATGGTTTCGTCGACCTCAGCGTCGGTGGCGTGCGGCTTCTCGGCCAGCAGCGCCGACACCGCCATAATCATTCCGGACTGGCAGTAGCCGCATTGCGGCACCTGCTGATCGAGCCACGCCCGCTGCACGGCGTTGAGCACGCCATTCGCGGCCAGGCCTTCGATCGTGGTGATCGATGTGCCCTCGACCGACGACACCGGTATGCCGCACGACCGCTCGGCCTTGCCGTTGACCTGCACGGTGCACGCGCCGCAGAACCCGATCCCACATCCGAATTTCGTGCCGGTCAGCCCGAGCGAGTCGCGGATTGCCCACAGCAGCGGCGTGTCCGGCTCGACGTCGAGCGTACGACGCTGCCCGTTGACGGTGAGGGTAATGGCCATGCGGGCCATTCTGCGCCGAAACAGTCCGCCGTGGAACGACTACCGGTCTTACCCGTGCGAGGGATCCTTCGCGCGCGTCTTGGTGACGCCCATGATGACGCCGATGCCCGTGAGCACCACGACGCCGACGCCAATCCACTGCGCGCTCATCCCGGCGATGCTGGCACCATAGGCGAGGCCGCCGATCAGGATGACGAAGCCGATGATGAATATCGCGAGATTCGACATAGTTCCTCCGTCTTCAGCTATTGCAACAACCCGGCCATGTTGCGAGGATTAGCACATGCCGAAAGCGCGTCTAGCGATCACCATCCTTTGTGTGGCCGGGCTTGGGATTGGGCTGCAGGCTGCCGAGAATTGGTCGCGCTTCCGCGGCCCTAACGGCACGGGCGTCTCGAACGCCACGAACCTGCCGGTTGAGTTTGGCCCTCAGAGTCACGTGAAGTGGAAGACCTCTGTCCCGCCGGGACATTCATCGCCGGTCTTCACCAACTCCCACATCTTCCTCAGCGCGCACTCTGCCGAGAAAGACGCCTACAAGCTGTTGGTGCTCGCGCTCGATCGCACGACCGGCAGGCAGCTCTGGCAACATGAAGTCCCGCGCCTCCAGCCGGGCCGCCGCGAGAACGTCAACGGTCCCGCGTCGCCGAGTCCCGTGACCGACGGCGCCAACGTCTATTACTTCTTCCAGGACTTCGGCCTGATTAGCTACACCGCCGACGGCAAGGAGCGATGGCGCAAGCCGCTCGGGCCGTTCAACATGTTCTACGGTTTCGGGGCGTCGCCGATTCTCGAGGACGGCACGCTGCTCCTCGCCGTCGATCAGGACACCGATCCGTATCTGCTCGCGATGGATCCGAAAACCGGAAAAGAGAAATGGCGGGTGGCGCGGCCGCACGTCATCTCCGGCTACTCGACGCCGACGATTTGGCGCCCGAAGACCGGCGGCGCCCAGGTGTTGATTCCGGAATCGTTCCAGCTCACCGCGTATTCGATCGCCGACGGTAAGAAGCTGTGGTGGGTGCGCGGCCTCGCGTGCGAGATGAAATCCGCCGCCAGCATCGACGGCGATACGTTGTACATCAACGGCTGGGGCTTTGGCGCGAACCAGGCCGGCACGCAGGTCCCGACCATCGATTTCGCCGCGGCCCTGAAACGCTTTGACGCCAATGGCAACGGCATCGTCGAGCTCGACGAGGTCACCAACTTCAAGACCGAGCGCATGGATCGCATGCTGCAGAAGGGCTACTTCGAGGCGTTCGACGGCAATCGCGACGGCACGCTCGATGCGAAGGACTGGGATGTGTTCCGCGCGATGCTCGCGTCAGAGAACGGCCTGATGGCGATCGCGCTCGGTGGTTCGGGCGACATGACCGCCACGGCGTTACGCTGGAAATACCTGCGGCCCGTGCCGCAGGTGCCGTCCACCGTGCTCTACCAGGGCGTGCTCTACATGGTGAACGACAGCGGGATCCTGATCTCGTTCGATCCCGCGACCGGCAACGTCATCAAGCAGGGGCGCCTGAAGGGCGCGATCGACAAATACTTCGCGTCGCCGATCGGCGCCGATGGCAAGATCTGGCTGGTTAGCCAGGACGGCACCGTCTCCGTGGTCACCGCGAAGGGCGACTGGGAAGTGCTGCAGGTCAACACGCTCGACGATGAAGTGTTCGCGACGCCGGTGCCTGCCGATGGCGAGCTGTTCATTCGGACAAGAAGCGCGCTGTACAACTTTGCGAAATAGCCTGCTCGTTCTAGTCGCCGTGGGGCTCATCGGCCCGTTCGACTCGCAGCCGCACGCCGCTGGCGAACGGCTGCTCGCTCAGGGCAAGCCAATCGATTTGCGCGACCGCAACATCTTCAAAGCCGCTTCGGAGCTGGTGACGACCGCGGTCACCGTGCGCGATGCCGAAGGGCGGCTTGTCACCAACCTCGCGAAGGCCGACTTCATCGTCGAAGAAGACGGCGTGCCGCAGCCGATCACGCAGTTCACCAGGGAGCGCGTGCCCGTCAGCCTCTCGCTGACGCTCGACGTCAGCGACAGCATGCGCGGGCAGCGGATGTCGGACGCGCGCGGCGCGCTGGCGCATTTTCTCGACAAGCTGCTGGCCATCGACGACGAAGCCTCCCTGCTTGGCTTCAATCACGAGACGCGCATGTTCAACCAGTGGACGACGGAGCGGGCTGGCATGCGCGCGAAGCTCGAGGCGATCCGGCCCTCGGGTGGCACCGCGATGTATGACGCGGTCGATGTGGCGCTGCCGCTGTTCGAGTCGCGCCAGCACCCGCGCGCGGCGCTGCTGCTCGTCTCGGACGGCGCCGACACCGCGAGCGACACCACGCCGACGACCCTGAAACAGAAACTGGTCCGCAGCGACGTCTTTCTCTACGCCATCGGCATTGACACCCTTGACGCGCGCAACTCGACGCGCATCAATCCGTTCACGCTCCAGGAGCTGACCAGTCAGGGCGGCGGCTACACCGAGATCGTCCGCGACACCGCTGAGCTCGGGCCGGCGACCGAGCGGATCGCCGAAGAGCTGAATAACCAGTACATGATCGGCTACACGCCGACGACACGCGGCGACGGTAGATATCACAGCGTCCGCGTGCGGGTCACGAACAAGAACTACACCGTCCGCGCCCGGCGCGGGGTCGTCAGATAACGCGGCCGCGGGCCGCCATAGCGAGTACTGAGGTAGGCTTACCGACTATGCGGAAATCCCTTTTGCTTTTCTTCGCGGTCGCGGCGTCCACGTCGCTCGGCGCTCAACCATCGCAGCCGAATTGGGCTGCCCTCGACGCTGAGATGCTGAAGCATTACCAGGCGATCGTCAGGATGGACACCACCGATCCGCCGGGCGGCGAGAAGCCCGTCGTCGATTACCTGAAGCAGGTGCTCGAGGCCGAAGGCATTGCCGTCCAGATCTTCGCGCTCGAGCCGAACCGGCCCAACCTGGTGGCGCGCCTCAAGGGCAACGGTTCGAAGCGGCCGCTGCTGTTGATGGGACACACCGACACCGTCAACGTCGATGCCAAGAAGTGGGTCCATCCGCCGTTCAGCGCCGCTCGCGCCGAGGGATACATCTACGGCCGCGGCACGGTTGACGACAAGGACAACGTCGTGGCCAACCTGATGACGATGGTGATGCTGAAGCGGATGAACGTGCCGCTGGCGCGTGACGTCATCGCGCTGTTCGAGGCTGGTGAGGAAGGCACGACGCGCGTCGGCATCCAGTTCATGGTCAACCAGCACTTCGATGCGATCGACGCCGAGTTCTGCTACGCCGAAGGCGGCAGCGCTTTGCGCGAAGGGGGCGTCGTCAAGTACGCGCGTGTCCAGACGGTCGAGAAGATCCCGCGCGCCATCACGGTGACCGCGCGCGGCGTGGCCGGGCACGGCTCGGTGCCCCTCGAAGGCAACGCGCTCGCCCACCTCGGCGAAGCCGTCGGCGCGATCGCGGCGTGGACGCCGCCGCAACGCATCAACGAAACCACCGCGGCCTACTTCAAGCGGCTGGCGACGGTGTCTTCACCGGAAGCCGCGGCGCGCTATCGCGACCTGCTCAATCCGGATCCGAAAGTCTCCGGCCCCGCCGACGCCTATCTCCGCAAGAACGAGCCCAGCCACTGGTCGATGCTGCGCACGTCGTTGTCGCCGACGATCATCACCGGCGGCTATCGCACGAACGTCATTCCGTCCGAGGGCACCGCGACCATCGATACGCGGCTGGCGCCCGATGAGGATCCAGCCAAGTTCCTCGAGCTCGTTAAGCAGGTCGTCAACGATCCGCAGGTCGAAGTCAGCTACGGCGCGCGCGATACGCGGCCGCCGACGCCGACCGCAAGGCTCGACTCAGACGCGTTCAAGGCGATCGAGGCCAACGTGACGAAGCACTACAAAGTGATCACCCTGCCGGCGATGAGCACCGGCGCGACCGACATGGCCTACCTGCGCCAGAAGGGCATCCAGTGCTACGGCATTGGTCCCGCGCTCGACTCCGAGGACGGGCCGAAGGGTTTCGGCGCGCACAGCGACCAGGAGCGCATCGTCGAGAGCGAGCTCTATCGTTTCCTGCGCTTCAACTGGGACGCCGTCGTCGATCTCGCGCGCGCCAAGTAGTGCGGTATCCGAAGACCCGCAAGGGCGACGTCGTCGACGACTACGGCGCGACCCGCATCGCGGATCCGTATCGCTGGCTGGAAGATCTCGACTCGCCTGAAGTCGCCGCCTGGGTGGCCGCGCAGAACGCGGTCACCTTCGCGCACCTCGACACGCTGCCGCTGCGCGATCGCCTGAAGCGGCGGCTCACCGAGCTCTGGGACTATCCGCGGACCAGCCTGCCGGTCATCGAGGGCGGCCGCTTGTTCTACGCGAAGAACACCGGCCTCCAGCGGCAGGCGCCGATCTACGTTCGCACAGGCCTTTTCGATCCGCCGTCGCTCGTCCTCGATCCAAACCTGCTGTCGCCCGACGGCTCGACCTCGCTAGCCCAATACGCCCCGTCGCCGGACGCGAAGCTCCTCGCCTATGCGAGTGCGGAAGGCGGCGCCGATTGGGAGACGGTGCGCATTCGCAACGTCGCGACCGGGAGCGAAGTGGGCGACACCGTCGCGTGGGTTCGATTTTCGGACCTGTCGTGGACGCACGATTCGAAAGGCTTTTTCTACTCGCGCTATCCGCAGCCGCCGGCCGGCAAAATGCTCGAGGCGGCGTTGTCGCACCAGGCGATCTATTACCACCGCGTCGGCACGCCGCAATCCGACGACGTCCTGATCTATCAACGGCAGGATCATCCGGCGTGGATCGTCAACGCGACGGTCAGCGACGACGGGCGCTATGTGTTCATCCGCACGTTCCGCGGCGCCGACAACAACAACCAGCTGCACTGCATCAATCTCGGCAGCCCCGTGCTGCCGAAGATCACGGCGCCGATTAAGCCCATCGTCGAAACGCTCGACGCCGAGTTCACGCCGATCGGCAACTATCACACGCGCGTCTACCTGCGCTCCGACAAGGACGCGCCGAAGCGGCGAGTCATCGCGATCGATCTCGAGAACCCGCATCCAGACGCCTGGAAGGTCGTCGTTCCGGAACAGCCCCATGCGATCGAGGACGCCGCGCTGATCGGCGGGCGCATCGTGATTCACTCGCTGGTCGACGTGCAGAGCCGCATCCAGCTGTTCGGCCTCGACGGCGCGCTCGAAGGCGACCTTCCACTCCCGGGCGTCGGCGCGGTTTCCGCTCTGTATGGGCGATCGGAGCTCTCCGACGTCTGGTTCGCGTTCAGCTCGCCGCTCTCGCCGGCGACGGTGTATCGGTACGACCTCGAATTGCGATCGCGGGTCGCGTTCGAAGCGCCGCAGCCGCCGCTCGATACCTCGCAGTTCGAGACGCGCCCGATGTTCGCGTCGTCGAAGGACGGCACGCGCGTGCCGTTCTTCCTGACGTGCCGGAAGGGTCTGCGGCTGGACGGCCGCAACCCGACGATGCTCTACGGATACGGCGGCTTCTCGATCAGCGTGCTGCCCTTCTATCGATCGGACGTGCCGGCGTGGCTCGAGCTCGGCGGCGTGTTCGTGTCGGCGAACCTGCGCGGCGGCGCCGAGTACGGCGAGGCGTGGCACAAGGCCGGCTACCTCGAGAACAAGCAGAACGTCTTCGACGACTTCATCGCCGTCGCCGAGCACCTGGTGCAGGAACGCTACACGTCGCCGGATCGGCTCGGCATCATGGGCGGATCGAATGGCGGATTACTGGTGGGGGCGGTGATGGAACAGCGCCCCGAGCTGTTCGCGGCCGCGCTCCCTGCCGTCGGTGTCATGGACATGCTGCGATACGACCGGTTCACCGGCGGCACGCTGTGGGCGACGGAATACGGATCGTCAACCGATCCGCGGCAGTTCGCGTTCCTGATCAAGTACTCGCCGCTGCACAACGTCCGCGCCGGCGAGTGCTACCCGGCGACGCTGGTGACGACCGCCGATCATGACGATCGCGTCGTGCCCAGCCACTCCTTCAAGTTCACCGCGGCGCTGCAGGCCGCGCAGGCCTGCGACCGCCCCGTCCTGATTCGCGTGGAAACGCAAGGCTCGCATGCGTATCGGCCGACCGATCGGCTGATCGCGGAGAAGGCGGATCAGTGGGCGTTCGCCGCCGCGCACCTCCACGTAGAGGCGGGTCTTTCGTAAGTCTCGCCGAAGCGCGTCGCGCGAAGGCGGAAGACCCACCTGTTCAGGTTCGTCGAAGGCCGCTCATCCGCTCGAACAGATCGACGTGCGCATCGACGATCCGCGTGCGTTCCTCGTCGTTGACGGTGGTCGACCAGTCGTCGCGGATCGAGGTGCCGCCGAGCGCGATGCCGTCGCTGCGCGGCATCATGTGAAGGAAGCCCGCGTTCGGCGGCAACACCCGCCCGGTGCCGCTCGTCGCGTAGGTGATTTCGGACTGCGGGATCAGGATCGTCAACTGCCCCTTCAGCGGCACCATCTCGGTATCGTTGAAGATCGCTTTGGCGCCGAGGCCGGTGCAGTTGACGATGACGTTCTCGGAGAGCGTCGCGATATCGCGGGGCGTGTCGAACTTCCGGATCACGACCTTGCCACCCCACAATAGGAAGTCGTTCATCAACGCGTCGAGATAAATCGACGGCTCGATGCGCATCTCCGGGCGTTCGATCGCAAACCTGGTCGGGAACGGATGCTCACCCGGCTGGAGCAGCAAACGCGGGTTGGGAATGCCCTGGGGCATCAGCGGGCCCGGGCCGCCGGGGGCGTTGCCCCCACCGCCGCCGCCACCGGGGCCCGGTTCGGTCTCGGTCGGCTGGTAATTCGTGATCCACGTGATGCCGTACTTCGGCCCGGTGAGCAGGTTCAGCCGTCGATACGCAATCACGACGGCTTGCCGGAACTGCGCGTCAAACTCCGGCGTGCGCTTGTCGTTGTCGACGAACCCTGACGTCGGCGTGAAGCCGGCCAGCGACATGTTCGAGGTGGTATCGGGCGGCACCGTCGCCGCATAGATCGTCACGTCGAAGCCGTGGCGCTGCAGCTCCCGCGCGGACGTCAGGCCGACGACTCCGGAGCCCAGCACCGCGGCCTTGCGCTCGGTATGCGCGAGCGCGAGATCGGTGGCGATCGCCGCCGTGCCCCACGACAGCGACATGCCGGCGCCGCCGTGACCGAAATTGTGAATCAGCGTCTTGCCGTCGAGCTTCTCGGCCCTGAGCACGAAGCCGGACGGTCGATGCGGACGCAACCCGATCGTCGTACGGGTGACGCGATCCCACGACGCATTGACGAGGGGGAGAATTCGGCGCGCCTGCGGTATCCGCGGCGCCAGCTGCGGCTTCGCGGTAGTCGTCGTGGATGCGCAACCTTCGAGCGCAAACCCAATCGACGCCATCCCGCCAAGTTTGAGAAGAGAGCGACGATCCATGGCGGGATTCTACTACTGGCCAACAACCTACGAGCCACGGAATCACGGAAACACGGACTTGTTTTTCAAAAGCCCGTCTTGGATTTCCAAAAAGCGTTTCCGTGCTTCCGTGTTTCCGTGGCGCGTACGTGATTAGTCGTCCCGCAACACCACGATGGGATCGACGCGCGACGCGCGCCAGGCCGGCAGCCAGCATGCGACGGCGGCGACGAG
>JAYWEJ010000062.1:0-13296 GCA_043779345.1 Acidimicrobiia bacterium | reverse complement strand
CGCCTATGCCCTGCGCAGTGCCCTTCGCCAGGACCCCGATGTGATTCTGGTCGGTGAAATGCGTGACATGGAGACCATCGAGACCGCCATGCACGCGGCCGAGACCGGCCATCTGGTGTTCTCCACGCTGCACACGCTGGATGCCACCGAGACCATCAACCGCATCATTTCGGTGTTTCCTCCGCATCAGCAGAAGCAGATTCGTTTGCAGCTGGCGTCGGTGTTGAAGGCGGCGATTGCGCAGCGCCTGATTCCCCGCAAAGACGGCACCGGGCGCGCCCCAGCGGTCGAAGTGCTCGTGGCCACGCCCTTCATCAAGGACTGCATCGTCGATAAGGACAAGACACACCTGATTGCCGGCGCCATTGCGCAGGGCACGTCGCAGTACGGCATGCAGACGTTCGACCAGTCGATCTTCAGCCTGTTCAAGAACGAGCTGGTCAGCTACGAAGAAGCGCTGCGCTGGGCGACCAACGTCGACGAGTTCAAGCTCAAGGTGCAGGGCATCTCGACGACGGCGGACACGTCGCGCGATCAGATGGCCAACACGATCTTCAGCAACAAGCCGGCCGGCAAACCCGGCACGCCCGGCGCGCCGGCGAAACCGGCGGCGGCGAAGCCCGCGGCCGCGCCGCCGAAGCCGCCCGAGATCACACGCTTCGGCGGTTAAGGTGTGGCCGACGCCTACACCGTCGCGCTGACGCTTCTGTCGGCGCGCGAGCTGTCTGAAACGCAACTTCGCGCTCGCCTCAAACGGCGGCAACTCGATGACGGCGACATCGATGCCGCCGTGAATCGTCTCAAGGAAGACCGGACGCTGAACGACCGCCGCGTCGCGCTGGCGATCGCGCGCATGGAGAGCGCGATCAAGCACCGCGGCCGCGCCCGCGTCCTGCAGAAAGTCCGGCAGGCCGGCATCAACAGCGACATCGCGGAAGACGCCGTTCGCGAGGTCTTTGACGAGGTCGATGAGGGCGCGCTGCTGGATCGCGCCCTCGAACGGCGGCTGAGGGGCAAAGAGCCGCGCGAGCTCGACGAAAAGGGCCGCGCCAGAGTCGTCCGCGGCCTGGCTGCGCAGGGCTTCAGCCTCGACGCCATCTTCAAACGGCTTCGAGGCTTACAATAGAGAGATGCATCCCCGGGAAATTCGCGGTTCTTTCCTCAAGTACTTCGAGAAACACGGCCACCGCGTGGTCCCGAGCAGTCCCCTGCTCCCCGGCGACGACCCGACGCTGCTCTTCACCAACGCCGGGATGAACCAGTTCAAGGACGTGTTCCTCGGCCGCGAGAAGCGCGACTATGCCCGCGCGGCGACGTCGCAGAAATGCATGCGCGTCAGCGGCAAGCACAACGATCTCGACAACGTCGGCCCGTCCCTGCGGCATCACACGTTCTTCGAGATGCTCGGCAACTTTTCGTTCGGCGACTACTTCAAGCAGGACGCCATCGAGCTGGCGTGGCACCTGCTGACGAAGGAATGGGGCCTCGATCCCTCGACGTTGTACGTGACGGTCTTCAAGGGCGAGAAAGGCATTCCGCGCGACGACGACGCCTACCAGCGCTGGCTGGATTTCGTGCCGGCCGATCACATCGGCGAGCTCGGCATGGCCGATAACTTCTGGGCGATGGGCGACACCGGACCGTGCGGGCGCTGCTCGGAGATCTACGTCGATCGCGGCGCGGGCCTCGCCGGCTCCGGCAACTTCATCCAGGACGTCGAATCCGGCAGCGAGCGCTTCGTCGAGATCTGGAACAACGTGTTCATGGAATTCGAGCGCGACGCCAAGGGCACGCTGAACCCGCTGCCGGCGCCGTCGATCGACACCGGCATGGGCCTCGAGCGCATCAGCGCGGTGATGCAGGGGACGACGTCGAACTACGACACGCCGCTGTTCATGCCGCTGCTCGACGCCATCGGCACGCTGTCGGGGCACGCCTACAACACGTCGATGTCGGCCACCGATGTCTCGATGCGCGTCGTCGCGGATCACGCGCGCGCGTCAACGTTCCTGATTGCCGATGGGGTCGTGCCCTCAAACGAACATCGTGGTTACGTGCTGCGCAAGATCATGCGCCGGGGGATGCGGCACGGCCGCAAGCTCGGCATGCACGAGCCCTTCCTGCATTCGCTCGTGGCAGTGCTGGTGCGCGAGATGGGCGACGCTTATCCGGAGCTGCAGGCCGGCCGCGACGCGGTCGTGCAGGTGATCAAGTCGGAGGAAGAGCGCTTCGATGCGGTGCTCAGCGGCGGCCTGCCCCGCCTCGAAGAGGTGCTCGAGCGCGCGGCCAAGGGCAACAAGACCGTCCCCGGCGACGAGGCGTTCAAGTTGTATGACAGCTACGGCCTGCCGCGGGACTTCATCGAAGACCTGGCGAGCAACCAGGGACTCACCTTCGACGCCGTGGGCTTCGACGCGGCCATGGAAGGCCAGCGCGAAAAGGCGCGGGCCGGCAGCTCGTTCGAGAGCAAGAAGGAAGAGTTCTCGTTTGCGTCCGATCAGGAGCGCGAGTCGCTGCAACAGGCCGGCGACGTGTTCGAAGGCTACACGGAGACGTTCTTGAAGGGCGTGCCCGTGCTGGCGCTGTTCGACGACAAGAAGAAGGCCGTCGCGTCGCTGCGCGAAGGCGCGTCGGGCTATGCGGTGCTCGCGAAGTCGCCGTTCTACGTCGAATCGGGCGGGCAGATCTCCGACCAGGGCTGGATCGAAACGGCCAACGGCGGCCGCTCGCGCGTCAGCGGCGTCGTCAAGCTTGGCCCCGGGTTACCGCGCGCGCACCGGCTCGAGAACATCGAGCAGACGATCGCGACGCGCGACATCGTCTCGGCCGAAGTGGATGACGCGCGCCGCGACGCGACGCGCCGCAACCACACCGCCACGCATCTCCTCCATGGCGCGCTGCGCAGGGTGTTGGGCAGCCACGTCAAGCAGGCCGGTTCGCTGGTGGCGCCGGACCGGCTGCGATTCGACTTCGTGCACTTTTCGGCCGTCGCTCCGGAGCAGCGGCGAGAGATCGAGCGCATGGTCAACGAAGCCATCCTCGAGAACGCGCCGGTCACCACGGCGGTGAAGAACACGCAGGAAGCGATCGCGGGCGGAGCGATGGCGCTGTTCGGTGAAAAATACGGCGACAAGGTCCGCGTCGTGTCGATCGGCGACGGCGCGTTCAGCACCGAACTCTGTGGCGGCACCCACGTCCACGCGACCGGCGACATCGGCGCGTTGCTGATCACCGAAGAGTCCGGCGTCGCGGCCGGCGTGCGGCGCATCGAAGCGGTGTCCGGCTTCGGCGCCTACGAGCTCGCCCGCAAGTCGATTGACGAGATCACCGGCGCCCGCGAACTGGCCGGCCCCGGCCCGCTGCCGGCGTGGATCGACCAGCAGAACAAAAACGTCAGCAAGCTGCAGAAAGAGATTCAGCAGCTCAAGACCAAGATCGCCCTCGGTGGTGGGAGCGGTGGCGGCGCGGCCGACGACGACAAGGTTGAAATCGCGGGCTCGACCTTGATCGCGCGCCAGGTGAACGACGTCGATTCCGAATCGCTGCGGACCCTCGCCGACACGCTGAAGTCGCGCCTCAAGAGCGGCGTGATCGTGCTGGCGGCGCCGATGCCGGACGGCAAGGTTGCCCTGATCGTGACGGTGACGCCCGACCTGGCGAAGAAGGCTCCGGCCGGCCAGCTTGTCAAAACGCTCGCCCCCATCGTCGGAGGGGGCGGCGGCGGGCGTCCAGACTTCGCGCAGGCGGGGGGCAAGGATGCGAGCAAAATTACAGAATTGCTAGCCGCTGCGCAAAAGGAGGTCAGTCGACTTTTGCAGTAATCGAAAACAGGCCTGAAAACGCCTCTGGAAGGCGGACCGGAAGTTGCCGATACGGTAGACTGAATGTCCGTGTTTCGAAGCCTTCTTATCCTCACCGCCGTGCTGGGCTTTGCCTCGCCTGCGGCTTCACAGATTTACAGCTGGCGCGACGCCGACGGGAAGCTGGTGCTGTCCGACAAGCCGCGCACCGGCGGTGGGGCGCAAACCACCACCTACGCCGTTCACGGCGCGAGCACGGTGAAGGCGACGATCCCGCTGTCCATCAGCCACAAGAGCGCGCGTTACGACGCCTCGATTAACGAGCACGCGCGCCGCCAGGGCGTCGCCGAGGATCTGGTTCGCGCGGTGATCCAGGTCGAATCCGCTTTCAACCCCAACGCCGTGTCGGTCAAGGGCGCGATGGGCCTGATGCAGCTGATGCCCGCGACGGCGAACGAGCTGGGCGTCACGGATCCGTTCGATCCCGAGCAGAACATCGGCGGCGGCGTGAAATACCTGAAGCAGCTGCTGACGCGCTACGACAACAAAGTAGAGCTCGCACTGGCGGCGTACAACGCGGGCATCGGCAACGTCGAGAAATACGGGGCCGTGCCGCCCTTCAAAGAGACCCGCGCCTACGTCAACAAGATCACCGGGGCTGCCCCGCCGGCGCCCAAGAACATCATCTACAAGTGGGTCGAACTGGTCGGCGGCAAGCCCGTCACCAAGCTCTCGAACAAGCCCCCGGCGACTGGTTCCTACCAGATCGTCCGCTAATCGCCTCGATTTTCCACCCAGCCCGTTCGCCTGTGGCCAGTTCGCCTGTTGGCCTGTATAATTACGTGTTTGTCTTTCATCCGAGAACAGAGGTTCTAGACAGTGGCAAAGCGTAACAAGTCGGCCCTCAAGGCCAACCGGCAGAACATCAAGCGTCGCGAGGCGAACCGGTCCATGCGGGCGAAGCTCCGCACCGGCCTCAAGGGCATCCGCAAGAATCTCGACGCCAAGAACGTCGAGGGCGCCAAGACGGCGCTCAAGACCCTGCAGTCGCTCGTCGACAAGATGGCTACCAAGGGCATCATCCACAAGAACACCGCGTCGCGGTATAAGTCGCGGCTCGCAGCCAAGATCTCCAAGTAACAGCTGATCCGGCCGGGAACCAACCTCCCGGCGGGTTCTTACGTCGACTCCTCGATGGCCACCATCATGGCTTCGACGTCATGGAGGCCACCGGCCTGCCGAGCGGCACCGTCTACCCCATCCTGCGGCGCCTCGACGCCGAAGGCTGCGTGCGCTCGCGCTGGGAGAAAGAGGGTGTGGCGCGCAAAGAGCAGCGGCCGCCGCGGCGCTATTACGAGCTGACCGCGGGCGGACGGCACCTGGCCGCCGAGGCGAAGTCCAGGGCGAGCGCCATGGCACATGCCGGCCAGCGGCTGCTGACCGAAAGCGAGGGCTAGATGCGTCACACCGAACTCGCGCGCGCGCTGACCATCGTCCGACTCGCGTCGCGCCTCGTGCCGGAAGCCATGGCGGAGATCGTCGATCGGCTGCAGATCGGCGACGTCGCGCTGGCGAATCCAGCAGCTGCGCCAGCAGGCGGCGTTTGCGATCAGCACCGTCGGTATCCTCGCGCTGAGCATGGCGGCGACCGTCACCGCGTTCAGCGTCGTGTCGCAGATCCTGCTCCGGCCGCTTCCCTATCCCGAGCCGGATCGCATTGTCACGCTGTGGGAGCGACTGCCGGCCACGCCGGGCCGCAACGACGTCGCGCCCGGCAACTTCATCGACTGGCGCGCGCGCGCCACCAGCTTCACGCAGCTGGCCGCCGTTGATCCGTACAGCTACGACTACACCGGCGGCGATCGGCCGGAAGTGCTGAAGGCGATCAAGGTCGGGGACGCCATTCTGCTTATGGCTCACTTTGAATACGGAGCGTAACGCCGCTACGATGGCGGGGATGGCGACCCCCAAGGCTGACGAGTGTCCGCAGTGTTCCGCAGCAGCCAAGCTCCGGGGTGTATCGACGGTGGCGGAACAGCCAGAGGATTTCAAGCTGACCTACCGATGTCAGGAATGCGGTCACGAGTGGACGGTGATCAAGCCTGCCCATTGGATCACAGACGATGACGGCTGAGTAGGGTTTCCGGGTATAGTCCGATCGTGTCCGAGTGGTCGCACGCAGGCGGCGTCGTGGTGCGCACCATCGACGGCGAGTTGGAATACCTGCTCGTCGAGGCCAAGGGCAACCGCGACATCTGGGTCCTGCCCAAGGGGCACATCGAGGAGCGGGAAACTCCCGAGGCCGCTGCCGTGCGTATCCTGATCCAGGCCCGCGCCCTCCAGGCCTGACACCACCATGAAATCCAAGAAGTCGGGCGGCGAGAAGTGAGCTCGCGAACCGATGTCATATTCCTCGAGCTGGAATTCGACACCGGCACCAGAGGTGGAGCGCTGCTTGGCGATATCGCGACGAGTCTCGTCAGCCTCGACGAACTACTGCGAGACCTCGCGACTATTACCGCGTATCCGTCAAGCGCTGAGTTTCGCAATATCGAGATCGTCGCGATCGAGATGCGCAGCCCTCTGAAGATCAGGCTGTCGCTGTTCGGTATTTCACCCGAGGCGGTGAAGGCCTTCCAGGAGATTTGCCGCAGCGTCATCCTGTTTCGGGAAGGCCGTTCGCGCCCCTCGCCCTGGACGCCTGAAGGAGTGGTGGCGCACATCACCGAACAGGAAACGCAACGACTCTCTCGTCACGTCGTCACCCTTCAAAACGCCGCGATTCCTCTGAAGCGAGTCGAGGTGATGGCAGAAGGCTGAAGGCCCTCTAGTTCCTGGCGCAGAGCTCAACAACAAGGCATTCCAGCAGGTGTTGAGGCGTTCCAGACGACGACTTGATCGCGAGGTCGGTGCGGAAGACCGCCTCTAACCCATTCTTGACGCGCCCGTCCGGACGCAAACGGATCGTGGCTGCGCGCAACTGGCCGAGGATCACCGGCGGCTGAATGCCCGAGTCAATCAGCGCGGACACTTCTCGCAGTGCGCGAGGCGCGTTGGAGTTTTGAACGGCCTCCATCAACGCAAACGTGCCCTCGGACTCCTCATGCGGTATCACCAGCTCTTTGATGTGTGCCGCGGTGATGGCCGACTCCCCCGCCGCATACAGGACCAGCTTCTCGATCTCGGGGCGAATCCGTCCGAGCGTCAATCCGGTCGTGGCTAACAGCAGGCTGATGGCCTTCGGATCGATCGTCAGTTCGTCCTTTTCAAGCCGCTTCGTGATCCAGACCGCCGCTTCACGGGCGTCGCGAAGGGTGCCGCAATCGACGATGTCAGCGTGCTTGCGCAGCAGCTTGACGACGCGGCGGTTGGCGTCGAGCGGACCCGACACGAAGACCAGCGTGGTCATCGGCTCGGGCTTTTCGATGTAGGCCTCGAGCTCTTCGGCCGGCGTCGTCGCGACGCGCTTGCCTTTGGCCGGCGTCACGGCCTCGCCGTTGTCCTCGTCCTTGGCGCGCTTCGGCGCCAGTAGCCGATCGGCCTCGTGCACGACGATCACCCGCCGCGGCGCCATCATCGGCAGCGTGCGCGCGTTCGAGATTAGCGACCCGATCAACTGATCGCGGCCTGAGGCGTTGGTCGCCTCGTTGGCGTAGACGCTCTGGACGTTGAATGCCTGCAGACCCTCCTCGACGACGTTGGCAAACTCGATCGCAAGGTCGTGACGCGACTGCAGATCGTCGCCTTCGAGGAGATACAAGGGAGCGGTCTTGCCCGATTTGATCTGCTTGCGGATTTCGGCGACTGTCGACATTAGGTTCCCGGTTCCCGGCTCCCGGTTCCCGTCAGAATGCTTCCAAGATCGCGCTCACGACCGAGCGCGCGAAGTCGGTGGACAGCCGATCCATGGCGACGCGATCGTTGCCGACAAAGGCCGACACGTCCTGGCCGCTGCTGGGGTTCGCCAGCTCGTACTCATCCGAGAACGACAGCGCCGGGTTCTCCCACAGCGTCTTGCCTTCTTTCACGTCCTCGAACTTCACCTTCACCATGACGGTGACGCGCGATCGCGACGCCAGCTGCTGGTCGTTCAAGCCGACCGGCTGGAGGTTGATCGACTGGATCTCGCCGCGCACGACGCCGTCGACGCCCTCATCGCTGGGCACCACGGTATAGCGCCGGCTGCTTTGGAACTCGAGGCGGATCTTCTGCGTGAAGACCTGTTCGACACTTTGGTACGGCGTGGCATTGCCGAACATCGGAATACCGAGCGTCTTGATGTATTCGGGCAGGAACGAGCCGCGGCCGGCCAGCGCGTATCCGCACGACGCGGCGCTAAAGCCGGCGATAAGAACTGGCACCGCGCCAAGCGCGTCTCGCCTGCTGATGACCCGACGGCCTGATGGCCTGATGGCCCGATAGCCTGATGGCCTGATGGCCCGATGGCCTATTGGCCTGTTGGCCTGTTTCATACGACGATCGACACCAGTCTACTCTTGACGATGACGACTTTCCTCACCGTCTTGCCGGCGATGTGCGCCTGCACGTTGGGGTCGGCCAGCGCGATCTTCTCGAGCTCGGCATCCGTCGCCGTGGGCGGGACCTTCACCACGCCGCGCAGCTTGCCATTCACCTGGACGGGAATCTCCAGCTCCTCGGCCTTCGCGACTTCAGCATCGAACGACGGCCAGCGTGCCGCACCGAGTCCATCGGCATGGCCGTACATCTGCCACAGCTCTTCCATCGTGTGCGGCGCAAACGGCGACAGCATCACGATCAGGGATTCGACGGCCTCGCGCGCCACGCCTCCGGCCTGCGCGGTTCGCTCACCCTTCTCGGTAAACGCATAGAGCTCGTTGACGAGCTCCATCATCGCCGAGACCGCCGTATTCATCTGCTGCCGCACGTCGATGTCAGTCGTCACGCGCTTGATGGTGTCGTGCGTCTTGCGCCGCATGTTCCGCTCGGCGCCGGATAACGTCGCCTGATCGATAGCGCCCTTCCCCGCCGACGTCGCTTCGTCGCGCCACTGATCGGCAATGCGCCAAACGCGCGCCAGGAAGCGGAAGCTGCCTTCGAGGCCGCTGTCGCTCCACTCGATTTCCTTCTCCGGCGGCGCCACGAACATCACGTAGAGCCGCAGCGGATCCGACCCATACTTTTCGAGCATCGAGTCGGGATCGACGACGTTGCCCTTCGACTTCGACATCACGGCGCCGTCTTTCAGCACCATGCCCTGCGTCAGCAGGTGCGTGAACGGTTCCTTGTGGTCGATCATGCCGAGGTCGTGGAAGACGCGCGCGAAGAACCGCGAGTAGATCAGGTGAAGGATCGCGTGCTCGACGCCGCCGCTGTAGAAATCAACTGGCGCCCAGTAGGCGACCTTCTTCGGATCGAACGGCAGTTGATCGTTGTGCGCGTCCGCGAAGCGATAGAAGTACCACGACGAATCGACGAACGTGTCCATCGTGTCGGTCTCGCGGCGGGCGGGACCGCCGCACTTCGGGCACTTCACGTTCACGAACTCGGGGATGCTCGCCAGCGGCGAATCGCCGCGGCCGGTAAACTCCGCGACCTTCGGCAGCTCCACCGGCAGCTGATCGTCCGGAACGGGCACGATACCGTCGACCGGGCAATGAATCATCGGGATCGGCGTGCCCCAGTAGCGCTGACGCGAGATGCCCCAGTCCTTCAGGCGGTATTGCACGGTGCCGTGACCGATGCCGCGCTCCTCGGCGTCTTCGATAATGGCGCGCTGAGCGGCTTCGCAGCCCATGCCATCGTACTTGCCAGAGTTGAAGAGGACATTGCCTTCGGTCGCAGCTCTCACGACCTCTCCAGAAGCTGATTTAACGACGTCTACAATCTGGAGGTCGTACTTCACCGCAAACTCCCGATCGCGGTCGTCGTGGGCCGGCACACCCATCACCGCGCCGGTCCCGTATTCACCGAGGACGTAGTTCGCAACCCAGATCGGGATCGGCAGGTTGGTGTAGGGATTGATAACGAAACGGCCCGTGAAGAACCCTTCCTTGGCCACCTCGCCGGTCAGGCGCCCCGCGCGATCTTGCGCGCGGAATTTCTGCGCCTTCGCCAGGAATGCCTTTTCGTCTTCCGACTCCTTCGCAAACGTCGCCACCAGGCCGTGTTCAGGCGCCAGCATCATGAACGTGGCGCCGAATATCGTGTCGATGCGCGTCGTGAAGACCTCGATCGAATCGTTGGCGCCCTGGATCGGGAAGCGCACGCGCGCGCCTTCGGATCGCCCGATCCAGTTCCGCTGCATCGTCAGAACTTTTTCGGGCCACTTGGACAGGCCTTCGGCGGCCTCCAGCAAATCGTCGGAGTAGTGCGTGATCTTGAAGAACCACTGCTCCAGGTCCTTCAGCACGACGGCCGTGCCGCATCGCCAGCACGCGCCGTCGACGACCTGTTCGTTCGCCAGCACGGTGTTGTCGACGGGACACCAGTTCACGGTCGAGCGGCGGCGGTAGGCCAGCCCCTTTTCGAACATCCGCGTGAACAGCCACTGGTTCCAGCGGTAGTAGTCGGGCAGGCAGGTCGCCAGCTCGCGTTCCCACGCGTAGCTGATCCCCAGCCGCTGCAGCTGCCCCTTCATGTGGGCGATGTTGCCGAGCGTGGACGTTTCCGGGTGGATGCCGCTCTTGATCGCGGCGTTCTCGGCGGGCAGGCCGAAGGCGTCCCAGCCGAACGGATGCAGGACGTTGAAGCCCTGCAGCCGCTTCAAGCGTGCAACGACGTCGCCGATTATGTAGTTACGAACGTGCCCGACATGCGCGTGACCCGACGGATACGCGAACATTTCGAGGCAGTAGAACTTCGGCTTCGACGGATCTTCGGTGACTTCGAAGGCGCGGGTGCCGGCCCAGTGCGCCTGCCATTTCTTGTCGAGCTCTTGAGGGTGATATTCGGCCACGGTGATCCTTCAAGGATAACGTACCGATTGCGGCCGACTAATCACCCGCGCGGGAATGACCGATAATCCCAATACCGCTGTCCTCCCATAGGGCTTACGATGTCGACCGACGACAACTCGCCGCAGACCGGCCTGGACGACTACCTCCCGGCCCTCGCTGCTGAATTCGTCCAGACCTGCAAGACCGCAGGCATCAATCTCGACTTCCAGCCGCGCACGCTGCCCTTCGTCGACAAGTACATGGCGGCCAATCGCCAGGACCAGGAGAAGCTGGCGACGCCGGTCGCTGCCTACCTTGGCGAGGTCATCCGCCGGGAAACCGGCGGCGTCTGGTACGAGCACGAGGGCAAGCCCGCCCTCGACGTCGGCGAGCACCAGGTCGATCCCCTCGCCGTCGTGCAGCTGTTGTTCGCGAGCGGCCGCGCCCAGTTTGGCGACGTCAAGATCGAGTCCACCAAGCAGTACTGCGAGTGGGTCGTCCGGATGCAGCGGCAATGGCTCGAGCGGACGCTGCTTGGCACTGCCGATTCGATGGCGACCCTGCGAACGTCGATGACGACCGACGCCAAGCTCGCCGGAGTGCTGGTGGCGCAATCACAGGCCGCGGTACAGACCGCCAAACTGAAGTGGGCCGAATCGCTCGACTACACCCCGGACAGCCTCGACGCGATCGAACGCATGCTCGGCAAGGTGCACAACCTCTCCAAGTACGCCGCGGCGGGCCAGGGCCCGGGCGAGGAACACCTGGCCACGGCCTCCAAGGTCTGGGGCATTTACATCGGCGAAGTCATTCGCCGGCATTACGGCGGCCAATGGTCGCTGGCTGAAGACGGCGTGCTGTCGCTCTTGATTGGCGAAGCCCAGATTTATCCAATCGCGAAAGCCCGCAAGCGCATCGTCGACGGGCCGACCGAGAACATCCGTTACTACTTCTCCTCGATGGAGAAGGTGCTGCAGGGTTAGCGGCAGACGGCGATCACGGCCTTGAGGCTGTCCGACAGCGCCTCGAGGTCGTAGCCGCCCTCGGTCACCAGCACGACGCGGCCCTCGCACACCTCGTTCGCGAGCTCGAGCAGCATCTTCGTCAGCCGGCCGAATCCCTCGCTGGTCATGCGCAACTGGCCGAGGGGATCCATTTCATGCGCATCGAAGCCGGCGGAAATCATCAGCAGGTCGGGTTTGAAGTTTCGCACCGCCGGAATGACCTGCTCCGCATACTTCTTCTCGATCTCGTCGTCTTTCGCGCCGGCATCGAGCGGCACGTTGAGCGTGAAGCCGAGCCCAGCGCCCCTCCCCTGCTCCGACGCCGCACCGGTGCCCGGATAAAACGGGTACTGATGCGAGGACACGAACAGCACCGTGGGCTCCTCGTAGAAGATCCACTGCGTGCCGTTGCCGTGGTGCACGTCGTAGTCGACGATCGCGACGCGGGCGCAGCCGCGCGATCGCGCGTAGGCGGCGCCGACGGCGACGTTGCTGTAGAGGCAAAAGCCCATCGCGCGATCGGCTTCGGCATGATGTCCAGGCGGCCTGACCAGGACGAGCGATCGCGATCCTTGCGGACCATCCAGCGCGCGATCGATGCCGGTCAGCACCGCGCCAGCCGCCAGCCGCGCGATCGCATCGGAGTCGGGCGACGCGAACGTATCCTCGTCGATCATCGTCGCCTTGCCGCGCGTTGCGACGATCGCCTCGACGTGCTCCGGCGCGTGGACCCGGAGCAGATCTTCATCGGTCGCGGCGCGCGGCTCGACGACCTCGCCACCCTGCTCCTTGAACGACGCGGCCACGGCCTCGAGCACCTGCGCGCGCTCAGGCCGCTCGGGATGACCCGCGGGCGTGACGTGATCGACGAATCGCTTCGAACTAACCAGGACTAAGGACATAAGAGTTCCGTGCACCGCTGCCGGCAGTCGGCGAGCGATTGCTGCAGCCGTTGACGCCACTCCTCGAGTGCCGCTTCGTCAGCCTCGCGAGGCACATAGAGAGGCGCGGCGATGGCCATGGCAACGGTCGTGAACGGCTTGGGGATTTGCGTGCGATCCCAGCTCTTGAGCGTCCAGCTCGAGATAGCTTCCGAATGGAACGGCAGGAGCGGTTGCCCCGTCGCCTTGGCGAGCCATACGGCCCCAGGCTGGGCGACCTCAGCCGGCCCACGCGGGCCATCGAGCGTGAACGCGACGCCATGGGCCTTCACTTCTCTGACTAGCTGTCGCAGCGCGGCGGGTCCGCCGCGCGAGGTCGATCCGCGAGCGGCGCCGTAGCCGAACTTGCCGAGGAGCCTGGCGATCCACTCGCCATCGAAATTCTCGCTGGCCATGGCGACAATGCCGCGTCGTTGAAAATACGGCGTGGCCGCAAGGATGCGGCCGTGCCACAGGGCCAGAATGGGCTGATGCCCCGCGGCGGTGATCGCGTCCACGTGCTCGGCGCCACTGACGCGCCACTGCCACGTTGACGTGAGGGCGCGAACAACTGGATAGCCCAACGTGGCGATGGCGGTAACTTCGGCGCGCTTGCGCGGCGATTGGCGCCACTCCTGGCTATCCGCCATTACAT
>JAYWEJ010000061.1:0-5570 GCA_043779345.1 Acidimicrobiia bacterium | reverse complement strand
GCAGGAACGCGATGCGATCGCGGTGGCGCTTGTTCATGTTCGCCTGGATCTTGAACACGAACCCGCTGAAGTGCGGCGTCTCGGGCGGGATGACGCCGCGATCGCTGTCGCGGCCCTTCGGCGGCGGCGCCAGCTCCGTCAACGCGTGCAGGAACGGCTCGAGGCCGAAATTCGACAGCGCACTGCCAAAGAAGACCGGGGTGTGGCGAAAATCGAGGTACGCCTGGTGATCGAACACCGTGCCCGCACCGGTGACGAGCGAGGTCTCGTCGATCAGATGCTTCCAGGCGTCCTCGCCGATCAGCGCCGCCAGCTTCGGATCATCCGCCGCGCCGACGTTGACCGGCGCCGGATGCGCGCGATCCTTGCGGTCGTAGAGGTGCACGAGGCCCTGCTGTAGATCGAAGACGCCGCGGAACCGATCGCCGCTGCCGATCGGCCAGTTCATCGGCACCGCGTGAATGCCGAGCACGCGCTCGATCTCGTCGAGTAGATCGAATGGATCGCGGCTCGGCAGATCGAGCTTGTTGATGAAGGTCAGGACCGGCAGGCGCCGCAGCTTGCAGACCTCGAACAGCTTGCGGGTCTGCGACTCGATGCCCTTCGCCGCGTCGATCACCATCACGACACCGTCGACGGCGAACAGCGTCCGGTAGGTGTCTTCGCTGAAGTCCTTGTGGCCCGGGGTGTCGAGGAGCGTCAGGTGGTGCTTGCCCAGTTCGAACTCGACGGCGGCGGACGTCACCGAAATGCCGCGCTCGCGCTCGATGTCCATCCAGTCCGACACCACATGCCGATCGGTCTTGCGGCCGCGGACGGCCCCCGCCAGCTCGATGGCTCCGGCGTACAGCAGGAGTTTCTCGGTCAGCGTGGTCTTGCCGGCGTCTGGGTGGGAAATGATCGCGAACGTGCGGCGGCGCTCGACTTCCTGTTTGAGCGTCGTGGGTGAGACTGCGGTTTCCAAAATGCCTTTGAGCAGGCGGAACTAAAGTTCCGCCTCTACAAACGCCTGTAGAGGCGGGTCTTCAGACCCGCCTATTTGAGTTCCTGGAAGAATTTTACCAGTTCCCCGCCCCAGATCGCCGGCAATGAATGCGTGCCATGGCCGCGCGTGTCGTCGGTGATTGGCAGCAGGATGAAGCGCCCATGCTTCACCTGCGTGATCAGGTCCCGCATCATCGGCAGCTCGGGTGGGTTCACGAAGTCGTCCGCGGAATTGATCGCCAGCAGCGGCGCCGTGATCTTCGACAGGTGCGGCGCCGGGTTGTAGTCCTCGATCGCGTGGTAGTGGTAGAGCATGTCGTTGGCGTCGGTGTTCTTCGAGCGCGACGCCACCTGGTCGGCCACGTATTTATCCGTCGCGGCGATGGTCGGAAACTGCTTCTGCCACTGCAGCGGCACACTGGTCGCCATCATCAGGAAGCCGATCGCGCTCGCCAGCCCGCGCGGCTGCTCGGTGTAATGGCCGTTCTGCCACGTCGGATCGGTTTCGATCGCGTCGATCAGGAACTTGCGCCAGACGCGATTGCGGCCGCCGATCTCGACCGGGTTGCTGGCCAGCGGCACGAGGCCCGCCGCGAATCCGGGATACAGGTAGCCCCAGTCCCACGCGTGCATCGCGCCCATCGACGTGCCCATCACCAGCTTGAGATTCGTCAGGCCGAGGCCCTTGGTCACGAGCTCGTGCTGCAGCTTCACCATGTCGGTGTAGCGATACTTGGGGAACTTCATGCGCAGCCCGTCGCTCGGCTTGCTCGACCGGCCATGCCCGACGTTGTCCGGCAGGATGATGAAGTACTGCTCCGCATCGAGCGGCTGGCCCTTGCCGAACAGCCGGCCCGCGTATCCGGCGCCGAGGAATCCCGCGCCCGTCCCGCCCGTGCCGTGCAGGATCAGCACGCCATTGCGCACCACGCCGTCCGCATCCTTGCGCGGCGCGCCGATGGTGCGGTAATGAATCCTGACCTCGGGTAACCGCTCGCCGCTCGTAAACGCGAAATCGCGCGCGACGAAATCCCCTTCGACGGGCGCTGGAAAGGCCGCCGGCTGCGCGGATGCGGTGGTGGCGAGGATCAAGGAGACGGCGAAAGCCAGGATGCGCATGCGCGAATCCTAGCACCGGCGACCTATTGGCCTATCGGCCTATCGGCCTATCGAAGCGTGAAAGTCAGCTCGATGGTGATGATGACCGGGACCGGCTCGCCCTGGCGCATGCCCGGCCGGAAGCGCCAGTTCTTCGCGGCCTTGATCGCCTCTTGATCGAGGCCGAAGATCGGATCGAGCGATCGCGTCACCTTGATCTCGCCGACGCTGCCGTCGGGCATCACGATGCATTCGAGCCACACCGAGCCCTGCACCTTGGCGCGCATCGCATCCGCGGTATACGCCGGCTTCACTTCGCGAACCACCTGCGGCAACGTCACGCCTGAACCCGGCCGAAACGCACCGCCGCCGAACCCGCCGCCGTACCCTGGCCCGAGCCCGGAGCCCTGCCCTGAGCCCGCACCAGTTCCTGGCCCGGATCCGGCGCCGCCAGTCGTCGGCGCCGACGGAGAAATCACCCCGGGCAGCGTCATTTCGGCCGCGGACATCGGCTTGAAGGGGATGTTGATCTCGACCGGCGGCGGCTCCTCCAACTTCGGCGTCGGAGCGGGTGCTACCGGGGCTGGAACGGAAATCGGATCCTTCTTTTGTTCGACCTGGGCCTTGCGCGGCGGCTCAGGCTTCTTGTCGCCGCCGCCACCACCACCTCCACCCGGGCCGGGAGTGGGCAAGAACACCGCCATGTTGACGTCGAGGTGAGCGGCGATCTCGGGCGTCACCTGCGGCGCCAGGCGGATGATCAGCAGCAACACGCCGATGACCGCAATGTGCGTGATCACCGACGTACCCGCCCCGACCTTGGACTTCGCGCTCTCAAAGCCGAAGCTGTACTCGGCCGGCCGATCATCGAGCCGCAGCTGTGATCCCCGTATGAACTCAGGCGTTTTGTTGCCGATTAACTTTGCCATCAGGGTTGAGAGTCAGCCCAAAGCCATTGTGACTGACTAGCAGGACAAGTGCAAAGCCAGCGCCATGAGTATTTGACGCCATTTAGGGACAACTGGCCGAGGTGCTACAATCGACTCACGGTTGCCGGGTTCGGCGGCCATAAGGAGTCATCCGATGTTTTCCCTGTTTGGGCCCCTGGGCTTGCCGGAAATGCTCATCATTCTGGCGATCGTCATCCTGATTTTTGGCGCCAACCGGCTCCCCGAGCTCGGCAAGGGCATCGGCGCCGGTATCAAGAATTTCAAGAACGGCATGAAGGAATAGCTCACAGCACGAGGCGAATATCGCCTGTTCGTCTCGTGACGCGCTCCCGGTCGAGAAATTCGAGCAGCGGGATCGCAAACTTCCTCGACACTCCGTAACGCTCCTTGAACCCCGCCACGTCCACCGTGGCGCGGCCGCCGGGCGCACTGCCCTTCAAAGCGGTCACGTCCTCTTTCAGCGTCTGCAACGCCGCCCCGTGAAACACGATCGTGTCGAGTTTCACCAGCACCTTTTCACGCAGTAACAACGCGGTGACCTTCTCGACGATCGGGCGCGGCGCCTTGACACTCGCTTCGATCGCGGCGGTATCGGGCGGCTTGAGACCGCCGGCGCGGTAGGCCTCGATGATCGCGTCTCTCACGTGATCGTCGGCGCCGGCGACGCTGGCCTTGTGGGCCGGCAGCGCCAGCCGCTCCGCGCCTGCCACCGCCCTGGTGGCCTTCAGATCATCAACCACCTTCTCGAAGATGGCAGGCGCGACACGCGAAAAGATTTTCTCGCGCGCTTCCTCGCGCGGCAATCCGTCGCTCATCGGATTGGCTTTGTGCGATGCCGCGATCAAGGCGACAAGCGCCTGCGACGCCCGCTCGAGATGCGCGGCGGCGATCAGTCGATCGCCGGCGGTCGCCACCCCACGCTCGCCAAGGGACTGGAGCACGATCGCGACCTGCGAGGTGGTGAGTCCGGCGCGCGGCACCAGCGACGAGCGCGCCATGCCCGCCAGGCCGGCCGCTTCAATCATCGCCGTGACCGCGCCGACGCCGTGGTCGGGGGCGATCCGTATCCGCTCGAGACTGGCGTGGCCTTCCGCGCTTCTGATGCCGGGCCGCGTCGGCGCGGGATCGAGCACCACGCCGCCGCCGATCGTGATCGGCGGCGAATAGGCGCGAAGGATGAACCGATCGCCGCGCGTCAGCACGGCCGGCCCTTCGAGCCGCAGCCGCACCAGGTCGCCGGCACCCGCCGCGATCTCGGCGGTCGATGCCCCGGCGATCGACACCCGGCCCAGCACTTCAGCGGTGCCGTTGTGCACGCGCACCCGCGCGCCGTGCTTGAGGGGCTTCGCTGACCGCAGCAGATCGACCTCGGCGTCGATGCGCCGCGTCACGCTCAAGGTCTCCGGCGTCAGCAGCGTCTCGCCGCGCAACACGTCGCCGACTTCCACGCCGCCCAGGTTGATCGCGGTACGCTGGCCAGCCACCGCCTCCAGCGACGTCCGGCCATGAACCTGCACGCCGCGGACCTTGACGCGGCGCCCTCCGGGCTCCACGATCAGGTCATCGTCGACGCCGATTCGTCCGGCGACGAGCGTCCCGGTCACGACCGTGCCGAAGCCCTTCATCGAGAACGCGCGATCGATGGGCAGCCGGGCCGCACCGTCAACCGGCCGCCGCCGTACCTGCGTGACCTGCTCGGCGATGGCGTCACGCAACTGGTCGAGTCCGTCGCCGGTGGTCGCCGATACCTCGATGACGGGCGAGCCCTCCAGAAAGGATCCTTTCACCAGTTCCGCCACATCCTGGCGCACCAGCGCGCGCGTGTCCGAATCGGCCAGGTCGGATTTGGTCACGACCACAATGCCGCGGGGAATGCGGAGCAGGCCGCAGATGTCGAAGTGCTCGCGCGTTTGCGGCATCACCGACTCGTCGGCCGCCACAATCAGCAGCACGCAGTCGATCCCGCCGACCCCGGCCAGCATGGTGCGCACGAACCGCTCGTGACCAGGCACATCGACAAACGCGATCCGCGTCTTGCCGACGACGGTGTGCGCGAACCCAAGCTCGATGGTGATGCCGCGGGCTTTTTCTTCCTTGAGGCGGTCGGGGTCGATCCCGGTCAGGGCGTGGACCAGCGAGCTCTTCCCGTGATCGATGTGGCCGGCGGTGCCGACGACGAGATTAAGCATCTCTGATCTCAGATTGCTGATTTCAGATTGATCTTACCTCTTAGATTTCTTTCGCTCGTTCTTGCCGAGGCGCTGTTTGCGCTTGCGGCGCTGCTCCTGGGTGCCTGTGCGCTGATCTTTCTTGGGCCGCGACGAACTGCGGGCCGGCCCGCGCGATCGTTCGTCGCGCCGGACCTTCTCGAGCACGTCGTCGAGGCCGAGATCGATCTGTCGGCGCTCCATGTCGACGCGGATGATCTGGACGCGGACCTGATCGCCAAGACGGTAGGTCTTCTTGGTGTTCTCACCGAACAGCGCGTGGGACTGCTCGCGGAACCGGTAGTAGTCGTCCGCCATCGTGGTGACGTGG
>JAYWEJ010000060.1:0-13346 GCA_043779345.1 Acidimicrobiia bacterium | reverse complement strand
CGGAGAACTTGGCGCCGGCCGGCACGACCGGCGAGGGCTTCGTTCGATAGAACGGGTTGACGACGAGCACCGAGTAGCCGGATTCGGCGAGCCGCTTGCCCATCTGGCGGAACGCCGGGCGCAGGCCCAGGATGTCCGGCCACATCAGCACGCCGGGCGCGGTGCCGCTCGCCGGATGCACGAAGTAGGCATCGCAGGTGCCGTCCGCTGTCTTGATCGTCACGTCGCGTTCGGTGACGGCCACCGCATCAACCGCGCGCGGCAGCAGGAACGCCATGCCGGCGCCGAGCGTGAGCGCGCCGAAGCCGCGGCGCGTGACGGCGCCGCGCGCCTTGTAGTCCTTCAGGTCGTCATCAAAATGATCTTGATCGCACATGCAGAGGCCCCCCGTGAGTGGTTCGAGTGAGGGAGTATACCGCCGCGGCCATGGAGGGGCAGGTAGAACCCCTAGCGGCCACCGTCTTGCAGGAGTCGCCCGGAACATTCGGCCGATTCCTCACACCGCAGGTGTCTCATGTCCAAAGCGCCACGATCGAGCAAGAACCCCGGCGGCTCAGCCGCCAAGTCGCGTCCGTCAACGAGCGGTCCCGCAAAGCCCCGTCCGGATCTGTCGGATGCCCTTGAATCGAAAGCCGATTCGACCCAGGGACTGGCGCTGGCGCGGCCATTCAACGAGATTAAAAACGCTGAGTTCGATCCCGGTGCCCACGTGAATCCGCCGGAAGGCCCGGCGTTCGAACCCGATGACCCTGCTGCCGGCGGGAGCACACTCAGCGAAGCGAACGCCTCGGACAAGGTGGGCAGCGGTGACCCGGTCATTGGCACCAACCGGACCATCGCCCCGCTCGACCGGGTGCGCGCGGACGCGAGCGGACGGGTGTTGACCACCAACCAGGGCGTGCCGATCGGCGACAACCAGAGCTCGCTCAAGGCCGGGCTGCGCGGACCGACGCTGCTCGAAGATTTCATCCTGCGCGAGAAGATCACGCATTTCGATCACGAGCGCATTCCCGAGCGCCTCGTCCACGCGCGCGGTTCGGCCGCGCACGGATTCTTCGAGTGCTTCAAGCCGCTGCCGCGCCTGACGCGGGCGTCGATCTTCGCCGAAGCAGGCAAGCAGACGCCGGTGTTCGTGCGATTCTCAACCGTCGCCGGCGAGCGCGGCTCCGCGGACACCGCGCGCGACGTCCGCGGATTTGCCGTCAAGTTCTACACCGACGAAGGCAACTGGGATCTGGTCGGCAACAACATCCCGGTGTTCTTCATCCAGGACGCGATGAAGTTCCCGGACCTCGTTCATGCCGTCAAGCCGGAGCCGCATCACGGGATGCCGCAGGCCGCCTCCGCGCACGACACCTTCTGGGATTTCGTGTCGCTGATGCCCGAGAGCACGCACATGTTGATGTGGGTGATGTCGGACCGCGCGATCCCGCGCAGCTACCGGACCATGCAGGGCTTCGGGGTCAACACCTACCGCCTGGTCAACGCCAACGGCGAATCGGTGTTCGTCAAGTTTCACTGGCTGCCGAAGCAGGGCACGCACTCGCTGGTGTGGGATGAGGCGGTCAAACTGCCCCGGGATCGGAAAACGGCCGAGGCGGGCGACAATCGCCGCAACGGCGACCTCGACGGCAACCGCGGTGCGGCGCGCGCGAAAAAGGCCTCCCGCGGCTAGCTCGCCGCCGAGAAGCCGACCTCAGCCCCGCATCTTCGAAACGCCGACCACGATAAGCACGACGACCAGGATGACGCCGATGGCGCCGACCCAGATGCCGGCTTTGAAGATGCCGCCAACCAGCTCACATCCGGTAGTCGAGAGAGCGAGGAAAACCAGCGCCGCGATGCGAGTGAGGGAACTCGTGCTCAACATGTCCTTCTCCTGCATGGCGTGATGCAAGCAGCATGCCTCATCGCATGGACCTGCCGAGGTGGACTATGATTCGCCCGTTCCACAAGGAGGGCGTCTCATGAATCGACAGCAGCGGCTTGCCGGCGTCGTGTTCCTCGGAATTCTCATCGCGCTCGGCATCACGCAATCGGCGATCGAACGCAACGTCGCCGCGCAGACCCGCGGCGGCGTGCAGGCGCCCCGATTCGAAGTTGACTTCACCTGGCCGCGGCCGCTGCCCAATCACTGGGTGCTCGGCAACGCCATCGGCGTCTGGGCCGATGAACGCGATCACGTCTGGATCGTGCATCGCGGCTCGGAAACGCTCGCGAACAACGAGAAGGGCCTCGAGCTGAAGTCCGGCGACTGCTGCGCGGCGGCGCCGCCGGTGCTCGAGTTCGATGCCGGCGGCCGTCTCGTCGGGCAGTGGGGCGGACCCGGGCAGGGCTACGACTGGCCGGACTCGAATCACGGCATCTTCATCGATCACGTCGGCAACGTCTGGATTGGCGGCAACGGCCCCGGCGACTCGCACATCGTCAAATTCACGCGCGACGGAAAATTCCTGGCGCAGTACGGCAAGCCGAACGCGCGCGTCAGCGGCAAGGACAAGCAGGGCAACCCGACGTTCGCGCGCAACAGCCACGACGAGGAGAGCTTCGGCCGCGTCGCGAAGATCTTCGTCGACCCGAAATCGAACGAGGCGTACATCGCCGACGGCTACTTCAACAAGCGTGTCGCGGTGATCGATGCGGCGACGGGCAAAATCAAGCGGTACTGGGGCGCCTACGGGAAGAAACCGGATGATGCCATCGACAACAGCCCGTACGATCCATCGGCGCCGCTGGCGCAGCAGTTCCGAAACCCGGTGCACTGCGCCGACGTCGCGAAGGACGGCCTCGTCTACGTGTGCGATCGTCTCAACGATCGCCTGCAGGTCTTCAAGCAGGACGGCACGTTCGTGAAGGAAGCGTTCCTGGCGAAGCACACCAGGCTGTCGGGGTCGGTCTGGGACGTCGCGTTTTCACGCGATCCGCAGCAGCGCTACCTGTATGTCGCCGACGGCATCAACAACCGCGTCTACATCCTGCTGCGCGACTCGCTCGAGGTGCTGACGACGTTCGGTGACGGCGGACGGCAGCCGAGCCAGTTCTACGGCCTGCACAGCATTGCCACCGACTCGAAGGGCAACGTCTACACGACGGAAACGTGGGAAGGCAAACGCCTGCAGAAATTTGTCTACAAGGGCCTCGCGCCCGTGACCACCCTGCATCAAGGCACGGTGTGGCCCAGATGACATCCTGACGACCTGACATCCTGACGACCTGACAACCTGACGACCTGACAACCTGACGACCTGCCTTCATCACCAACCGACGGCTTGACCGTCCTTGCGATGATCCGAGCCGCCGCGATAAATGCCGTTGACCGGTCGATCGTCGCGCGCCCATGACGCGTCGAAGACCGGCGGCGGCAATCGCGGATCGCGCGTGAACAGGATGCCCTGGTAGCCGCCGACCGCGCCGCCGTTGACGCTGCGCACGTCGTGCCCCTTCGCCTTCAACGCCGCCCCCACCAGGTTGAACAACGCCGCCTCGAGCGAAAGCGCGTTGGAATTCTGGTTGTGCGTGAAGCGCGCCGCGTCCGTGGTCATCTGCACGTTCATGCCGTGGTCGATCAGGTTGACCATATGCTGCGCGTGCGTTTCGGGCTGGACGCTGCCGCCCATGTTGCCGAAGGTCATCAGCGGCTGCCCGTCCTTCATCACGAACCCGGCAATGATGCTGTGGAACGGCCGCTTCCGCGGCGCCACCACGTTCGGGCTCTTCGGGTCGAGCGAGAACGCGGAGCCGCGATTGTGCAGGACGAAGCCGTAGCCCGGCACGGTGGCGCGGCTGCCGTAGACGGCGAACACGCTGTGCACCAGCGAGACCATGTTGCCCCAGCGGTCCGCGGTCGTCAGGTAGATCGTGCCGCCCTCGCTACCGCCGGCGAGGCCGGGCTTGCCGGCCGCGTTCGGATCGATGCGTCCGCATAACGACGCGGCATGTTGCTTCGAGATCAGCTGCGCGACCGGTACGTTCGCGAACTTGGGATCCGCATTCTTCGCGAGCAGATCGGAATAGGCGAGCTTTTTCGCTTCGACCATCAGGTGCCAGTAGATCGGATCGGATGGCCCGAGGTTCGTGAGATTGAAGCCGAGTTTCGGCGCGCAGACCTCGAGGATATTGAGCATCTCGAGCGCGGCGAAGCCCTGTCCCGGCGGCGGCAGCTCGAACACGTCGTAGCCGTGATAGTTGGTCGAGATCGGCTCGACCCATTCCGTCTGGAACTCGGCGAGATCGTTGAGGCTCATCACGCCGTTGCCGGACTTCACCTTCGCCACGATCGCGTTGGCGATTTCGCCCCTGTAGAAGCCGTCCTTGCCGTTCTTCTGGATCAGCCGCAGCGCTTTGGCGAGCGGGGCATTGCTGATCACCGAATACAGCGGCCACGCCTGATCGCCGTCGAGGAAGGCCGCTTTCGAATCCGGGTCGGCCGCGAGTCCCTTGACGCTGCTGCGCAGGTCGTTGTGACGGCGCTCGGCCAGGCCCCAGCCTTCTTCGGCAATCCGCGCGGCGCGCTCGAATGTCTCCTTGAACTGCATCGAGCCGAAGCGCGACAGCAGCGCGTCGTAACCGGCGATCGCGCCGGGCACCGTCGCCGCATTGACGCCGTTGCCGGGAACGCGGGTGACCTTGAGCGTGTCGGTGAAGAATGCCGGCGTCCACCCGGTCGGCGCCCAGCCCGCGGCATTGAGCGCGTAGAGCTTCTTGTCCTTCGCGGAATAGACGATCGCGAACAGATCGCCGCCGATGCCGGTGTCGTTCTGCGACGTCACGTCGAGCACCGCCGCCGTGGCGACGGCCGCGTCGATGGCGTTGCCGCCCTGTCTCAGGATCTCGAGGCCGGCTTCGGCCGCGAGCGGATCGCTCGTGGCGACCATGCCGTGGCGGGCGATCACCTCGGATCGCCCTTGCGTGAGCCAGCCCTGCGCGCGCGAGCCGGGCGCCGCCTTGATGGCCGAACCGGGCTGCGGCACGTCGGCGGACGGGATGCCGAAAGGGTTTTTCGATTGGCCGTCCGCAACAACTGTGCAAAGGACGGCAAAGATGGCTCCGATAGTGGCTGGACGCATGCGGCCTCCTGGAACGACGGGGCCGATACTACCAGCAATGAGCGCCACCGCCTCGCCGATCGGTCTCCACGAGCGTCACGATTCACTCGACCTGCTGCGCGGGGTCGCGTTGCTCGGCATCCTGGTCATGAACATCCAGACCTTCGCGATGCCGGCGGCCGCCTATTTCAACCCGACCGCGCTCGGCGATCGCGGGCCCGCCGATTTTTATGTCTGGGCCTTCAGCCACCTGTTGTTCGACCAGAAGCTCATGACCCTCTTCTCGTGGCTGTTCGGCGCCGGCGTCGTCTTGATGTCGACGCGCGCCGCGGAGCGCGGCGTCAAGCCGGCAGCCTTCCACTACCGGCGCATGCTCGCGTTGCTGGTGTTCGGGTTGATTCACGCCTACCTGATCTGGGACGGCGACATCCTCGTGCTGTACGCGATCTGCGGAATGATCGTGTATCCGTTCCGCCAGCTGCGGCCGCTGCTCCTGCTGGCGCTCGGCCTGCTGTCGCTGGCGATCGGTTCGTCGCTGATGGTGGCGGGCGGTTTCTTCATTCCGCAGGGGCCCGCGGCAGCCATCGCCGATTTCGAGTCCTTCTGGGCGCCAACGGCGGAGCAGCTGCAACGCGAGACGCTGGCGTTTCAGGGCGGCTATCTTGCGCACTTGCCGGTGAGGGTCGAACACGCGCTCGAGTTCCACCTGTCCGACATCTGGATGTGGGGCGTGTGGCGCGCCAGCGGCAACATGCTGATCGGCATGGCACTGTTCAAGTGGCGAGCGTTGACGGGCGAGCTGCCGCAAAACGTCTATCGTGACGTCGCGGTGATCGGATTTGGTTTCGGCCTGCCGCTGATCGTCGGCGGCATCGTCAGCATGAACGAGCACGACTGGGAGACGTTTCACTCGTTCTTCTTCGCCGGCCAGTTCAATTACTGGGCGAGCCTGCTGGTGGCGTTAGGGTGGGTGGGATTCACCATCTCGCTCTGGCACGCCGGCATCGCGCGCGGATTGGCGGCCCGCCTCATCGCCGTCGGACGCACCGCGTTCAGCTGCTACATCCTGACCTCGCTGATCTGCACGCTGATCTTTTACGGACACGGCCTCGGATTCTACGGGCGCGTCTCGCGGCCGGGTCAGATCGCCGTGACGATCGGCGTGTCGATCACGATGTTGATCGTGGCGCCGCTATGGCTCGAGCGTTTCCGCTTCGGCCCGCTCGAGTGGCTGTGGCGGACGTTGACCTACGGTTCGCGTCAGCCGTTGCGGCGCGAGCGCCAGTCTTCGCGCGACTGGCCCCAGATATCGACCGACGCCTCTTGAAACGGCGGCGGCAGTTTCCCCGGGCCGAGATTGCGCGAGCCCAGCTTGTGCGCGACGGCTTGTGACGCGGCGTTGGCGGGCGCGATGCTGTGGATCACGTTGGTCCAGCCGAGATTGTCGAACGCCCAGTCGGTGGCGGCTTCAGCGCCTTCGGGCGCGTAGCCGCGGCCCCAGCACTCGCGTGAAATCGCCCAGCCCACTTCGGTGCCCGGCCACCCCTCGGGTCGCCACGGGCCGAGCCGTCCGACCCAGCGGCCGCTCGATTTTTCAATCACGGAAAACATGCCGATGCCGGTCGCGTGCCACGCGCCGATCACCGTCATCAAGCCGCGCCAGGTGACCGCGCGCGGCGCCACGCCGCCGATGAACTTCGCCGCCTGCTCGTCGGCCATCATCTTCGCCCACTCATCCAGATCGTCGAGGCGCGGCACGCGCAGGATCAGCCGGGGGGTCTCGACTTGCAGGGTTTCGAGATTCACCGGCAGATAATATCCCGTGGGTCGGGACTAGGAACCGAATCGAGGTCAACTCTCAATATGCGAAAAAAAGTGGTCGTCAACGACCGCATGCAGCGGGGCTACGTCTACGACCTGACCGAACCCGCCGGAAAACACTTCGCGCCGGAATTCACGCCGGAGCTCACGCCGAAACAGATGCTGCGCCTCGGCGTGTTCGGCGGCAAATACCTGACCGATTGCCGCGGCGAGTTTCCCGCGGCCTGGTTCACGAAGGCGAAGCTGGCCGGGGGCCGCCGGGACGCGAAGTTGAACTACTTTGGCGTCAACGCCTCCCAGTCGCTCGCCACCTGGAAATTGAGCGGCTGGATTCGCCCGCAAGATCCACGCGGGTGGTTCCAGTGGTACTGTCGGTATTACATGGGCCGGCGGACCGCCGACGACCGGCGGCAGATTCGGCGATGGCGGGCGATCGCGCGTCACGTGGCCGCGATCAGGAAGAACTGCGAACCGGGCGATCTGGAATGCCGCAAACGACAACGTCAGGCCGTGCTGCACTGGGCCTACGACAGCCGCAAGATCTGAACGCGATCGTCTTCGAGCACGTCTCGATGGCCTTCGACGATCACGTCGTCCTCAAGGATCTCAGCTTCACGGTGCCGAAGGGCGACATGCGCATCATGTTCGGCGCCAGCGGCGCGGGGAAGTCGGTCATCCTCAAGCTCACGCTCGGACTGCTGCGCCCCGACGCAGGCACGATTCTCGTCAACGGCACGCGCGTCGACAAGATGTCCGAGCTCGATCTGCTGAAAATGCGCGCCGACATCGGCATGGTGTTCCAGGAGAACGCGCTGTTCGATTCGCTGACCGTCGCGCAGAACGTGGCGTTTCGCCTCACCGAAGAGCGCGAGCTGACCGAGGAGCAGATCGACGCCCGGGTCGCCGAAGTGCTCGGCTTCGTCGGCCTGACGGACTTCGCCGATCGCATGCCCTCGTCTCTCTCGGGCGGGCAGCGGCGGCGCGTCGGCATTGCCAGGGCGATGGCGTCAAAGCCGCAACTGCTGCTGTTCGACGATCCGATCACCGGCCTCGATCCGCTGATCGCGACCACCATCGACGACGAGATCGTCAAGCTGCGGGACCTCGAGGACGTCACGACGTTCGTCGTCACGCACCAGATTCGCGACGCGTTTTACATCGCTGAGCACCGCGTCGTCCAGGCCAACGGCACGGTCGACGTGGTCAAGGAAGACTCCTCGAAGATCCAGGGCGTCGAGTTCATGATCCTCCGCGACGGATCGATCGCGTTTCAAGGCACCGCGTCGGAGCTGCTGGCGGCGAAAGATCCGTATTTGGTCGAATACCTGTACCGAACGTTGCCGCCCTGGTAACAGATCGTCGACGGACAGCGACTTCGTCACGGGCGGCAGCACCGACGGCGTCGGCCACGACAACCACTAAGCGCACACCGCCTGCCTCGTGATAGAACTGCCGGCGTGATCGACCTGCCGGACAACTTCAACGCCGCCACGCACTTCGTCGATCGCAACATCGCCGAAGGACGTGGCGGCAACATCGCCTTCGAATGCGGTGACGAGCAGGTCACCTATCGACAGGTCGCCGAGCGCGTCAATCGATTTGGCTCCGCGCTCAAGGGGCTCGGCATTCAGCCCGAGCAGCGCATCGCGCTGATCCTCCAGGACACGCCCGCATTCGCCTACAGCTTCTTCGGCGCGATCAAGGCCGGCGTCGTGCCCGTGCCGCTCAACACCCTGTGGCGCGCCAGGGACTACACGCATGCGCTCAACGACAGCGGCGCGCGCGTGCTCGTGATCAGCGAAGCGCTGCTGCGCGAGTTCGACGCCATCGATCGCGCGCTCGTCCCTCGACTGGAACATGTGATCGTCGTCGGGCAACCCTCCTCCGCCAAGGCTGCGGAGGGCAGGCCGCGTCAGGGCGCCATCAGTTTCTCCGCGCTACTCGAGGAGTCGTCGCCCGCGCTCGATGCGGAGCCGACGCATCGCGACGCGATGGCGTTCTGGCTGTACTCCTCGGGCAGCACCGGCGGCCCCAAGGGCTGCGTGCACCTGCAGCACGACATGTTCGTCTGCGCCGAGTCATACGCGAAGGGCGTGCTCGGCATGCGCGAGTCCGACCGCTGCTTCAGCGCCGCGAAACTGTTCTTCGCCTATGGTCTCGGCAACGCCTTATACATGCCGTTCGCGGTCGGCGCGACCACGATCCTGCTGCCGGATCCGCCGACGGCGCCGCGCGTCTATGAGATCATCGCGCGCTTCAAGCCGACGCTGTTCTTCAGCGTGCCCACGAATTTCGGCATGCTCCTCTCGCACGAAGGCGAGTTCGATCTATCGAGCGTTCGCTATGCGGTGTCGGCAGGCGAAGCGCTGCCCGAGTCGATCTACCGGCGCTTCAAGGGCCGGTTTGGCGTCGAGATTCTCGATGCGATCGGATCGACCGAGTGCCTGCACATGTTCATTGCCAACCGGCCGGGTCACGTGCGTCCCGGATCAAGCGGGCAGCCCGTGCCCGGCTACCAGGCGCGGATCGTCGACGAGCACGATCAACCGGTGCCGGTCGGCGAGATGGGCAACCTGCTGATCAAGGGCGATTCGACCTGCGCCTATTACTGGAACCAGCACGAGAAGACCAAGCAGACCATCCAGGGCGAGTGGATCCGGACCGGCGACAAGTATTACTGCGACGCCGACGGCTACTACTGGTACGGCGGCCGCAGCGACGACATGTTGAAGGCCGGCGGCATCTGGGTCAGCCCGGTGGAGATCGAAAACGTGCTGATCGATCACGAAGCGGTGCAGGAATGCGCGGTGATCGGGCGCGACGATGGCCGTGGGCTGTTGAAGCCGTTTGCCTACGTGGTGTTGAAAGCGCAGGTGACGGGATCGCCTGAGCTGGCGGCCGCGCTGCAGACCTTCGTGCGCGAGCGGCTGGCCGATTACAAGCGGCCCCGCGGCGTCGAGTTCGTGTCGGAATTGCCGAAAACCGCCACCGGCAAGCTGCAGCGCTTCAAGCTGCGCGCCGCACAAGGCGGCGGGGTCTGACCCCGCTTTGCAGCGTCGCTCGCTAGCGTTCGGCGCGGACCAGGGCGGCGAGGGCGCGGTTGGCGTCGGACGATCCGATGCCCTTGGTGGCGTCCACGTAGAGCTGGCGCGCCGCGCCCTGCACCTTCGCGCGCGAGGCGATGGCTTCGAGCAGGTTGGCGCGGTCGTGGCCGCTGCTGATCCGCATCGCCGTTCGCAGCACGCCTTCGAGGACGCGATCGCTCATCGACGGCTGATCGACGATGCGGCGCATGACGCGCGACAGGTCGTACGACGAGGAGATCTGCGAGGCCGAATGGAAGAAGGCGTCGGCCGATGCATCGGTGACGCCGCCGCGATCGATCAGCGTGATCAGCGTTTCCGATTGATCGTGCGAGCTCGTGATCACGCCGGTGGTCTTGATCGCCTCGGCGGCGATGCCCTCCGGCAGTGAGCCCTGCGACGTGACCGCCGTCAGGACGCGGCGCTGGTCGTAGGAAGAGCTCATCGATCGCACCAGGCTCATGAACGCCGGGGCCGTTGCCGGCGTCAAGCCGCCGCGCTCGGCGACCTCGGTGAGGACCAGCGAGCGATCGTAGTTCGAGCTGATCGATCCCGTGGCGTCGAGCACGGCCGCCGCCACGTTCGACGGCAGCGGACGCACGTCCATGATCGCGGCCAGCGACTGGCGCTGATCGTAATCGCTCGAGATGCCCTTGACCGCGCTCGCGATCTGCACACGATGCGCGTCGGCGATCGCCGGCTGCTTGACAATCGCGGCGAACAGCGTGCGCTTGTCGTAATCCGACGACATCTCGGCCGGCACACGCTGCAGGATCCGCGACAGCAGCGAGTCGGACAGCTCCGTCTGCCGCGCCAGCTCGGTGTAGTAGACGCGATGCGTGTAGCTCGAAGCGCCGAGCTTGTCGATCTCGGCCAGCACCGCTTCGGGGCCGCCGCGCTTCAAGTACTTCGCGACGCGCTCCTTCGCGAACAAGCCGCTGCGCCTGATCAGGCGATCGATCGCCGTCGCCATGAAGGCGCGGCCCTCGGGCTCGTAGTCGCGGCGCATGCCGTTCCTCGAGAACGTGCGCTCGATGCGACCGCCGCCGCTGCCCCGCAGCGTCACCTGCGACTTGAAGATGATGCCGTCGGCAATCGACAGCGTCGCGCCGTCGTCCATCCACGCGATGTCCTTCTCATCGTCCGAGAGGCGGAACGCGCCGTTCCACTTGACGGTGATCTTTTCGTCGCCGTCGCTCCATGACATGTTGCCGGAACCGCGCGATCCGATCTCCTGCGGCTCTGGCGGCGCCGGCGGGGCGGGAGGCGCCGGCGGTGCGGGCGGTGCTTCCGGTGCTTCAGGCGCCTCGTGCACGCCAGGCGCCGGAGGTGGCGGCGGCGCGGGAGGCGCTGGACGTGCTGAAGGCGATGGAGGTGCTGCAGGTGCAGGCGGCGCGGGCGGCGGCGTGCTGTCGAACCAGCCGCGGAACCACTGCGTGCGGAAGAACACGGCGTCCGACGGCTTCTCCGGGGCGACGGATTGTTTCGCGTCGACCCTGGTGTTGCCTGGGGGCGTGCTCGTGCCGCGATTGTTGATGGCGGATGCCGGTGATTCCGCCGCGACTGCGGCGACTGGCTTCGCCGACGTCTCGTTGACAGCTCTTGCCGTGACCGCTGCCGCCGTTGCGGTCTCTGCTGAAGCGGATCGGAAGGATCCAATACCGCCGATCAACAGGATAAACAACGCGAGGATGGCCCAGGCCGGCGCCGGTTCGTGCGTGGTGCGCGGGCGGCCGAGGATCCGCTGCACGCGGCCGGCCAGCGAACCGTCCGTCGCCGCGAGCGCAAACGCGCGATGGCTCGTGATCGTCGTCAGCTCGGCGAGCGCGGTCACGTAGACCAGCCGGTCGCCGCACACCTCAACGGCGAGGTCGTCGCAGCAGTGCTCGCGCTCGGCGCGGACCTGCGCCGACACCCACCACATCGCCGGGTGATAGAAGAGCAGCGTTTCGACCATCGATTGCAGCAGGTTGACGAGGTAGTCGTGACGGCGAACGTGCGCGAGCTCGTGAGCGAGGATCGCCTGCAGTTGTTCGGGCGAGAGCCCCGACAACGCGGCGGCCGGCAACAGCACGACCGGTTTCACCCAGCCGACCAGCGTCGGCACGGCGACCGCGCTTGATTCGACAATGGCGACGGCGCGGCGCAGCTGCAGCCGTTCAGCGATCGCCGCCGCGGCGGCGATGATCGCAGGTGACACCGACGAAATCGCGTGGCGCGTCAGGCTGCGCGTCAACAGCCATCCGCCGAGCAGCCGCAGCGACAGCGCCAGCACGCCAATGCCCCATGCGAGTACGAGCACGAACGACGCCGTCGGTCCGAGCGGCGCCGGGCGCCACGTCGCGAACGCGGCCGGCGCGGTGCGAGTGATCGACTGCTCGCTGTTGGGCGTGGTGACGTCGTTGACGGTGTCGGCGACCGGGGCGATCGACTGCGACAGCGCGCCCGCGATCGGGATCAGCGCGACGTTCCGATCGGGCGAGGCGGTTTGCTTCGAGAGGATCGTGAACGTGGCGAGGCACGCCATCAGCATCACGCCCAGCGTCGCAACGCCAATCGCGTAGCGGGTGGAGGCGCGTTCGGGACGCGCGAGGCCGAGCAGCAGGAAGGCCGCGACCCCGATCAGCGCGCCCTGCCAGAGGAAATGCAACAGCGTCCAGGCGAGTGCGTCGATCATCACCGTTTCTCCCGGTAGTCGTCGATCAGCTTGCGGATGTTCTTGAGCTCGGCGTCGGTCGCGCCCTCGGCGCCGAGGGCCCGCATCACGAGCTGCGCCGCGGACCCGCCGAACGCGCGGTCGACCAGATCCTGCACGAGCTGCCGCTGCGTCTGCTCCTGTGCGGCGCTGGCCGAATAGACGTGCGTGCGCTCGGTTTCGTTGCGCTTGACCAGGCCCTTGTCGGCCATGATCTGCATGAGCTTGAGGGTGGTGGTGTAGCCGGTGTCGCGGGTGTCGGCGAGCACTTCATGAACCTGCCGCACCGTGGACGCGCCGCGCTCCCACAACACGCGGAGAATCGCGAGCTCGGCGTCGGTCGGCCGGGGCTGTGAACGTGCCATGAAAAAGGAGCCTATACGAACGAGTTCGTAGTTGTCAACGAAGGTATTCGTAGCTTCGCCGCAGAGCTGGCCATACGCTTCAGTTTTTCGGTTGGACCCTTCAGCGACCGGCGTTTGCGCCGTATTTCTGCCCAGATGTCGCCGAACTTTTTGATTCGCGCCGGCATGTTCTTGAGCGTGAACGTGCCGGGAGCGACTTTACCTTTCTCGATCTCCTCCCACGTGCATGGCGCCGATACCGGCGCCCCCGGCTTCGCGCGCACGGTGTAGGCCGCGGCGAACGTGGCGCTGTAGCCGTTGCGCCCGGTGTCGATGTAGATGCGGCCCTTGCGGTCGA
>JAYWEJ010000059.1:0-28657 GCA_043779345.1 Acidimicrobiia bacterium | reverse complement strand
TTGAGATCGTCCTCGACGGTGCGGCGCGTGACGTCGGAGGTCAGCGTCGCCGAGCCGACCGCGTAGGTCGCAATCGGCAGCGCCGACACGTCGAAGCGGTTGATCGTCGGATCCTTGATCTGCTCGGGCAGCCGCGCGCGGATCGCCGCGACCTTCTCGCGGACCTCGGCGGTGGCGGCCTGCGGATCGATCTCGAGGCGCAGCTCGATGCCGACCATCGACAGGCCTTCGGCCGACGTCGAGATGACGCGCTTGACGCCGTTGATGCCGGCGACCGCGTCTTCAATCGGCCGCGTCACCAGCGTCTCGACCTCTTCGGGCCCCGCGCCCGGGTAGGGCACGAGCACGTTCACGAACGGGAAGTTGACCTCGGGGAAGAGGTCGATGCCCAGCCGTCCCAGCGAGACGATGCCGAGCACCATGAAGCTCACGATGACCATCGTCGCGAAGACGGGCCGTTTGATCGACGTGTCAGATATCCACATGACTAACGGCTTTCGGCGATGCCACGGACCCTCGCTCCGGCGGCAAGCTGGCGCCGCCCGTCGGCGAGCACGGTGTCGCCGGACGCGAGGCCCTTGACAATCTGAATGCGCGTGCCGTCCGACAGGCCTTCGACGACCTCGACGATCGACACCGAATCGCCCTGGACCTTCTGGACGATCCGCTTGCCGTCGCGCGTCGCCACGGCGTCCTTGGGGACGACGATGGCGTTGGCCATCGTCGCTTCGACGATGCGGGCGCTCGCATACATGCCGGACAGCAGCGTGCGGCCGTCATTCTGCACGCGGACATCAATCTTGAAGTGGCGATTGCGCTCGTCGACTTCCGGCGCGATCGCGGCGAGCTGGCCCGGGAAGGTCAGGCCCGGCTTGGCTTGGACGGCGACGACCGCCTTCATGCCGACGCGCAGGCGGCCCGCTTCGAGCTCCGAGACGCCGGCCTCGAGCTTCATCTCGCGCAGGTCCGCGACCACGACGATCGGCTTCTCGCCGGGCGTCGAGCCGGCGTCGTAATTACGCTCGACCACGAAGCCGTTCACGGGCGACGTCACCGTCGAGTTGCTCTGCACTTCGCGGGCGCGGCGGAGCGCCGCATTCGCTTGCGCCAGGTTCGCCGTGGCGAGATCGCGCTGCGCGACCGCCGAGCGATGGGCGGTCTGCGCCGCATCGAGACGCTGGCGCGGCAGGGCGCCTTTCTCGAAGAGGTTCTTCGCGCGATCGTGTTCGAGCACGGCGCTGGCGAGTCCCGCCTCCGACGTTTCGAGCGCGGCGATCGCGACCGCGACAGCGGCCACCGACGCATCCACCTGCGCGTCGATCTCGCGGCGATCGATAGTTGCGATGGTCTGACCCATCGCCACCGCGTCGCCGATGTCCACCAGCATGCGGTCGATGGTGCCGGGCAACTTCGGCTTCACGGCGACGCGGCTGCGCGGCGCGAGCGTCCCCGAAATTTCCAGCGACGACTCGATGGCGCCGACCGACGCCGTCACGACCGGCACGTCGATGACCGTGGCCGCGGCTGTGGTGGCTTCCGGCGCCGCTTCGGCCGTCGTCGAAGACGATCCGCACGCCGCCACGAACAGGGAGGAGCTCAGGATGATGGCAAAACCAAGAACCGCGAACTGGGAATTATGACGAGTCATGACTACGCTCTCCGGCGGGCACATGGGCACCCGCGATTCCTTCTCCAGGGCACTTGCACGAAACGAACGTGGTGGCAACGCCGGCCTGCAGGCCGGCAATCGTGGCGTTGAGGACGTCGCGCGCCAGCGCGTCGTAGTCCTCGCCGCTGGCGAGGCGATGGCGGAGGCCGATGACCGCCGGGCCGATCAGTGCCGCCCATAGCATGTGCATCGCCGCGTTCGGACTGAGCGTCTTTGGAAACGCCCCGGTGTCGATCGCCCGCTGGATGGCGGTGACCGCATTGGTCAGCATCTGCTGTAGGAACTCGAAGCCTTCCCACTGCTGCGTGATGCGCGGGACCGATCGGTCGATGAACATCAACTGGAAGTAGGCGGGTTGCTCTTGCGAGAATTCATAGAAGGCCCACCAACAGCCGCGGACGTTTTCGATCGGATCGCCGGTTTTCATCGCCGCCTGCACCTTGGCGTCGAGGAGATGAAAGCCTTCCGCCGCGAGCGCCAGGAAAATGTCGTCCTTGCTGGCGTAGTAGCTGTAAATTGCGGCGGGGCTGTATTCGATGCGTTCGGCGATTTTGCGAATCGACACGCTTTGATAGCCTTCGGCAACGAACAGGTCGCGCGCCGCGCTGAGGATGGAGGCGGTGACGGCCTGCCGCTCCCGGTCTTGACGTTCTTTTGTGCCCATGAATCTCGCAATGTTCGTAGAGGCGGGACTTCAGTCCCGCCTGCGCAGGCGGGTCTACAAACCCGCCTCTACAGGTGAGTTAAACAGTGTTCAGTCTTCAAATGGTGTTAGACGAAGGGGGTATTTTGCAAGTTCCATTTTTCACAATCGACTTGGTAGTTCTCGTAACTAACTGATAAGGATGGACTTATTTGTTGCATTCTTTTTCGCGGTCGGCAGCCTGATCTGTCACCAACGGCCCGAGCGGTCGTTCTTTCTCGACGGGCACCAGCTGGCGGTTTGCGCGCGATGCACGGGCCTGTATCTCAGCGGCGCCGCGGGGCTGGCAGGGTGGATCGCCCTGAAGGTCGCCCGGGGATGGCGTCCGATGACGTTCGAGCCGCGGGTCGCGGTCAGGTTGCTTATCCTCGCGGCAATCCCGACCGCGGTGTCGCTTGCCAGCGGCACGCTTGCCGTGTGGGACGGCTCCAACGTGACGCGCGCGCTCCTGGCCATTCCACTTGGCGCGAGCGCCGGCGCGATCGTCGCGGCGGTCACGACAAAAGACCTGAGGTAAACTCGCTCTCGTGCCTCCCGCAGCGGTTTGTGTGGTGTCGTGGCTGGTGCCGGGCGCCGGTCATCTGATGCAGGGACGGCGGCAAAAGGGTCTCGTCTTCCTGATCGCGCTGCCGGTGTTGTTCGCGATCGGGCTCTTCCTCGACGGCCGGTTGTTCCCATTCATGTTCGCCGACCCGCTCGTGGGCCTGGCCGCGATCGCCAATCTGGGGATGGGCGTGCCGTATTTCATCGCCAAGGGGCTCGCGCTCGGCAACGGCGTCGTCACGGCATCGTCGTATGAATACGGCAACACGTTCCTGATCGTCTCAGGGCTTCTCAACATGCTGGTCGCGATCGACGCCTACGACGTGCGCCTCGGACGGAAGTGATGACGAGCCACTTCGGCCTGATGCTCCTGTTCGCGTTCTTCGTCTCGCTGATCTTCGCGACGATCGCGAAGGACACCCCTGCCGAACAGGCGAGGCTCGGCGCCCAGATGTTTGCGATGTTCATCGGCGCGGCGATCGTCCTCGGCTGGGTGATGCGCCTCTTCCCGCTGTGATCGGTTTCCACCCCACGACGCAAAATCCGCGTCGTGGGGGCCCCGGGTTGTGGCTGCCGGTCGCGGCCTACATGGCCGCGATCTACTGCGGCGCCGCGCTGACGCAGGTCCCCGGTCCCGCGGCGCGGGTCTCCGACACCGTGCTCCACATGGGCGGCTACGCGGTCCTGGCGCTGTTGACGCTGCGCGCCACGGCCGCGGGGCGATGGTCGGGCGTGACGCTGCGCGCGCTAACGCTCGCGTTCGCGATCACCACCGTCCATGGCTTGACGGTCGAAGTGGAGCAGATGTTTGTCCCCAGCCGATTTGCCGAATGGCGCGATGTCGGCAACGACGCAATCGGGGCGCTCGCGGGCCTGTGTGCCGCGTGGGCGTGGGGTAAACTATTCAAGGAATGACCTTTGAAAACCTGAAGTTTGACCGCATCGACGCCGTTGCCGTCATCACCTTCAACCGTCCCAAAGTCCTCAACGCGCTGAACGCGCACACCCTCACGGAGTTGTCGAGCGCCATCGCTGCCTGTCGGGATGATCCCGGCGTGCGCGTGGTCGTGCTGACGGGCGAGGGCGAAAAGGCATTCGTCGCCGGCGCCGACATCAACGAGCTGGCGGTGCAGACGCCAGTGCAGGGGAAGCAGACCGCGGCGCGCGGCCAGCACATTCTCGACAGCATCGAGCAGCTGGGCAAACCCGTCATTGCCGCGGTCAACGGATTCGCGCTGGGCGGCGGCTGTGAGTTAGCGATGGCGTGCACGATGCGCGTCGCCGCCGACACCGCGCGGTTCGGTCAGCCTGAGATCAACCTCGGCATCATTCCCGGCTATGCGGGCAGCCAGCGTTTGCCGCGCCTCGTCGGCCGGGGAGTGGCACTCGAGATCTTGTTGACCGGCGACATGGTCAGCGCGCAGCGCGCCTACGAGATCGGTCTCGTCAATCGCGTCGTGCCTGCCGCTGATCTGATGACCGAAACCATGAAGATCGCGAGCACGCTCGCGTCGAAAGCGCCGCTCGCGGTTCGCTACATCCTCGAAGCCGTGCACCACGGCCTCGACGGCCCGCTCGCCGCCGGACAGTTCATCGAGACCGCGTTGTTCGGCACGATCGCCGCCTCCGAGGACATGCGCGAAGGCACCAGGGCGTTCCTCGAAAAGCGCAAGGCCGTCTGGCAAGGCCGATAAAGAGAGACATCGCCATGCGGGTCGCCATCGTCGTCGCGCGCTTCAACGATTTCGTCACCGACCGCTTGCTGGTCGGCGCGCAGGCGGCGCTGCGTGATGCCGGCATCGCCGAGAGCGGCGTGGAGGTGTTCCGGGTGCCGGGCGCGTTCGAGATCCCGAGCGCGGCGCAGCGGGTCGCCGAGACCGGCCGCTTCAACGCCATCGTCTGCCTCGGCTGCCTGATCAAGGGCGCGACGCCGCACTTCGAATACATCGCCGCGGCCTGCGCGCACGGCATCACCGCGGCGGCGGCGAACACCGGCGTGCCGATGTCGTTCGGCGTGCTGACCACCAATTCCGCGGAAGAAGCGCTCGAGCGCGCCGCGCCGGGGCCGTCGAACAAGGGCCGTGAATCCGCCGATGCCGCTGTCGAAATGGCTCGCTTGTTTGCTCTTCTCGGCGAAAACTCCCGATGAGCAACCCACGAGGACACGGAGCGGATTCTGATTACGGAGAGCACGGAGACCGTTGGGCGGGACGGCGACGCGCGCGCGCCGCTGCCTTGCAGGCCCTCTATGAATGCGAAGTCGGCGGGCTGACGCCGCAGCAGGCGCTCGGCGTGCTGTTTCACGCCGGCGCGCCCGACGTCGCCGATCCCGGCGAGGACGAGCATGCGTTTGTCATCGCGCTGGTGCGCGGCGCCATGGAGCAGCGCGACGCCCTCGACGAGCGGATCGGCGATGCGGCGAAGAACTGGCGCGTCGAGCGGATGGCGGTCCTCGATCGCCTGGTGATGCGCCTCGCCCTGCAGGAGCTGATCGCGCATCGCGACAGCCCGCCGCGCGTCGTCATCAGCGAAGCGATCGAGCTGGCGCGCGCCTACAGCGGCGAGGACGCCGCCAAGTTCGTCAACGGCGTGCTCGACGGCGCCTATAAGCGCTTGAAGGACGAAGGACTGGCGACCGATTAGGTCGCCGCGCCCCGGAGGGGCGCAAGAGAAAGCCGCGCCCCGGAGGGGCGGAAGAGAAATATGAGTAGCGAGGTCGTTCAAACCGAGCAGCGCAAAGCCAACCTCGACGCGATCACGCGCCTCGGTTTCGCCGCGTACCCCAACAAGTTCGACACCACCCACTCGGTGTCCGCGCTGGTCGACGGCCACACCGCAACGTCCGCGGCGGAGCTCGAAGCGCCGCGCCTCGACACCGTCACCGCCGGCCGCGTCGTCAGCGTGCGCAGCTTCGGCAAGGCCAGCTTCCTGGTCGTGTCCGACGGCCGCTCGCGCATCCAGGTCTACGTCCGGCAGGACGCGCTCAGCGAGCGCGACTACCAGTTGTCGAAGCTGCTTGATCTCGGCGATCAGATTGGCGTCAGCGGACATCTCTTCCGGACCAAGACGAACGAGTTGTCGATCTGGGCCTCGTCGCTGCAGTTCCTGGCCAAGTGCTTTCTGCCGCTGCCCGAGAAGTGGCACGGCCTGCAGGATGTCGAGATCCGCTATCGGCAGCGCTATCTCGACCTGATCGTCAATCCAGACGTGCGCCGGGTGTTCGAGATCCGCACCGCCGCGGTGTCGGCGATTCGGGAATTCCTGAAAGGGAACGGCTTCCTCGAAGTCGAGACGCCGATGATGCAGCTGATCGCGGGCGGCGCGCTGGCGCGGCCGTTCGTGACGCATCACAACGCGCTCGACATGAAGCTGTATCTGCGCATTGCGCCGGAGCTCTACCTCAAGCGCCTGACGGTCGGCGGCGTTGAACGCGTCTTCGAGATCAATCGTAACTTCAGGAATGAGGGGATTTCGACGCAGCACAACCCCGAGTTCACGATGCTCGAGTTCTACTGGGCGTACGTCGACTACCAACGGCTGATGTCCTTCACCGAAGAGCTGATGTCGACCGTCGCCATGCAGGTGATCGGCACCACGCAGTTCCCGTTCGGCGAGCACACCATCAACATGACGGCGCCGTTCAAGCGCGTGTCGCTGCGGCACGCCGCCGCCGAAGAAGCGTCGAAGCGCCTGGGTGTCACCGTGACCGTCGACGAGCTGCGCTCGCCCGACACCGCGCGGCAGCTGGCGTCGAAGCTCGGCGTCGAGATCCCCAAGGGCGCCGGCGCCGGCAAGATCGCGAGCGCGATTTTCGAATCGCTGTGGGAAGAGCACCTGATCCAGCCGACGTTCGTCTACGACTTCCCGACCGAAGTCTCGCCGTTGTCGAAGCAGCGGCCCGACGATCCCGACACGGTCGAACGCTTCGAGCTGTACATCGGCGGCTTCGAAGTCGCCAACGCCTTCAGCGAGCTCAACGATCCCGTCGAGCAACGCCGCAGGTTCGAGGAGCAGCTGACGCAGTTCGCGGCAGGCGACCAGGAAGCGCACGCGATGGACGAGGATTACGTCCGCGCGCTCGAGTACGGAATGCCGCCGGCCGGCGGCGAGGGTATCGGTATCGATCGCTTCGTGATGCTGCTGAGCAACTCGACGTCGATCCGCGACGTCATCCTGTTCCCGTTGATGCGTCCGTCCACCTCCGCCAAGGCTCCGGCGGACAAGCGCGCAGACGAGTAGCCCCATGCCCTTCGAGCTGCAGGTCGCGCTCCGCTATCTGCTGGCCAAACGCCGGCAAGTCTTCATCTCCGTCATCTCGCTCGTCTCGACGCTCGGCGTGACCATCGGCGTGATGGCGCTCGTCATTGCGCTCGCCCTGATGACGGGGCTGCAGGGCGAGCTGCAGGCCCGGATCCTCGGATCGACCGCGCACGTGTTCGTTTACAAGCCCGCGGGCATTACCGATTACCGCGAGGAGGTTGCGAAATTGAGCCGGGTGCCCGGCGTCATCGGCGCGGCGCCAGCAACCATCGGCAAGGCGATGATCATGGGGCTCTCCGATGGGTTTCTCGGCGTCAAGGGCATCGATGCCGCGCTCGAGCAGAGCGTCACCGACATCGGCCACGCCATGACCGAGGGATCGCTGACCGGGTTGACGCCTGCGACGGAGGACGACCTTCCCGGCATCGTGCTGGGGCAGGATCTCGCCACTGACGTCGGCGCCAAGGTCGGAGACACCGTCCGTCTCCTGACGACCAGCGGCACGCTGTCGCCGATGGGCATCATGCCGCGGCCGCGGCGGTTCAAGGTGGTCGGGCTGTTCCGGCTCGGCCTGTATGAGGTCGACGCGGGCTCGGGCCTGGTCGATCTCGAGCGCGGCATGCTGCTCGCGGGCACCGATCGCGTCGGCCACATCGAGGTCAAGGTCGCCAACATTTACGACGCGCCGCGGATCGCCGAGCAGATTGCCGGCGATTTCGGTCAGGACTACGTCACCCAGGACTGGACCGACATCAACCAGCAGCTCTACTCGGCGCTGATGCTCGAAAAAATCGGCATGGGCATCGGCATCGGCCTGATCGTCGCCGTCGCCGCGCTCAACATCGTCGCGTCCCTGATCCTGCTCGTGATGGAAAAGACGCGCGACATCGCCATCCTGAAGACGATGGGCGCCTCGTCCCGCAGCATCACGCTGATCTTCCTGCTGCAGGGCACCATCATCGGCGTCATCGGCACGATCGTCGGCGCCGCCGCCGGCGCCATCACCGCGCATTTCCTCGACACCTACCGCGTGATCACGATCCCGAGCGACATCTACCAGGTGAGTTACCTGCCCTTCAAGGTGCAGTCCGGCGATCTGGCGTCGGTCGTCATCGGCGCCGTCGTGGTCTGCTTCCTCGCCACGCTGTATCCTTCACGGCAGGCGGCGCGGCTCGATCCCGCGCAGGCGCTGCGCTACGAGTAGGCATGGCGTTTGTCTCCGTCACCGGCCTCAACAAGTTCTACACGGCGGCGGACAAGCGCCTCCACGTGCTGCGTGACCTGGATCTCTCCGTCGAGAAGGGCGAGATGGTCGCGATCATGGGCGCGTCGGGCGTCGGCAAGAGCACCCTGTTGCACGTGCTCGGCGGGCTGGATGTGAGCGACGGCGGCGATGTCCGTGTCGGCGATCACGAGATCGCGACCATGAGCGATGAAGCGCGGGTGGCGTTCCGCAATCGCCACATCGGCTTCGTGTTCCAGTTCCATCACCTGTTGCCGGAATTCACGGCGGTCGAAAACGCCATGATGCCGCTGCGCATTTCACGCGTGTCGGCGGCCGACGCGCGGCCGAAGGCCGAGGCGTTGCTGCAGCGCGTCGGGCTTGGCGATCGGCTCGATCACCGTCCGGGGATGCTGTCTGGCGGCGAGCAACAGCGCGTCGCGGTGTCCCGGGCGCTGGTCATGCAGCCGTCGTTGCTGCTCGCCGACGAGCCGACGGGCGACCTCGACGAGGCGACAGCGGATTCGCTGCATCAGCTGCTCCGGACCATGCACGCGGAGTTCGGCCTGACGGCGATCATCGCGACCCACAACCCCCGTTTGGCGGCCCAGTGCGACCGAACCTTGCGTCTCGAAGGCGGGAAGCTGCGTTAGAGAGACAGATTTTCTGTCCCTCGATCGCCGCAGCGGCGAATCTGCCCCCGCTGCGGCGAAACCCTCTCTTCGCGTCGTCGCAAGCCGCTAACGCGCTGCGGAACGGAGTGCATTAGTGCATAATGTCCTGCACATCTGACTCCCCCGATGTTACAGCCAGAGCTGTCGCCGCTGCTCGTGTCCGATATCGCTGACGCTGTCGGCAAGGCCGTGGATTTACGCCACGCCTACGAGTCCATCCTCAACGAGTTGTTCCGGGCGGTCGGCACTCGGGGGGTCATTCTCGAGCGTTGCGGACCGGTCTGGATGCTGGTTGCCGGCGGCGCTGACGGCGACCAGCCGTCGCGACCGGCGGCAGAGGGCCCCGCCTTTGGTGGCACGCGCGTGGTGCGTATGCAGGGGCCTGGCGACAGTCTGGCGACCGCGGTATCGCTGTCAACGACAAACGAAGATCGGGCCGTCGTGCTGCTCCTCAATGGGGACTGGACCAGCGCGCAGGACGTGCTCTCGGTGTGGTCGCTGGTCCTGACGTATGCGCTCGAGTCGGTGCGCGCGCGCGACGTGACCCGGAGAGCGGAGAGCCTGCTGGTCCGCGGCTACTCGATGGTGCGGCGCCTCAGCCGCGCCGGCAACGTCGACAGCGTGTCGCGCCGCATCGTCGCGCACGTCGCGCAGATGCTCGACGCCGAGCGGGTGTCGCTGGCGTTGTATCGGAAAGCCGATGGCTGCCTGATGATCGCGGCCACCCATGGCCATTCGCTGGCGTCGGTCGAGAACGTTCGCATCAAGCCCGGCGATTGGGTGATAGGGCACGTCTACGCATCAAACCGTCCGGTGTTCGTGCGCGATGTCCGCTTGCTGTCACCGGCGGCGCGAACCGTCGATCGATACCGCACGTTCTCCTTCGCGGCCGTGCCGATGATCGCCGGCTCCGAAACGGTCGGCGTTCTCACGGTCACCGATAAACGGGACGGATCCGCTTTCGGTCGGCAGGATGAAATTGCGTTGCGCGCGATTGGCGTCTGGGCCGGGATCGCGCTGGCCACCGCCCGCGTCGAAACCGAAGCGGCGCGACTGGCGTATGCGGCCACCGTCGACTCCGTCACCGGCTTGCTGAATCGGCCGTACCTCGACAGCCGCCTTCATCAGGAAGTCGAGCGCGCGAAGCGTGACGGCCACTCACTATCGGTGCTGCTGGCCGACATCGACGACTTCAAGACGATCAACGACACCTGGGGACACCAGGTCGGCGACGCCGTGCTGCAAAGCGTTGGCGCCATCCTTCGCTCGGCAGTACGCGTGTTTGATGTGTGCGCGCGCTATGGCGGCGACGAGTTCGCGATTGTGATGCCCAACAGCGAGCACGCCAGCGCGCTGGCATGCGCCGAGCGCATTCGCCGCCGGCTGATCGAGCGCCGCGACGCCGAGGATGCCAAGCTGCCTGGCCTGACGATCAGCATCGGCGTGGCCGTCATGGCACCCGGCGACTCGGCCGCGGATTTGATTCTGCGTGCTGACCAGGGCATGTATCAGGCGAAAGCTGACGGCAAGAATCTGGTGCGCGCGCAAGTCGCCCGCCCGGCCGCGGTCGGCGTCACGGCGAGCGCACCGGAACAGCAACCGCGCGGCGTCGTCATGCCCTGCGCGGCCGAAGTCACGCCTCCCGATCACGAGTCGGCGCCCCTGGATCTGTCGTACGTGCTGGTCGCCGATGCCCATCAGGAACGCGCCGCCTTCTGTCGCGAGTCAGTGGCGCGGTTTCAGCTCGGCCTGCTGATCGCTCGCGACGGTGAACAGGCCATCCAGCTGGTCGAACGGTTTGGTCCGCCGGTGTTGCTGATCGTCGATCTCGCATTGCCCGTCAGGGATGGCTGTGCGGTCATCGAAGCAGTGCGGCGCGACCAACGACGGCGCTCCGAGATCATCGCCTGGGCACCATCGCGGGAAATGCGCGAGTACGCGGCTGCGCGGCTGACGGGTCTTGATGTCCGCGTCATCAGCGACGCGGCGCCGCGATCGACGATGCACGCCGTGATCGAGCGCGTGCTCGCACCTCGCGACACTGCGGCGGTGGGAGAGTCGCCAGAGTCGTCAGCGGAATCCGATGAACTGCGCGAGCGCATGGCCGATCTCCTGCAGCGCGCGCGCCAGCTGTGCGGCACTTCCGGCGCCGGCGTTTACATGCGGTCGCACGGGGAGTCGCGCTATCACGCGACGTTCGCGTGGATCTCGGACGAGCTGATGCCGCACTCGCCGCATCATCTCCCCTACGCTTTCGAACGAATCACGCGAACCGGCGAGGTGGTTCTGTCACGCGATCTCGGCGCCGCCGACCGCGATCCGTCGTCGGCAGGCGACGGCCCCGATGCGGTGCGCGGACTGGCCGGGGTTCCGATCATCTCGCACGGCGAGGTGCTCGGGGCGATTTGCGTCTTCGACATCAAGCCCCTGCAGATCGATGATCGCAGCGTGGCCGCCCTGAAGACGCTCGGTCAGGTCACATTCGACGGCGCGCGGATCGCGTTGCCGGCAGTCACGCCGGCGCCATTCCGCGACCGCGCCAGCGATCGCGATGACGCCGACGAGCGCCGCGAGGACACCGTCCTCCCGCATGTGGTCGACTGGCCGCCGTCGATGCTCGAGCGCAGCGGCGGGGAATTCGCAGTGGCGCGCGAACTGGCGCGCGCCCGCCGCGAGGGCCATCAATTGAGCGTGGTGTTGTTTGACTTTGCGCCGGCCGACCGGTCCGCGCTGGGCGCCGACGACGCGGCGCTCGAGAACGTCACCGAGACTTTGCTGAGAACGATCCGCCAGTCGGACCTGCCCATTCGGTGGAGCGGAAGCGAGTTGCTGGTCGTGCTGCCTGGCCTCGCTGACGACCAAGCACGCACCGTGGCCGAGCGAGTGCGTGCCGCGCTGCATGCCGGGGCCCGGCACCGCGTTGCCATTTCCGGAGGGGTGGCTCAACTGAACGCCGATGAGCGATTTGGTGACGTCGTCGATCGGGCGCGGCAGAAGGTGGCGATCGCCGTGGGACGCGGGCATAACCGCGTGAACTGACCGCTAGGCGATGCGCGGGGGAATCAGGCGGCGCATGGCCGGATTTTCCCGGGTCACGCTGACCAGGCACGAAAGCGGACGCTGCGGCTCCGGTTGGGTGATTTCCAGCGGCCGGGCGCCCTGAGCCGCGCCGGCGAACGCATTCCAGTACGAGCGCGGCGCCGCGGCGAAAGCCGACAACGGCGTCCGCCCATGCCGGAAATCATACGCAATATGCGCGGATGCGAGGCGCACGAGGGCGTCCAGCGCCGCCTCAGCGGTCCTGCCAACAGCAGTGAGATCGTGCTCGAGCGAGCGGGCGCCCCAGGCTTTGGTGGTTTCCGGGTATACGACGATCCTCAACTGTGCGAGCCCCATCAGCCGTGATATCGGTCGAGGCGCCGGTCCGATTAGCCTTTGTGCCAGATTGGTAAGCATTGAGCTTTGCGAGAACGTATGCAGCATCACTGGGTGCTTCGGGTATGGCACTCCACGCTTTCAAACAAGGAGCCCGGAATGATTCGTAAGAGCTTGTTGGTTCTGCTGTGCGCCGTGACGCTGGCGCCGTCGGTGGCCTGGGCGCAGGACGCCAAGGCATTTCTCGGTGATTGGGTGCTCACGATCGAGGGCCGTCGCGGTCCCCAGGAATCGACGCTGTCCATCAAGGACACCGCCGGCAAGCTGTCGGCGGAGCTCGGCGGCGGCCGCGGCGGTCCGGTGACCATCACCGACATCACCGTCAAGGGGCCGGAAGCGGTGCTGAAGTTCAACCGCGAGGGTCCGCAGGGTGTGATCGACGTCGTGATGACGCTGACCCTCAAGGACGGCGCCCTGACCGTGAAGCAGGATATGGCCGGTGGCCAGTTCAGCCAGAGCGGCACCGGCAAGAAGAAAGGCTAGCCGCTGATTAGACGATCCACCGATCGTTCCAAGAAGTTAATCGGTGGATCGCCTACTGCTCGTACCACTCCCGTAGCTTCGCCTCGAGATCGGCGGCCGCCACGAACAGGTCCGCCGGATATCGACGGTAGTGCAGCATCGACTGAAAGATCAGGAACCGCTGGTCGATGTTCGCCGCCATTCCCGCCAGATACTGCAATCGCAAATGACGCTCCCGGTTGATCTCCGCGTCGGCTAACCACGGCGCCAGGTCGCTGCCGCGGCCCGCATACGTGCTCAGAAGATCTCCGGCGGACGTCAGTGCCACGTCCCGGAGCGATTGTTTCACGCGCGGCGCCGCGTCGAGGCGCGCCTGGATCGCCGCCTGGCTGATCGGCCGTTCTTCAACGCGTCCGAACGCGACGAGGTCGTAGCCTTCCTCGAGCAGGTCGGGACTCCACAATGTCGTGTCCGGAAACACTTTCGCGAACGTGCCGATCTCACTCTTGACCGATCGCAGGTCGGTCTCGTAGAGCGGAATCCACTGCGTCACCACGCCGCCCGGGGTCAGGTGCTCCCTGGCGAGCGTCAGGTACTCGAGGGAATACAGCGTCGCCGCGCCGCGGACCCACGGGTGAATCGGATCCGAGGTAATCACGTCGAACTTCTCGTCCGTCGTCTGCAGGAAATGCCGCGCATCGTCCAACACCAGCTCGATGCGCGGATCGTCGAGGACGTGATGGTTCTCATCGCCGAAATACGCGCGCGCGCTGCGCGGCACGACCGGCTCGATCTCGCAGATCACAATGCGCTCGACCTCCGGGTGGATCGAGAGCGCGCCGGCGGTGACGCCCGCGCCGACGCCGACAATCAGGACCGAGCGCGGATTGGGATGGAGCAGCGCCGGAATGTGACCGAGCATGCGCTCGAGCCGCATGTCGATGTCCATGTCGGACGCTTCGACCTTGCCGGCAATGTGAAACTGCCGCGCGCCGCCTTTGCCCTCGGTGACGGCGACCGACGCGGTGGCGCCTTCGGCGAGGTAGAGAAACCGCGCGATCGAGTCCCACGAATTCACCGAGCGCCCGTAGGCGATCAGCGGCCCGGGCACCGCAGGCACGATCCAGAGCGCGATCACCGTGATCAATGCGGTCACGGCGAGACGTGGCGCGCGGTTGTGACCGGGAACCGTCAAGAGCAGGATCAGGCTGCTGATGCTCGCGCCGATCACCAACGCCTGCTGGGCGCCGTGCGAGCCGAGGATGGGAATGCCGATCAGCGTGAAGGCGATTGCTCCGGCCAGCGCGCCGGTGGTGTTGATTGCGTTGATGCGTGCGACGTGCCGGTCGAAGTGCCCCGACCGGCCGGCGGCAAGCGTGAGCGGGAAGCTGGCGCCCCACAAGATCGTCGCCGGCAGCAGCGCCACGGCGCATCGAACCGCGTCATACGCAAACATCAGCCACGGCGTCGATCGCACGCTCGGAAGAAACAGCGCGGTCGGCTGCCACTGCGGGAGGACGTTGACGATGGCGGCCGCGCCGAGCGCGATCGCACCCGCCAGCAGCGCCTGGATCATTCCCAGCGTCGCCAGCGGCGTCTGCGTGCGGCGCGCGAGGGTCGTGCCCACGTAGCCGCCGACACCGAGTCCCGTCAGGAACACCGCGAGGATCAGCGAGAACGTGTAGACGCTCGCGCCGAAGAGCAACGACAGTTGACGTGTCCAGACCACTTCGGCGCCAAGCGCGGTGAAGCCTGACAGGGCTGCCGCGACGTAAACAGGTGCCTGGGGTGCCTGAGGTGCCTCGGGTGCAGGCGCCCAAGGTGCATCAGCGACAGGTGCCGCAGTGCTGCCGGCCATTCGCCAGGCTGCGACGGCGACGATGAGGTTGAGCGTGACGGCGACAGCGGTCGCAATCACCGTGTCGTGGACCCGCAGCAGGTAGAAACCGGCGAGCAGCGTCCCGGTTGCGCCGCCCGCGAGGTTCGCCATGTAGATGAAGCCGACCGATTCCGCGGCGCGGCCGTGGGCGAGCCAGCGCGCGATCGCCGGCAGCGTCGCACCCATCAACATCGTTGGCGGCGTCAGGATCAGCACACAGACGATCGCGCGCAGAGTGACCGAGCTGGCGCCAGGCTCGGCGAGCGTCAGGTAGACCTGTTGAATGTAGGGAAGCGCGATCGGGATCGCGGCGCCGAGGATCGCGATGCCCGCTTCGAGCGCGGCCACCACCCGCAACGGATGCGCGCCCTTCGGCGTCAGCTTTGGCAGCAGCCAGCTGCCGAGCGCCATCCCGCCCATGAACGCGCACAGCAGGACCGCAACCGAGATCGATGATGCCCCGACGACGAGCTGCACCAGGTAAAACCAGACGGTCTCGTAAATGAGCGCCGCGCAGCCGCTGGCGAAAAAGAGAATGAGGAGCCGAGCCATCGGTGGCATCCTACCTTGGCGTGTCGACTTTCGATGTGGTTGTTGTGGGTCTCGGCGGCGTCGGCAGCGCCGCAACCGCGCATGCCGCGTCGCGCGGCAAGCGCGTGCTGGGCCTCGAACAATTCCAGGCCGCGCACGATCAGGGATCGAGCCACGGCCGCTCCCGCGTGATCAGACTCGCGTATTTCGAAGACCCGGCCTACGTGCCGTTGCTGCGCCGCGCCTACGAATTGTGGCGGCAGCTCGAACGCCAGACGGGCCGGCGCCTGCTGCAGATCACCGGCGGGTTGATGATCGGCAGGCCCGAAAGCGAAGTGGTGGCCGGCAGCTTGAGGAGCGCGCGCGAGCATCATCTCGCCCATGAAATGCTCGATGCCGCGCAGATCCGTTCGCGATTTCCCGCGCTCACGCCGGGCCGCGAGATCGTCGCGCTGTTCGAGAACGAAGCCGGCATTGTCTATCCGGAAGAAGCGATTCGCGCGCACCTCGACTTGGCCGTCGACAACGGCGGCCACGTGCACTTCGACGAGCGCGTCGAGAGCTGGGGAGTCGCGGCGTCGGGCGCGATCGAAGTTCGCACATCGCGGGCGCGCTACGAAACCGAACGTCTGATCCTGGCGCCCGGTTCGTGGGCATCGGAGCTGTTCAAGATCGACTGGCTGCCTCTCGAAGTGGAGCCGCAGCAATTGCACTGGTTCGATCCCGGCGGCGGCGCCGCGCCGTTCATGCCCAATCGCTTTCCGATCTACATCTGGGACCTCGGCAACGGCATTTCGTTCTACGGATTTCCCGCTGACGATGAGGGGCGCGTCAAGGTCGCGTTCTTCAGGTCCAAGGTGAAGGGCGAGGCCGCGATCCGCGACGCGCTGCGGCCCTGTATCCCCGCACTGGCGGACGGCACCCTCGTCGAGACGGTGAGCTGCAAGTACACGCTGACGCCGGATCAGCATTTCGTGATCGGCCAGCATCCGGAGTTCGCGAACGTCGTGATCGCGTCGCCCTGTTCCGGGCACGGCTATAAGTTCGCGAGCGTGATCGGCGAGATTCTCTCGGACCTGGCGATCGATGGAGCGACGCGCCACCCGATAGGGTTGTTCAGGCCGGCGCGATTTCAGGTATCCTGACATCCTCCGGAGGCTCCAATGAAGCTCTACACTTTGACCCTTGCGGCGCTGCTCGCGTATCCACTTGTCGCTAGCGGTCAACACGATGACCATGCCGCCGGCAAGCTTGGCACGGTGAATTTCGAGACATCCTGTCAGCCCGCTACGCGCGTCGATTTCAATCGCGCCATGGCGCTGATGCATTCATTCGAGTTCGGCCCGGCCATCGACAGGTTCAACACGGTGCTGTCCGCCGATCCGAACTGCGCGATCGCCTACTGGGGCATCGCCTTGAGTCAATGGAGCAATCCGTTCACGGGCATCAAATCCGGGCCGTTGCTCGAGCGCGGCCTTGCGGCGGTGCAGAAAGGGCTGGCGGCGGGAACCCCGACGCCGCGCGAAAAAGCCTATCTCAACGCGGTTCATCAGCTATACCGCGACGCATCGACCATCTCTCATCGCGATCGAACCCTCGGTTACGCCAGGTCCATGGAAGGCGTGCAGCGTGATTATCGCGAGGATATCGAGGCGCGGATCTTTTATGCGCTCGCGCTCGATCAAACGGCGCTGCCGAGCGACAAGACCTACGCGCTGCAGCTGCAGGCGGCGGAGATCCTGGAGCCGCTGTGGAAGAAATACCCCGATCATCCGGGGCTCGCGCACTACATCATCCACACCTACGACCTCCCGGCCCTGGCGCCCAAGGCGCTGACCGCGGCACGGCGCTATGCGGCGATCGCGCCGTCGTCGCCGCATGCGCTGCATATGCCTTCGCACACATTCACGCGGGTCGGATCGTGGCAGGACTCGGTGGACGCCAACGTCAAGTCCGAGCGGGAATCGATTCGCCAGGGCATCATTGGGCAAGCCCTCCACGCCATGGATTATCAGGCGTACGCGTATCTGCAGATGGCGCACGACCAGAAGGCGAAAGCGCTACTCGACCGCCTGCCCGCTATGGCGGAGAAGCTGAACAGCCCCACCGTGGTGCACGGCGCCGCGCCGCCCGAGGCCGGCCCCTATGCGCGCAATGGAGTGATGGCCCGGTATACCCTCGAACGCGGCGCGTGGCAGGAGGCGGCGGCGCTGCAACCGATCGCGTCCGCATTTGCGAACGCCGACGCCATCCTGCATTTCGCGCGCGCGATCGGCGCCGCGCGATCGGGCAAGCCTGGTGCGGCGGCTCCGGACGTCGAGAAGCTGGCGGCGCTTCGTGACGCGCTGAAGGCCGCGAAAGACGAATACTGGGCAGGGCAGGTCGACATCCAGCGCCAGGCGGCGCTGGCGTGGCTCACGTTCGCCGAAGGAAACAAGGACGAAGGCCTGCGCCTGATGCGAGCGGCTGCCGACCAGGAAGACGCCACCGACAAGGCCGCGATCAGTCCCGGGCCGATCGCGCCTGCCCGCGAGCTGCTCGGCGAGATGCTGCTGGACGCGGGAATGGCAAAAGAAGCCTCAACCGCCTTCGAAGCGACGATGAAGAAAGAACCGAACCGGTTCCGCGGCGCGTATGGCGCCGCGCGTGCCGCGGAAGCGCTCGGCAACCGCGCCGCCGCGCGGAAGTATTACCTGCACGTGCTTTCGATCGCGAAGGGCGCCGATGTCGAGCGGCCCGAGCTCAAGCGGGCCCGCGCGTTTACGAACTAGTTGTTCAGGGCGGCGAGATTGAAGATGACCTTGGCGATGCCCGAGTAGTCTTCCTCGCCTTCGCCCGCGGCGATCTGCGCGTTCACCAGCTGCTGCACGACCGAGCTCGTCACCGCCGGCACCCCGTTCTCGGCAAGCGTGCTCATGGCGATGCCGAGATCCTTCTTGAACAACTTCGCCTTGAAGCCCGGTTTCCAGTTCCCGGTGATCATGCGCTCGCCGTGCACTTCGAGGACGCGGCTTTGCGCGAATCCGCCCATCAGCGCGGCGCGCACCTTCATCGGATCGACGCCGGCCTTCCGCGATAACGCAATCGCTTCGGCGACGACCGCCATCGTTCCGCCGAGCACGATCTGGTTGCAGGCCTTGCAGATCTGACCGGCGCCCGATTCGCCGACGTGCACGATGCGATCGGGTTTGCCCATCGCGCTCAAGATCGCGCGCACGGATTCGAGCGCGGCCGCATCGCCGCCGACCATGAACGTGAGCGTGCCGTCGATCGCGCCGATCTCGCCGCCGCTGACCGGGGCGTCGAGCATGGCGGAGCCAAGCTCGTTCGCGCGCGCGGCCAGGCGCCGCGCAATCGCGGGCGCGATCGTGCTCGAGTCGACAATCACGGTGCCCTTCGACATCGCGCCGAAGACGCCGTGGTCGCCTTCGAGGACCAGCGACACATCCGGGCCGTCGGGCAGCATGGTGACGATGTATTTCGCGGTCCGCGCCACTTCGGCCGGGGAGCCGGCCGCGCGCGCGCCTTCCGCGACCAGCTCGCTGACCGGTCCGCGGCTGCGGCTGTGGGCGATCACGGAAAAGCCCTTTTTCAAGAGGTTGCGGGCCATCGGCTTGCCCATGAGACCCAGACCGATGAAGCCAACGGTATGTGACATAGAAGTTTAAAGTTTAAAGTTTAAAGTTTAAAGTTCGTGACCCAGTCCCAGCCGGCCGCAGCACGTTCCAGCAGGAAGGGCAGGTCCTCGCGCAGCACGTAGCCGTCCTTGACGAGCGCGAGCCCCGCTTCCGTGACGCGGCCAAGATAATCAGCCTTGCCGCGATAGCGTTCCTCGAGGCTCTGGCGCGGGTCGGTGCCGCGGTCGGCCGCGGTCTTCGCAAACGGAATCAGGCTGCCGAGCAGCGGGACGATCGCCGTCTGGTTGCCGCCCGACGCGGCGCGGAAATTCCATCCCGTGAGCGTGCCGATCGGCACGGCCTGATCCGGCAGCCGGATTCCGGCGAGCTCGTTGCCGTCGGCGTCGACCTGCGGCACCAGAAACGGCCACGCTCCAGTGCCGCCATCACTGCCGGCGCGCCGCGGTTCGGGAATCAATGCCGGCGACGGGATGGTGCCGAGCGCCGGCCACTTCAGCCCCTGCATCGTCGTCAAGGTGCCGTCAGCGAGGCGCGGATACTTGCTGGCCGGCGGCGCAGCGCCATCGCGGACCCAGCGATCGAGCGCCAGCACCAGGGCGCGCAAGCCGATGGTGTGCGGCGTGGGATTCGGCAACTGCGCGCCGACGCCACGGGCATTCGGACCGTCACCGAGGGCCGCTCGCGGCGGAAACGCCGCGGGACCATGCTGGCTGCCGGCGAAATGATAGAAGCGGACGTTGCCGGGCAAGGTCAGGTCGTACTTGCCATCGAGCGATGTGTGCACGAGCGCGGCGGCGCGTCCCGTTCCCCAGTACTCGACCGACGAATTCGTGTGGATGATCTTCGGTTGCTGATCGGCGGTGTACTTCGACAGCAATCCGTCGGTGCGGTTGCTGGCGTCATCGCGCTGCGGCGCATCCGTGAAAGGGAAGCGGAGCGCGCCGTATTGATCGAGCCCGACCGCCTGCGAGAAGCGGGAGTTGAAGTCGGCGCGGGCGGCACCCGCGATGTGCGGCATGATCCCGTCGAAGACCCGCCGCCCGTGTTCGTCGGTGTTGAATCCCTCGTGCAGGAACAGCCGCAGGAAGCGCCCGCTTTGCGAGGCGCCATAGACGTGGAGATATTTACCGCCCACCGGAAGCTGTTTGCCGTACTTCACCGCCGAGGCGACATCGCGGATGGCGGCAAGGCCGACGCCTGACACCGGCGGATTCGCCACGCGATACTTCAGCTCGTAGATTCGGCCGGGCGCGAAACCGGACGCCATCGACACCCGCGGGCACTTCGCCTGGCCGCCGCAGCGGCCCCCGCCGGCGGCGTCGGACGCGATGAACTGCCAGTTGCGCCGTGGAATCACGACCGGCATGTCCCAGACGCGATCACGAACCGTCAGTGCCGCCGATTCGTCGTGCCTGTCGAACGGCGCGTAAAACGGCACGTCCGGAAACGCCGCCTCGGTCGCGCGCACGTCGACGACCAGCGAGGTGGAAATCGATTCGACGATCGGCGATCCGTTTCGCGTCGCGATGGGTGGGTGCACCTTCAGCCCCGGCACGTCGAACTCCCATCCCACCGATACCAGCGTGAAACCGTTGCGCATCAACAGGCCGTCCCCGAAATGTTCGGGTTGCGTCGGATCGGCAGACGGCGTGCCGCGATTGAACGTCGAGAGCAGGCCCTTGTTGCCGCGATTCGAAATCTCGAACAGCACGCTGCCCGAGGCGCGCGCCGGATCCTGCGGCGTGAGGATGAAGAGATCGGCGGAGAACTCGACGCGGCCGCGCGCGTTGCGTGGCGCAAGGTCGATGTCGGCGATCGCCGTGTTGCGTGGATCGGCGGGATCGAGCTCGAAGAAGGCGGTGCCGGCGATTTTCTCGTAGGGCCCGGCCGCCCCGAACCATTGGCCGTTCGCGACCACGGCGCGCGAGGTAATCGCGACACGAGTAACGTCGGCCCAGGCCGGCGAGGTCAGCGCCGCGACGAAGAGCAAGGAGAGGAGGAGCCGCCGGGTCTGGTGCCGCATGCCCGGGAGGCTAACACGACCGGGAACTTAGGGAGCCGACTCCGGAGCAGCGGGTTGAGCATCGCCCTCGCGCGGCGTCCGTGCCCGGCCGGGGCGGCGACGCCGCCGGCGTTCGCCGGCCACGAACTGCGAGGCTTCCTCGGCGTTGGCGAAGATCAGTCCTTTGCGCGACCTCAGCCATTCCTGGACCATGAAGGCGGTCGCGGTTGACGCGACGAAGCCGGCGATCCCGATCAGCATCGAGCGCACGGATTGGAGGAGGTTGATGACGTTGTTGGCGTCCTGCGTTTGCGGAGCCATCGCCTGCGGAGCCGCGACCGGTGCGGCCTGGACCGGGGCGGCAACGGCAACAGGCGCTGGAACGGCGACCGCGACCGCTGCAGGTGCCTCAACCGGAGGAGGAGGAGCCGGCGGCCGCTCGGAGACGAGTGACAGGCCGGACCTGTCCGCCGAGATCCGCATCGTCGCGACCGACGACGATCCGAGGTCGAATCGCTCGACGCGGGTCTGATCGAATTTGTCGCCGGGAGACAGCACGCGCACGCGAACGATGTGCGCGCCGGGTGCGAGGTCGAGCGTCTTGGTGTAGCCGCGCTCGGAGCGCTTGCCGAACACACCGAACCGCTTGCCGCTGCCGTCGAGCCTGGTATTGAACGCCGGCTTGCCGTCGACGCTCACCGAAAACTCCACGCTCTTGAAACTGTGCCGGACATCCAGGTTCAGATGGGACGGGCGCGCGTCAGGAACCGGCGCAGGCTTCGGCTGCGAATCCGAAGGAACCGTAGCGACCGCGACCGGCGTGACGGCCGGCGCGACGGAAATGCCGGCTGGCTGGACGATGCCTTCCGGGGCGGACGCCCACCATGGCCCGACGATCAGCGCCGTCACCGCGACCGCGCCGGTAATCTGCGCAATCAGCGGCGTCCGCGCGCGTACCGGCAACCACTGCGGCCAAAGGAGGGTTTCCCAACGGGAGGCCGGCGTCGGCTGTTGTATTGGCTCTGGTACCGCCGTCACGGGGGTAATTGTACGCCAAGGCCGGCCGTTATCCAAAACTCCGAAGTCACTATTTTTCCGCAACTTAGCGGGATCGCAAATGTGTAAAACGGCGGTTTGGCCGTATAATGTTGGTCAAAGGGGGCGACGCGGCGAATGTTCGAACGTTATACCGAACGAGCCAGGCGGGTTTTATTCTTTGCCCGCTATGAAGCGAGCCAGCTCGGCAGCATCTCGATTGAGACCGAGCACTTGTTGTTGGGCCTGATTCGTGAAGGCAAGGGCCTCACGAGCCGGATCTTTGCCCGATCCCACCTGTCCCTCGAAAATATCCGCAAAGATATCGAAGGCCGCACCGTTTTCCGCGAGAAGGTGTCGACCTCCGTCGAAATCCCTTTTAGCGCCGAGACCAAGCGCGTGCTGCAGTACGCCGCGGAAGAAGCGGATCGCCTGCTCCACAACTACATCGGCACCGAACATCTGCTGCTCGGCATCCTTCGCGAAGAGCGATCGGTGGCCGCGACCATCCTCATGGAAAAGGGGATGCGCCTCCACCAGGTCCGCGAAGACATCGTCCAGCTCCTGAACGAGAAGACGTCGATCAACCGGGTCAAGGAAACGCCGCTGCTTGCCGAGTTCAGCCGCGACCTGACCGAAGCGGCGATGAAGAACCAGCTCGATCCGCTGGTCGGCCGCGACTACGAGCTCGAGCGCGTGCAGCAGGTGCTGTGCCGCCGCACCAAGAACAACGCGGTGCTGATTGGCGAGCCCGGCGTCGGCAAGACGGCGATCGTCGAAGGCCTGGCGCAGAAGATCGTCTACGGCGACGTGCCGCATTTCCTCGCGGACAAGCGCCTGCTCGCCCTCGACATCTCGTTGATCGTCGCCGGCACGAAGTACCGCGGCCAGTTCGAAGAGCGCCTCAAGGCAATCATGAAGGAGCTGCTCGACAACTCGAACATCATCGTGTTCATCGACGAGCTGCACACGCTGGTCGGCGCGGGCTCGGCCGAAGGCTCGCTCGACGCCGCCAACATCCTGAAGCCGGCGTTGTCGCGCGGCGAGATCCGCTGCATCGGCGCCACGACGCCCGCCGAATACCGTAAATACATCGAGAAGGATCGGTCGCTCGAGCGCCGCTTCCAGGCAATCAAGGTCGATCCGCCGTCGGAGAGCGAGACCATCTCAATCCTGATGGGCGTGAAGGATCGCTACGAACAGTTCCATCACGTCGAGTACACCCGCGAGGCCGTCGAGGCCGCGGTGTATCAGTCGAGCCGTTACATCACCGATCGCTTCCTGCCGGACAAGGCCATCGATCTCGTGGACGAGGCGGGCGCGCGCGCCAAGCTGCGCGAGGCCGGCTACAGCGAGGAGTTCGGCGAGATCAACAAGTCCATCCGCGTCGCCGTCGAGCAGATGGAGAGCGCCGTCTCGGCCAAGGATTTCGACAAGGCGCAGTTCTATCGCGAGCAGGAACAGGTGGCGCGCGAGAACCTGCAGTTCGTGCGCGAGAAGTTCGACGTGCGCTCGAGTGCCCGCAAGGTGATCGTGTCGCGCGCGGAGATCGACGAGGTCGTGTCGAAGTGGACCGGCGTGCCGCTGTCGTCGATCAACCAGGACGAAAGCGACCGGCTGATTCGCATGGAGGCCGACCTCCACAAGCGCGTGATCAGCCAGGAGCGCGCCATCTCCGCGGTGTCGCGCGCCATCCGCCGCTCGCGCGCCGGGCTGAAGAACCCGAATCGCCCGGTCGGCAGCTTCATGTTCCTCGGGCCGACGGGCGTCGGCAAGACCGAGCTCGCCCGCGCCCTCGCCCAGTTCCTGTTCGGCAGCGAGAACGCGCTGATTCGCTTCGACATGTCGGAATACATGGAGAAGCACTCGGTGTCGAAGTTGATTGGCTCGCCGCCGGGATACGTCGGCCATGAAGAAGGCGGGCAGCTCACCGAGAAGGTCAAGCGCAACCCGTATTCGGTCGTGCTGCTCGACGAAATCGAGAAGGCGCACCCTGACATCTTCAACATCCTGCTGCAGGTGTTCGAGGACGGCCACCTGACCGACGGCCTCGGCAATCGCGTCAACTTCAAGAACGCGATCCTGATCATGACGTCGAACATCGGCGCGCGCTTCATCCAGAAGAAGGCGTCGCTGGGCTTCCAGACCAGTGAAGCCAACGATCAGAAGGGCGTGCAGGAAATGGTGCTCGGCGAAGTGAAGCGCACCTTCAATCCCGAGTTCGTCAACCGCGTCGATGAGCTGATCGTGTTCGAGGCGCTGACCGACGACGACCTGCGCAAGATCCTGGCGCTGCTGGTCGATCAGCTGAACATTAACCTCCTGGATCGGCGCATGAAAGTGATTGCGGCGCCGGAAGTGATCGACTGGGTCATCGATATCACCTGCAAGGACCGCTCGTATGGCGCACGCCCGTTGCGCCGGGCCATCCAGCGCTATATCGAGGACCCCCTTGCCGAGGAGCTCATTCGGGGGCAACTGCAGGGCGGGGAGATCGAGGTTTACCTCGAGGGCGGGCAGTTGGCCTACCGGCCGGCCGGCCAGCCAGTGGTGGCAGGCCGTCGCTTGACCTCGAACGTCTGAACTTGCGGTAGTATTAAGGGTTGTTTAGCCAGCGCCCAACGGGCTTGTACCACGTGATGTCTCGATTTTTCATTGTTTTAGCGCTGTTAGCGGCGCCGGTCGCGGCCTTTGCCCAGACCCCCGCGGCGGCCCCGGCTCAGCCGGTGCCCGTCACCGCGGAGCTGAGCTGCCTGAAATCCGCGCGCCCACCGGCGGCCGACTCCGGTCCGGTGATCTGCCAGACCGAGCTGCGGTTTCACCCGATCAACGAGTCGATCATCGAGGCGCAGACCTACCTCTATTACATCCAGACGGCGCTGAGCCTCCCCTCACAGGGCAGCTGGGTGCCGTTCAACGAGCAGACCGAGCGGTCGCTGCTCGAAGACTTCAAGCGGCTGTGGGCCACCAGCTTCCTCGACAACCTGTGGATTGAAACGCTCGACGTGACGTTCCCCAATGGGGTGCAGGGCAAGCACCTGATTTACCACATGGAAGAGCGGCCGCGCGTGAAGATTGTCGATTACACGGGGTCGACGAAGGTCGAGCGCACCAAGATCGACGAGAAGATGAAGGAGCTCGGCATCGCGCTGCGCCTCGACTCCTTTCTCGATCAATCCGTCGTCCGGAGGGTGCAGGGCATCGTCAAGTCGTTCATGGCCGACAAGGGCTACGAGTTCGCCGAGGTCACCTCGACGGTCGAGCCGCTGCCGGCCGGCCCGAAGCTGGTGAAGGTGATCTTCGACGTCGTCGAAGGACCGAAGGTCAAGGTTCGCACCATCAACTTCAACGGTAACTCCGACGTCAGCGATCGGGCGCTGGCGCGGCAGATGAAGTCCACGAAGAAGCACGGCATGCTGTCGTGGATTACCGGTAAGGGCGTCTACAACGAGAACAAGTTCGACGAAGACGCCGAGAAGGTCATCGAGTACTACCGTAACAAGGGCTACATCGGCGCCCGCGTCGGGCAGCCCGAGATCAAGACCATCGAAGACAGCGTTGACAAGGAAACGCGCTGGGTCGAGCTGAACGTCCCGATCGACGAAGGTCCGCGCTACCGCGTCGGCAAGTTCGACTTCGACGGCAACAAGATCATCAAGACCGAATTCCTCGAGCCGTTCTTCAAGCTCAAGCCGGGTGACTGGTATTCGGACAAGCCGATTCGCAACGGCCTGGTGAAGGCGCGCGAAGGCTACGGCAGCCTCGGCTACTTCGAGTTCACCGGCTTCCCGGATCTCGAGCCGCTGGCCGCCGCCGAAGGGCCGATCGCCGGCCCGGCGTCGCCGACCGTCAACGTCACGATGCGCATGACGGAAGGCGAGCAGTATTTCGTGAACCGCCTGACGTTCGCTGGCAATACGACGACGCGCGATAACGTCATTCGCCGCGAAGTCCGGTTGCTCGAAGGCGCGCCGTTCAACACCGAAGCCCTGAAGTACAGCGTCAAGCGGCTCAACCAGCTTGGCTACTTCAAGCCCCTCGAAGAAGGGCAGGGCATTGACGTCCAGAAGACGCCCGGTGAAAAGAACCAGGTCGACGTCACGCTCAAGCTCGAAGAGCAGAACCGCAACCAGCTGACGTTCGGCGCCGGCGTGTCGCAGTTCGAGGGTTTCTTCGGCCAGCTGTCGTTCCAGACGTCGAACTTCCTCGGCCGCGGCGAAGCGTTGACGGTGTCGCTGCAGGTCGGCTCGCGCTCCGAGAATTACCAGCTCGCCTTCACCGAGCCGTTCCTCTTCGATCGCAACATCACCGGCGGCGTCGACGTTTACAAGCGCACGCTGCGCTACATCGATCAGTTCACGCAGGAAGCGACCGGCGGCAACCTCACGAGCGGGTTCCCGCTGGCCGGCTTCTCGCGGATGTTCCTCACCTACAGCTACGAGCAGACGAAGGTGTCGGATCTGAACCCCGTCTACTACGCGCCCGAGCTGGTGCAGCGCAACCCGTACTTGCGCGATTCGCTGCTGCTCGGCGAAGGCGGCCAGCGCTCGATCAGCAAGGTCACGCCCAGCTTCGTGCACAACACCGTCGACAACCCGATCTTCCCGAACTCCGGCAAGCGCCTTACCGGATCGATCGACTTCGCGGGCCTTGGCGGCAATACCAGTTTCATCAAGCCGCGCTTCGAATACGCGCAGTTCAAGCCGCTCAACCGCCGCATGTCGGTGGGCTACCGCGCGCAGCTCGAGTACATCCGGCCGTACGGCGACACGGTCTACCTGCCGATTACCGAAACCGCGTATCTCGGCGGCGAGTACACGATTCGCGGGTTCGACATCCGCTCGATCGGCCCGCGCGACATGGAGACGGGCCTCGTGCTCGGCGGCAACAAGACGCTGCTGTTCAACGCCGAATACCTGATCAACATCGCCGGTCCGGTCCGCCTCGTGCTGTTCTACGACACCGGCCAGGTCCGCGACATCAGCCAGAGTTTCGCGTGGAAGGAAGACATCAACGAGCGTGTCGATCCGAGCCTGCCGGTGATCCTCGATCCGTTTACGACGACGCGCCTGGTCGATCCGAACGCGCTGCAGCCGTTCCTGCGGAAGATCGGTGAGACGAGCGCGTTCAAGACCTCGACCGGCGCCGAGATCCGGTTCTTCATGCCGGTGCTGAACGTCCCGTTCCGGTTGATCTTCGCCTATAACCCGCAACGTTTCGGCGTGCTGGACAACAACCTCCGGCCGGCGAAGAAGTTCACTTTCAAGTTCGCCGTGGGATCCACTTTCTGATGAGAGCATTCATTCTTCGCGCGCTCGTGCTGTCGCTCGCCGCCGTTGGCGCCGGTTGTTCCGGCGACATCGCCAACTTCCCGACCACCCCCGATCCGGTGATCGTGACCGAGACATTCACGGGCAGCATCAACGTCAACGGCGCCGCCACGCATAACGTGTTCACCGGGGCCACCGGGGTCGTCACCGCGACCCTGACCTCGCTCGGCGAGAATGCGCCGTCGAAGGTCGGCTTCAGCATGGGCACGCTGTCCACCCTGGCCACGTGCACGGCGGTGCTGTCCAACGACAACGCGGTCGTCAACACCCAACTGGGTGGGACGGTGTCGAACCTGTCCGGCACCCTGTGCGTCAGGATTTACGACGTCGGCGCGCTGACCCAGTCGGTCTCCTATACCCTCACGGTGACCCACCCGTAGCGACCCGCCGCGCGCGTGATAAAATCTCTGACTTCGCACCCTTGAAAGGACTGGTAATGAAAGGCTTTATTGTCGTCGTGGCGCTCAGCATGATGCTGGCGACCTCCCCAGCGTTTGCCCAGGCTGCCGGTGATCAGGCGAAGCCGGCCCCGGCTCCCGCGGCGCCCGCGCCCGTGCAGGCCCCGGCCCAGCCGCCCGCGCCGAAACCGTTCCCGCAGGGCGCGAAGGTCGCGTACGTGGTCCTTCAGCGCATTGCCAACGAGTCGGCCGACGGCCGCGTGGCGACGACCCGCATCCAGGCGATGCAGCAGAAGAAGGCCGCGGAGCTGAACGAGCGCAACAAGCAGCTGACGTCGATGCAGCAGAAGCTCGAGAAGGAAGGCTCGGTGATGAGCCCCAATGCCGCCGGCGATCTCCAGAAGAACATCGAGAAAGCCACCCTCGACGTGCAGCGCTTCACGCAGGACGCGCAGGCCGAGGTCCAGGAGCTGCAGCAGGCGCTGCAGAACGAGTTCCAGGAGCGGCTGACGCCGGTCCTGCAGCAGCTCGGGGCCGAAATGGGCCTCCACTTCGTGTTCAACGGCCCTGACGCCGGCCTGGTGTGGGCCGATGCCGGGCTCGACATCTCGACCGAAGTCATCAAGAAGCTCGATTCCGCCAAGCCGACGACGAAACCCGCAGCACCGACGAAGCCCCCGGGTCAGTGAACTCGGTAATCCAACGCCTCGCCCACCGCTTTCCCTCGCTCCTCGTCGACGCTGTCGCCGAGCACGAGCCGGGGAAGCGGTTGGTCGCGTTCAAGAACGTCACCGTCAACGAAGAGTTTTTCCAGGGACACTTTCCGCACAAGCCGCTGATGCCGGCGGTCCTCATGATCGAGGCCCTGACCCAGGC